>JBARHV010000259.1:0-3972 GCA_049799415.1 Silvibacterium sp.
CCATCGCGCTGCCGTCGTAGAACCGAATCCGAAAGTGCGCTTCCTGGGCCTCGGAGGCGCGCTGGCTGCGACTGGAATGCCGACGTTGGGATACTTCCCCGGTCCAAATTATCTGAACATCGTCGCCCCCGACGGTTGCATGAGCAAGTTGAGCAAGACGTTGATGCACGATCAGGTAACGTCATTCGCGAAACTCCTACATCAGTTGGATACGATTTCGCCGTCGGAGCTGAAGTGGCTCCCGCCCTCGCCAAGAATGCCGCGAGCCTCCAGTAGTTAGACCAACGCCCACTCAACTTCGGCGGGCCAACGTCTTCGGAATCGCAAGCGAATCGGCGCCTTTCGCCATCAAGACTTCAGATTCAAAAATGTGGCTAAACAGTCGGGCCAGAAACGGCAAAGGTGAACCGGTGCATTCGATGTCGATCTCTAGAGTCTCCGTAGCGGCGCGAATGGGCAGAATGCCGATTACCTCGTACCATCGAAAGCTCACATGGCTGTTGGGGTTCCTGTTTTTCTTCGACCTGGCCGATATCAATACGCTTTCCTTTGCTGCGCCAGCCATCATGAAATCCTGGCACCTGCCGCTTTCGATAATCGGGTATCTTACCTCCTCCACCTTCATCGGCATGTGTTTCGGTGCCACGCTCGGTGGCTATTTTTCCGACCGGTTCGGACGCAAGAAAGCGCTCCTCTTAACAACATTCTGGTACGCTTGCTTCTCTCTGCTGAATGCGTGCGCGTGGGACCCGACGAGCCTGTTTTTCACACGCTTGTTCACCGGGGTCGGCATCGCGGCGATGAACGTAGTCGGAATTACCTTTATCTGCGAGATGTTCCCGTCCAGGGTTCGCGGCGCCTATCAAGGCTGGATAATGGCGATCGGGCTGTGCGGCATTCCCGCCACAGCTTATGTCGCTCGCTTCTGCGTGGTGTCCGCTTCGTGGGGATGGAGATTGGTCTTCGTGTGGGGCTCGCTGGGTATTCTTTTCGCTTTTCTTGCGCGCTCGATAGATGAGTCGCCGCTGTGGCATGAGAGCCAAGGACGCCTCGGCGAAGCCGACGCCATTCTCGACCGCATCGAGGCAAAGGTCAGCGCGGAAGCAGCGCTTCCGCCGGCTCTGGAAATCGAGCCAATCATCGCACCGAGCGGCAAGCGCTATACGGTGCTGTTTTCCAAGTGCTACAGATCGCGAACTGCATTAATCATTTTTGCCTGGACCTGCTTCACCCTGGGGTTCTATGGCTTTACGCTCTGGGTGCCAACGCTGCTAGTGGCGCACGGGTTCTCGCTGGTCAAGTCTCTGACGTGGTCTTCGGCGATGTCGCTCGCCGCAGTGCCGGGAGCGCTTCTGGCGGGAATGGTCTCGGACCGCTGGGACCGTAAGTGGTTGGTCGCGATTGTCGCGGTATTGATTGCCATCTCGGGCATCCTCTATGGAACCACTTTCAAGATCGCGACAATCATCTTATTCGGCGCGTTCGTAGAAATCTTCACCCATACCTTCACACCACTGTTGTATTCCTACACTGCCGAGCATTTCCCCACGGAAGTTCGAAATTCGGCGACAGGACTGGCCTACGGAATAGCTCGGCTGGTCAATGTCTTCGGACCGCTCATTATCGTCGCCATCTACAGCCATTTCGGATATACCAGCGTGTTTCTCTACATCGCGCTCTGCTGGTTCTCTCTTGCCGCTGCCGTGGGCCTGTGGGGACCCGGAATCCACGAGCATCCTGGAGAGAGGCCTACTTGACAGAGGGACTTTGTCCTCCACGCCCGATCGCCTTTCTGGCTTCATCCGCACCTCACCCATTTACGGAGATCCTCGATGAGCGAACTTCCTGTGATCGCAGAAGCATCCATCTCAGACAAGGCATGGAAAGTGCTCGAGAACGCCTACGACTTGCACGTGCATGTAGCTCCCGACATCATCGAGAGGCGTATCGACGACATCGACCTGGCCAGAGATTTTCTGTCGAAGAACTTGCGCGGCTTTGTGCTCAAGTCGCATTACCTCTCGACGGTGGAGCGGGCTCGTGTTGTTTCAAAAGCAGTGCCCGGCGCGGCAGTGTATGGCGGGATGGTGCTCAACCACAGCATCGGCGGCCTCAATCCTCTGGCTGTCGAGATCGCCGGGCGTGGCGGATGCAAGATCATCTGGATGCCTACAGTGGATGCCAAGAACGAAACCGCGGGGCGGGCAGAGGGCGGCAATGAAAAACTTCCCTTCTGGGCCAAGATCCAGCGCGAACTGGCCGCGATCGATATTTATCCGCCTCCGATAACTGTGTTGGATGAGAGCGGAGGTATCACGAAGACGGTCCACGCGTGCCTCGACCTTATCGCTCGCCATGAAATGATACTCGCCACTGGCCACTTGGGACGCCATGAGATCTACAAGCTGGTGGCCGCCGCCCGAGAACATGGGGTGCGCAAGATCTTGATCACGCACGCCGAGTTCCCATCCCAAAATCTCTCCGCATCCGAGCAGGCCGAGCTGGTATCAATGGGAGCCTTGATCGAGCATTGTTATACAACGATGTACTTAGGGAAAGCATCGTGGAAAACAGTTATTGCTAACATTCGCTCGGTGGGCTATGAGCATTCGGTGCTGTCCACCGATTCCGGCCAGTTGGTGAACCCTCCCGTCACAGAGTGCTTTGGAACATTCGCGCAAAGGCTGCTCGATGCGGGGTTCGCGGCGGAAGAGGTTCATCGCATGGCAGCAATCAATCCTGAGAATCTCTTGAGCTGAATTCCGAACCCCTTGCATTCGTCAATGGGGTGATGGCCGACGAAACTTTCTCGATCATTCCTTCGATCTGAAAGGACTCAAGCCATTGAGTGGATCAGTTATGACTTAGATGGCCCGATGCGTCAGGCATCAAGGTTCAAATTGCTCCGCATTGGATGGCGGGTCCCGCACGTTGCTTATTAGACGCTCTCTAACCAGCCGTCTTTCTTTCCAAATTCGAGAAGCAAGCGTGTGAAAGCTTCCGACGCGGGGGAGAGAGATTGTTTTGCCTTCCAGGCCATTCCGAGATGTCGCACAAAATTCGGATCGTAAATCGGACGAAAGCGCAGATCCGATGTCGAGGGCAAATTGTTCGATTTTACTGTCAAAGATCCCAGCAAGGATATGCCGAGTCCGGCACGAACCATGCCGATCGCCGATGAAGTGTAGGACACTTCGCAAACCGGGGTTATTAACATGCCCATTCCCTCGAACGCTGCGTCCAGAAAACTTCGTGTATTGGTTTCGTTGTCTAAAAGCACCATCGGCCAGCGCACGACGTCGTTTATTGTGATCCGCTTCAACTTCGCAATCGGGTGTGATTTCGAAAAGACCACCTGCATTTGATCCTGATACAGTTCGGTGACTTCAAGATCCTGCCACTTTGGTTCGCTATCGGTAATCCCGAATTCGACCTCGCCGGTTCGAATCATATCGATGATGCGCTTGCCGTTCGCATCCCTAAGGACAAACGAAATGAGCGGGTTATTCTTCCGGAAGGCTGCAATGACTCCGGGGAGATAAGTCGCGGCGAAGGATGGCAGGCACCCCAATCGCACAATCCCTTGTCTCTTGGTGCTCGACTCTCGAGCCTCTGTGACGACAGATTCGAATTCCAAGAGGAGTCGCTGGAATTTCGGTACCAAGTCCCGGCCCGCGCTGGTTAGCGCCACATGCCGCGTGTTTCTATCGAACAGACGGACTCCTAGCGAGGTTTCCAACTGCCGTATCTGCACCGTCAGGGCAGGTTGCGAGAGATGGAGGAGTGGTGCGGCTTGGGTGAATCCCTTGACTCGCGCGACTGTCAAAAAGGCCCTGATTTGCGTTAGATTTGCGTCCATCCCCCCTCCGGGTATCGCGAAAAAGAAATATTCTGAAAGAACAAAACATCCTCAAATAGGTAATATTGCCGAACTTTGAGGGCTAATATCGCCTGCGGTGACCTGCACGATGT
>JBARHV010000260.1:0-25068 GCA_049799415.1 Silvibacterium sp.
CTCTCGCTCTTCTGGTTCAACTTCCTTGCGGACGTGCTTCCGAACCACCTCATCACCGCAGACGTAGACCAATACCCCAAAGAGCTGGCCGCATACCGTGACGAGCTCGAGGGCCGTTCCATGCTGGTCAAGCGTGCGCAGATGTTCCCTGTCGAGTGCGTCGTGCGCGGCTATCTTTCCGGCTCAGGATGGAAGGACTACAAGGCCACCGGCTCGGTCTGTGGCATCCGCCTGCCTTCCGGCCTGCGCGAGTCGGACCAGTTGCCGGAATCGCTCTTTACGCCCGCCAGCAAAAGCCTGGACGGCGAGCACGACATCAACATCTCGTTTGACGAAATGGTGACGCGCGTCGGCGCGCACAACGCCGAGCGTCTCCGCAGCCTTACGCTGGCCATTTATAAGAAAGCATCCGCCTACGCCGAGCAACGCGGCCTTATCCTTGCCGACACCAAATTTGAATTCGGCAACGCCGCTGAAGGCATCATCCTCGCCGACGAAGTGCTTACGCCCGACTCCTCGCGTTTCTGGCCCCGCGACCAGTACGCGCCCGGAGGCCCGCAGCCTTCATTCGACAAACAGTTTGTCCGCGACTATCTTGAGACGATACATTGGAACAAGCAAGCCCCAGCCCCAGCTCTCCCCCCCGAGGTTGTTTCACGCACGCAGCAAAAATATCTTGAGGCCTTCCGGCTGTTAACCGGGACCTCGTTGTCGTTGTAAGGTTGTCGTAGATGGTGCTTATTGACTGGCTGATGGTGATCGTTCTGCTGGTCTCAGTACTTTCTGCGGCGAAAAATGGATTCTTCCTGGAAGTCTTCTCGCTGGCCGGCGCAATTCTTGGCCTTGTGCTCGCCAGTTGGAACTACCAGAAACTGCTTCCGTGGATCACGCGATGGGTCCACTCGTTACCGACAGCCGAGGCGCTGTCATTTTTGCTGATCGCGCTGGGAGTCATGCTCCTGGCCGGTCTTCTGGGGAGGGTAATTCGATGGGCGGTACATTCAATCGGGCTGGGATGGGCGGATCGCTTCCTCGGCGCGCTCTTTGGATTCGTCAAGGGTTTCGTGCTGATCACCATCGCCGCGCTCGTGATTGCGGCTTTCTTCCCCAACTCTCCCTGGTTCCGGCATTCGCGCTTCGCGCCGTACTTCCTAACAGCGGCGCACCGGGCTTCCATTCTTGCCCCCGGCGGCCTGGAGCAGCGTATCCGTGAAGGCGTGGGCATCCTTCGCAGCTCTGAGCCGCAATGGCTCAAACCCGCGGCGGCAATGAATCTAAAGACAGCATTGCCTCTGCCGGAGTTTTGTACGGCAATAACAAAAGCGGGACAAACCCGCGCATAAGAAAGAGGAACTGAGTGAAACGAGAACTGGACAGCCTTGTGACCCAAATGCATGACGGGGGCATCACGTACGACGAAGCCGTGCGCGAATTCAAAAAGCGCTTCCTCATTGAAGTGCTCGCGCATCACAGGGGAAACCAGTGTAAGGCCGCAAAGGAGCTGGGCATGCACCGCAACACGCTCAGCCGCACCATCGCCGAGCTGCACATCGATCCCACGCAAATTCGGCGTGGCCTCAAGCGTCCCAGCCGCAGCGAACGTCCTGTATTTGACGTAAGGCAGGTCGCGCGCTGACCATCCCCGGTTTTGCGGGAGGGTCAGCCATCGCCCCTGCTTTATGCTGGATACAGGGGCAAACGATCGAGTGGCATCCATACAAATTCAGCCCGGCGTCTTCGTGCGCAAAGGTTTCCGTTGGGACGCACAAAAGGCGTACCTCTTCGACATCGACGGCACGCTGCTGCGCTGCCGCGACCGCATTCATGTCGAGGCCTTTTTCTCCAGCGTCCGCACCGTCCTGGGCCGCGACCTCGCCCTCGACGGCGTAGTCCTCAGCGGCAACACCGACCCCGGCATCCTGCGTGACGCCTTCCGCCTCTCTCAGCTCGACGACGAACACTGGCAGCCGCATCTTGAAAACATCCTCCAGCAGATGCGCGAAGACTTCGCCGCGCGCTGCGGCGAAATGAAGATCGACAAGATGCCCGGCGTCGATGAAATCCTCAAGTACCTCCACGGCAGAGGCGCAGCCATAGGCCTCGCCACCGGCAACCTCGAATCCATTGGCTGGCTCAAGGTCGAATTTCTCGGCCTGCGCCCCTGGTTTGCCTTTGGAGGCTTCAGCGACCGCTACCCCGTCCGCGCAGGGATGATCGCCCACGCCGCCCAAAAGGCCCGCGTCGTCGCCGGAGCCCACGCCACCGTCTGTGTTGTAGGCGACACGCCCGCAGACATCGACGCCGCCCGCGCGAATCACCTGCCCACCATTGCCGTCGCAACGGGAAACTACAGCTTCGAGCAGCTCCTGGAGCACCAGCCCGAAGTCTGCGCCACCAATCTCCTCGCGCTCCTTGAAACTGTGCAGCCTCGATGAATCGCAATCTCAAATTCGCCTTCGCACTCGCGGCCATCGCCGCTCTCATGCCCTGCGCGCAGGCAAAAAAAGCCTCACCCGAACGCGATGCGGACAAGGCCCGCAAGCTCTATCTCGAAGGAGCAAAGGCGCTCGAAGAAAAAAACTACACGGCTGCGGAAACAGACTTCACGCAAGCCGCCCAGCTCGATCCTCTCAACCAGCAATACCAGGCCGCCCGCACCATTATCGTTGGCCATCACGTAACCGATCTCATTCAGGCCGCCGACAAGGCCAATCTGCTCGGCCACTCCAAAGAAGCCCAGGCCGACCTGCTCCTCGCCTACCACCTCGATCCAAAAAATCCGATGATCGCGCAGCACATCGACCAGATCGCCGCCGAAGCCGCGCCTGACCCCATGCAGATCAATCCCGGCGACAAATCCATCGCGCCGCCCGTGGACCTCGACCCTTCGCATCGGCTGCACAGTTTTCGCCTCCGCGCCTCAACCAGCGAAGTGCTGCGCCAGGTGCTTGGCTCCTATGGCATCACGCCCACCATCGACGTCACGGTAAAAAATCAGGCCATCCGCTTTGACACCGGCAACGTCAATTTCGATCAGGCCGCGCAGATGCTCCGCATGGCCACCAACACCTTCTTCGTCCCGCTTGACCCCAGGCGCGTCCTCGTTGCCGACGACACAAAAGAAAATCGCGCCAGACTCGAACGCCTCGCCGTAGAAACCGTCTACCTTCCCGGCCTCGACAGCGCATCGGTCAACGACCTGGGCCTCATCGCGCACAACGTCTTCAACGCCGAGCAAGCCACAGTCTCGGCAAACCGCAACACGCTCACCATTCGCGCTCCGCAGCCGGAGCTGGCCGCGCTCAACGGAACCCTCTCCGAAATGCTTGACGGCCGCAGCGAAGTTCAGGTCGAAGTCCGTCTTTACGACGTCGCCAAAACAAAATCGCTGAACCTCGGCGTGCAATTGCCGCAGCAGACCAGCGTTTTCAACATCCCGTCCGAGCTCAACAGCGTCATCTCGCAGAACTCCAGCCTCGTCCAGCAGATCATCTCCAGCGGCCTAGCCAGCCCCGGCGACATCGGAGCCATCGCGCTTGCGCTGCTCGCCTCCGGCCAGATCAGCGGGTCCTCCATTCTCTCGCAGCCCTTTGCCTACTTCGGAGGAGGCCTTACCCTCACCGGCATCTCCCCCGGCACCGTCAACGGCAACCTCGCCCTCAACTCCTCTGACACGCGCACCATCGACCACATCACCATACGCCTGCTCAATCAGGAGGAGTCCACCATCAAGGCCGGCGAGCGCTACCCCATCATCACCTCCAGCTATTCCAACTTCGGCTCCAGCAATCTCAGCATTCCCGGCCTTTCCAGCGCCGGACTCTCCAGCACTCTCGCCAGCCTCGGCATCAGCGCATCCGCGCTGCAATCCGGACTCAGCCAGACCATTCCCCAGGTGCAATACCAGGATCTCGGCCTTACCCTGACCATGAAGCCCTACATCCAGAAGGATCGCGACGTCACCCTCAACCTCGTGCTCAAAATCACGTCGCTCCAGGGGACCAGCCTCAATGACGTCCCCGTGCTCAACAATCAGGAATTCTCCACCATCACCACGCTCAAGCAGGGAGCCAGCGCCCTCGTCGTCAGCAGCCTCAGCAAGCAGCAATCCCGCGCCGTCACCGGAGTCCCCGGCCTGACCGACCTGCCCGGCTTTCAGTCCACAACGAACAACCAGACCGAAAACGACTTCTCCGACCTCGTCATCGTCATCACACCGCACATCATCCGCATGACCAACAACCAGGAAGCCGGAAGAATGTTCATCCTGCCCGTGCATTAGTTGTGGCAACAGAGCTAACTTGACGCACAATAGAGGAATCACTCCCGCACAGAAGATAGGTGTATGCGACGATCTTCCGTTCGCGCCGATGGCAGCTATGTTGATTACAAAGAGTCAAGTCGCGTATCTCGGCAACCTGTTGCATGAGGTGTTGACGGGCTTTAGTGTCAGCGATTTTGATACACGGCTGGGCGCGCCGCAAAAGATCGTCGAGCTGTTATGCAATAAGCTCGACGATCTATACATTGACGGCATTGACGGCGTGCCTCAGGAGATTGTCCTGTCCGCCGTAGAAGCCTTAATTCTGCGAAACGCATTTTCACTCTGCATGGAAAAACTCAGCCCCGGTGAATTTACTGTGCGCTTAGGAAAATCCCCGGAAGCAACTCAGCGCTTTCTACAGCAATTCGAGCCGCTCATGGAGATTCCGGTTTCACGGCATTGATTGCAGCCACGGATTCCCTTCCCGCTCCTCGCCAATCGTCGTCTCGCCGCCGTGCCCCGGAATCACCCGCGTCTCATCCGCCAGCGGCATCAGCCGCTCATGGATCGACCGCAGAATCTGCCGCCCGTCGCCGCCCGGCAAATCCGTCCTGCCGATGGACCCGGCAAACAGCGTGTCGCCCGCAAACAAAAGTTTCTCCGGCGCAAAATGCAGGCAGATGCTTCCCTGCGTGTGCCCCGGCGTATGCAGCACCTCGGCCTTGTGGCTCGCAATCCCCACCACCAGCCCCTCGCACGCGTTCTCGTCCGGAGTCGCAACCTCCGGCGGAGCAATCCCCAGCCATCCCGCCTGTACATCCATCATCTTCAACAACGGCAGGTCGTTTTCGTTCAGCAGAACCGGCGCTCCCGTAGCCCGCTTCAGCCGCACAGCCCCGCCCACATGGTCGATATGCGCGTGCGTCACCACAATCTGCTTCAGCGTCAGCCCATGCGCTTTCAGGCGATCCAAAATATACGGAATGTTGTCGCCTGGATCGATCACCATGGCCTCGCCCGTCGCCTCATCACCCAGCAGCGTGCAGTTGCACTGCAGCAACCCCACCGGAAATGTCTCAAGAATCATGATTTGATTGTCCACAAAGCTGCTTCTGGAGTAAAAATGTCATCGAAACCATTGACCATGGAACCGGAGACTGAAATGGCCATAAGAAAAGAATGGACTGAATGGCATCTCACGCCGCGTGGCTGGGAAAAGGGCGCAAACCGCGTTCACGGACAGGGCAACACCTGGGTTGAAGAGCCGCTCGACCGCATCCTGAGCTGTGTTTATCAGGAGCTCGAATCCAGCGATCCGCCGCAAATCAAAAAGTGGTCGGAAGAAACCTGGCGCTCGAAGAAAGAGGATGCGGTAAAGGCCGCGCTTGAAAAGTCCGGCCCATGCCCCGAGCGCCTATAGAAAACAGGCGAAGCGAAGCGAATCGAATCGATTCGTCTTTAGCTTTAGAGCAGCGAGACTTTGCCCGTAGCCAGGTCATAGTATCCAGCCACAATCTTCAGCTTGCCCTCTTTCACCAGCTCTGAAAGAACCGGAGACGAATCCCCCAGCAATTCCGCCTGAATCTTCGCGTTTTCCTTGATCGCGGTCTCCAGGTTGCCGTTTGCCCGGTCCACCGCCGGCTGAATGTGCGGGAACAACGAGCTGATCTGCCCCGGAACCGGTTTTCCCGCCATCGTCGCCTTCACCGCGCCACAGCTTGCGTGGCCCAGCACCAGAATCACCTTCGTGCCCAGAACCAACGCGCCATACTCTAGGCTGCCGATAATCTCCGGAGTCATAAAATTCCCCGCCACGCGGGCCACAAAGATCTGCCCGATCGTCTGGTCGAATACCAGCTCCACCGGCACACGCGAGTCCGAGCACGACAGCACCGAGGCAAACGGCTCCTGTTTATCGACCGTGTGGTGCCGCAGAATATTCAGGCTCTGCCCCAGGCTGCCCAGCTTATCGGCGGCAAAGCGTGCATTGCCTTCCATCAAATGCCGGAGCGACTCTTCGGGAGTCAAATTTGTCTGTGCCTCAAGCGATTCGGGTTCTAGAAATTCCATAGAAGCTGCACCCAGAATACCTCCTGCAACCCCTGCCACAGAGCCACCCAGAAAACTCCGCCGCGAAACCTGCGTCCCAGCCTCATCACCGGAAGCAGAATCGGGCTTGGGAAAAGAATCAGATGCAGTCATAAGCGCCTCACAATCAAAATTCCTCTCTACCCTATACCCTTTTTCCTACACTGTGCCTCTACTTCACCCGCAGCGTAATCACCTGCTCGCCGTCCAGCACAGAACCCAGCTCCACGGACCCCAGAGGCACCGCCGACTCGCCGTTCAGCGTCACCTGATGGTTCGCCCGCCCCGGCTCCAGCACATTCGCCATCGACAGCGGCAGGGCCGTCAGCGTGCGGCCATCCATGGACGCCTGCGCCTCCGGAGCCAGCAGCGTCACATACAGCCGGTCGCTCGCGTGCAGGCTATTCAATCCCGCAATCGTCGCCGCCACACCCAGGACCGGCCCGCTGGGGACATCCGGCTGCATCAGGCGGTCAACCGTCTCGCCATTGCTCACCAGCAGCCGAACCTCACCCGCAGGCAGCGTCGCCGGCAGCGTCACCGGAATCCGGACGTTCCGCACCTCGCCGCGCCACGGAAGCACAGTCGCGTCAATCGAAACCGTATCGCCTCCGCGCACTTCTGTCTTCTCCGCCTGCGCATCCTCCAGGTGCATCGATCGCCGCCCGCTCAGCGCGTCTACGTCAATATCGATGCTCTCCACCGGCGTGCGCCGCGCCGCGTTGCCGTACAGTTGTTCAAATCGTTCGCCCACCACCAGCGCCGCCAAAAGGTTGGCCGGAGCCGCCTCCGACGGTGCCACCATCGCATCCAGCCGCATCGCCGGATACCCCTTCAATGCCACCGTCCCGCGCACCCGGTACGTTGTTTCCGCCGCGTATGCGTTCGACTCCATCAGCCCCTGATAGACCGAAACCAGCACCGCCGCCGGAGTCACCTGCTCCTGGTCCACGACCTGCAAATGCAGCGTGTGCTCAGCCCCTCCGTCTCCTGTCACATGGATCGTCAACGGAATCATCTGCGCCGCCAGCCCGAACTGCCCGCGAATCGCCGTCTGCCGGTCTTCGGTGAACGATCCGATCATCTCTCCCGTGTTGATGATCTTGAAGGCGTTGTACGACGAGGGCAGCGTAGCCACCACATCCGCCTTGGTCATCGGAAACGAAACCGGTCCGAACTGTGTAATCGGATGCCCGCAGGCCAGCAGTTGCGTCGGATCAACATAAGTTACGGTGCATGTCGCCGCAATCTCCATGTCTCCGCGCACCAGCACCGCGCTCACCGCCGACCCCGGCTCAATGGCGTGCTGGTCGGCAACCGGAGCCATCCCGCTCAGGCCATCCCCGCCTCCAACGCCGCCAATCCCCGCTACCGGCGTCAGGCCCAGCGAAGGAGCATGCGCCCGCCACAGCGCCACCGCCTCCGGAGAAAACCCACTGAACACCAGCGGAGCATCAATCGCCCGAAACGTATCGGAAGCGCTGTCATCCCCATCGCCCAGAGCCGATCGAGGAACATTCACCTGCGCCCTGAGCCCCGAGCCCTGAGCTTTATTGCCTTGTTGAAGGCTGTTCTGATCCCTGATCCCTGAACTCTGATCCCTATTGCCCTGTTGAAGGCTGTTCTGATCCCTGATCCCTGACCCCTGAGCCCTGTTTTCCAGCATCTGCCCAATCGGAGTAATCCCGCAGATCGGCTCCTTGCTGAACTCGCCGATGCGGTACGCAATTGCGCCCACCAGCTTGCCGTCGATATACACCGGGCTGCCGCTCATCCCCGCAACCACACCCGAGTATTCCGGCTTTGCGCCCACCAGCCGCGCCAGAATCATGTCCTCGCCCGGCCCGATGGCATTGTGCAGCAGCCCCAGAACCTCCACGCCCATCGGCTCCGGCCGCGTGCCTTCAAACACCGTATAGGCCACGCCATGCAGCCCGCGATGCACATCGCTCAAGGGAAAAAATGAAGTCGTAACCGGAGGACTCCCCGCTGCCGGAGCCGCATCCAGAACCGACTGAGCCAGAAGCGGACCGCAGCCCGTCCAGCCTGAAAAAATCAGGCCCAGCAAAGCCGCGCCCGAAACCGTCATCGATTTGATGTCTTTTCGATACAGTTGCACGTCTCTTAGAGTAAGGCATTTCCCCGATCACTGGAGTCTCTGGCCAGTATGGGCTTTCGATAAGGCAGACGTTATTGAGGATCTCGATTTGGAAAGGCATCAATCGCAAAAAGCTGGAGAAGACCGCGCAACACATATTGCCGCCCGCGACTGGAGGGAGCGGCCACCCATGCTCGCACCGGGATGGCGCGGAGCGCAGTTGCCTGGACGGCCAGTCCGACGCACAATGAGGAAGCCATGAAATTTGCGCCCGTCACATCGTTAATCGCGTTTCTGCTTCTCGGCCAGTCTGCAGTTCTCGCGCCGGCCCGGCAAAGCGCCGCACAGCAGACCACGCCCTCCACGCAGTCCACCCCGGCACAACCCCAGGACCAGACAGCTCCCGCGGATGGAGGCCCCACCGGCGACAACGGAGCCATCGCCATCCCTAAAAAGACGCAGCCATCCACTCCAGCGCCGCCGCCTCCGCCGCCAAAACCCGCAAACCCTCCTGGAATGGGCAATTTCTCCCTCCACGTCGATGTGCCCGTTGTCACCGTGGACGTAGGCGTCATCCTTGAGAAGACGCATCAGTTCGTCCCTAATCTCAAGGAAGACAACTTCCGCGTCTTTGAAGACGGCAAGCCGCAGGAAATCACTCATTTCCAGCGCATTCAGGCGCCCATCACCGCCGTGCTCCTCGTTGAGTTCGCCTCCAACAGCTGGGGGTTCATCTACGACATGGAGAACGCCGCCTACAGCTTCACGCAGCAGCTCCGCCCCGAGGACTACGTGGCCGTCGTCACCTACGACATGCACACGCAGATCCTTACCGACTTTACGCAGAACAAGTCCGTCGTCATGAACGCGCTGCAAACGCTCACCATGCCCACCTGGAACGAAACCAATCTCTTCGACGCGCTCTACACCACGCTCGACCGCCTCAGCCGCGTGCCCAGCCGCAAATATGTCATCCTCGTCAGTTCCGGGGTTGATACCTTCTCGAAAATCACACTCGACAAGTGCCTGCAGAAGATCAAGGAGACGCCCAACGTCACCATCTTCAGCATCGGAACCGGTCAGTTTGCCCGCCTCATGGCCGATAACCGCGGCATGGGTATGAGCGGCCCGCGCGAAATGACCTACCTCCAGGCCGACAACCAGATGACCACCTTCGCCCGCATGACCGGAGGCATGGCCTTCTTCCCGCGCTTTCAGGCCGAAATGCCCGAGGACTTCGGGCTGATCAACGCCTCCATCCGCAACCAGTACTCGCTCACCTATACGCCAACCGACGCCAAGCAGGATGGCACCTACCGCAAGATTCACGTTGAGCTGGTCGACGACGAGGGGCACCCGCTGAAGATGCAGGATGAAAAACACAAAGCGTTGAAGTACGACATCATCGCCCGCGACGGCTACAAAGCCAAGCAGGAAGTGAACTAGGACATCACAGACACGCGGGCAGGAGTCGCTTAATTCCCTGTCTCAAGCACCACCCGGAACCGGGCCTTCCCGCTCATCATGCGGTCATAAGCCTCCGCCGCTTTTTCCAGCGGATACTTCTCGATCAGAGGCTTCACGCCCATTGCCACGCTGAACTTCAGCGTATCTTCTGAATCGATGGCCGTGCCGCTCGGCCATCCCTGGATCGACTGCCGCGCCATCAGCATCGGCACCACATTCGCCTTCATCGGAGTAGCAGGCGCGCCCAGTGCCACAAATTTGCCCTCGTGGCCCAGCCCGCCCAACGCCGCCGACATCGCATCCGCGTCCGTCACCGTCGCCAGAATCGTCTTCGCTCCGCCCAGCTTCTTCAGCGCCGCAGAAACATCCTCCTTGGTGCTGTCGATGTAGTGCGCCGCACCCAGCTCGTGCGCAAACTTCTTCTTGTCCGCGCCGCGCGCAATCGCCACCGTCGTATAACCCATCTTCGCCGCGAACTGCACACCCAGATGCCCAAGCCCGCCCATGCCCAGAACCGCGACCACATCCGGCGGCCGCGCTCCACTGTTGCGCAGCGAGTTGAAGGTCGTAATTCCAGCGCATAGCAGCGGCCCGGCCTCCACGCTTGACAGCGAATCCGGAACCGTCGCCAATGCCACCTCTGGAGCAAACACGTAATCGGCATACCCGCCGTCATAGCTGATGCCCGGAATCTTCAGCCGCTCGCAGCCCACCAGGTCGCCTCTGCGGCACGGCTCGCACTTGCCGCAATGCCCGCCGTACCATCCCAGGCCCACGCGTTGACCGGCAGTCCATTCGGTCACCCCCGCACCCACTGCGTCCACCAGGCCAACCACCTCATGGCCTGGCACGCGTGGATACGCAATCCCTGGAAAATAGCCTTCCTTCGTGATGGAGTCGCTATGGCAAACGCCGCACGCCTGCACCTTCACCCGGACCCAGCTTGCCTCAGGAGCCGTAACCTCGCGCGTCACCATCTGCAGCGCGCCGCCCGGCTTCCCTACCTGAACAAATCGTCCTGTCTTCGTCTCAGCCATTGCCGTCTCCTCCTTATTCGTAGCTGTTCGATGCTCTCAATCCTTACAAAGCACCATGCATTTGTGAATCATGCATTGTGAATATTTGGTAGTAGATATACGTACCGGCCCTGAAGCGGCCCAAAATGCCAGCCTGAGCCCTGATCCCTAAGCTCTGATCCCTAAGCCCTGAGCACTGTCTTTCTCCGGTGCAGCACCAGCAGCCGCACCGTCAGCGCGATTGCGCCGCCCAACGCCGTGCTCAGTGCTCTCCGATGCGCGATCTCCGCGCCCGGAATCTGCGCCAGCGACAGCAGAAACACGATGTATCCGGTCAGAAACACCGCAAACATCGCGTAATTCACATTTAACGTCGCATAGGAGAGCCACGCGAATGCCACCGTCAGCACCGCCAGCGTTAAATTGGACGGCGCCAGGTGCGCCACCAGAATGCTCAACAGCCACGCGCCCGCAACCGTTCCCAGCGTCCGCGCAATCGCGCGGCTCGCCGTATCAGCTAATCCCGGCTTTAGCACCAGCAGCGCGGTCATCGGAATCCAGTAGCCGCTCGCAAAGTGCAATCGCCGATAGATCTCCGTGCTCACACCCACCGTCACCATCAGTCGCAGCGAATAGGCCAGCGCCGAATCGGCAAACCGTCTTCGCCGCACCGTAGCGGCTACATCCGCGATTGCGGCGCGCAGCGCGACCTCTTCCTCACGCAGATAACGCGCCATTGCCGCCAGGTTCTCTCGCAACTGCCCGAACAGCCGCAGCGCGGCGCTCGACCAGACCACCTGGATCAAACCTCCGGCCAGCAACAGTGCCGCGCGGCCCACCGCCAGCTTCGCCGCAAACGGAAATGCCGAGCCAACCAACAACGTCACCACGCACTGCTGGCCAACCCACCCATACCCTCCCGGACGCGCCGTCAGCATGCCGTACCCGAAAGCCCACAACGCTGCTATGCCTACCAGAACAAAGTTCGCGTGTCCCGCCACCATGCCCACGAAGGTCGAAAATGCAATCCCCACCGAGGCAAAGATCATTGGCAGCAGACGCGAGCGGTCAATGCTCTGCTTCGACCCAAAGCCCACCGTCATCGCGCCGCCTGCCGCGATCATCCCCGCTGCCGGATGCCCCACCGCCAGCCCCACGCCCAGGCAAAATGCAATCGGGGCCACAAAGATCAGGTCAGAGGCGAACGTCTGCTTCTGCCAGTTGAAGATGTAGCTGTCGTTCAGATAAGCGGCGATAGGACCAGAAGCCATACTCCTCACAAATATCACGACAAAGAAAAGCCCGATCCATAGGACCGGGCTAAGGGGGAAGAACGATACGCAGTTTATTTACTGCGATTCATGAAAATAACGAGCAACCGTGCGTACAAAGGGACGAGCCGAGCCAGGAACCGCTACCTGTCCGGCCAGGATCTGATGGAAGCTATAGGACCTTCCGTAGAAAGCATCCGTGTCGTCCTGGTTCTGGCTCACCGAAGTGCCGTCCAGAGACACGCCGGCGAAAAGGCCCTTGCTCCGCGAATAAGTCAGCAGTTCCGCGCTCATATTCAGCGAGGTCGCCGCCTGCGCATTACGCCCGACCGGTCCCGCGGCTGCCGCCGCATCGCCGCCGATTTTGAACTTGCTCTTCAGCAGGTCCTGCATTCCGTGATCGTTGACTGCCACCAGCACCAGGTCTGTTCCCTGCCCGCCAATCTGGAATCCGAACGAGCCGCCTGCCATGCGAATGAATACCGGAGCGCTCCAGCCGTGTCCGGTGCGGCAGGTTACAACACCCTGGCCATACTGCCCGCCCACCACGAAAGCCGCCTTTTTGAAGCTCGGCACAACCGCTACACAAACCGCTTGTTTGATGACGCTGTCGGGGATGCCGCGATCGGGAGTCTGCGAGAGCTGGTTGATCACCAGTCGCGCTCTCTCCATCCGGTCGTTCAGATCCGCCCGGCTCGACGCAGCATAAGCAGAAGCCGTGAAGGCCGCCACGCACAGTAAAGCAAATATTTTCTTCATATTGTTTTCTTTCTCCAAAAAGCAGAATTTCCAGATTGCGCCGAAATCCGGCGCGGGTTTCAGCCATGCTATCGCCGGCATACCGGCTGGCGCATCGCATTCGCCCATAACATCTTAAGGTAGATGCCGTTTCCCGCCGCCGGGTTGATAGGCTGGCAAGATTATGTTGAGAGATGTTTTAAGGCGTTTCCCGCTGCTCGGGATAAAAGGGTGCTTGCCCAGCCAGGTTTTTGAAGGGAAATCTGGCGCAAAAAGATATCTTCTTGGTAAATACCCGCAGCGAGGTCGATCGGGCAAAAAAATGGGGGCTGCGGATTGTCTCCTCCAGCCCCGTTCCCCAGATCTGCGTTGTTGCTAGTTAACGTTGTAAGGGCTGCAGGTGTTTACCGCAAGATAACCAAAGGCCAGTGTCCTAAAGTAACGACCTCTAGGACCGCCGGAAAATGCATCTTCAGAAAGGTGCGCAGCACCGCCTGCCCGGCAAACCAGCTTCTAACTCTTGTCCCAGTTCGCCGCACGCACCGAAAGCACAATCCTGTTTTCCACACCGGCCTTACGAACCAGTTTCGCAATATGGGACTTGACCGTCCGTTCCTCGATGCCCAGCGTCATCGCGATCTCGCGGTTCGAGCGGGCTGCCTGCAGCAGGTTCAGCACCTCTTCCTCGCGTTTGGTGAAGGTCAAATTGTGCCGCCGCACCGGCTTGTTGTCCGCGGGGTTCAGCAGCCGGTCCACAAAGGTTGACAAGATCTTGCGCGGCGCCCAGATCGACCCTGACGCTACCACGTCAATGCACATAATCACCTGCTCCGGAGTCGCCGTCTCCTCCAGGTAGCCCTTGGCGCCGGCTGCGATGGCACTGATGATCGTCTCCTCGTCGCTCTCCGCGCCCATCACGATTAACTTCAGCCGGGGCTGCGCCGCCTTCAGCCGGGCCAGCAGGTCGAAGGAATCCATGGGGTTGTGCAGGCCCAGCATCACCATATCCAGTTTGGTATCGGCCAGCGCCTCGGGCAGCGTCGTGGGAACAATCGTGACATGCGGCAGCGGCTCGCACACCGACTCAAACCCCGCCACGCGCAACGGTTCAAAGTCCAGCAGGCCGATATTCAGTCGCGTCGTTTTCTTAGGAGGAACTGAGGCGGACATCGTGTATTCACCAGACTGCTCTCTCGCCGGAGGCTTGAACCGTCAAGCCGCCGGCGTCCAGAGCGGCTTTACTGCGATCGAATTTTCAGAAAGGTGATGGAAACGTTCAAAGTTTCGGCAATACAATTCCCTGCTGTTTCTGGTATTTTCCCTTGCGGTCCGCATAGCTGATCTCGCAGGACTCATCCGACTGGAAGAATAAAATCTGGCACAGGCCCTCATTGGCATACACCCGCGCCGGCAGCGGAGTCGTGTTCGAGATCTCCAGCGTCACAAATCCCTCCCACTCCGGCTCAAACGGCGTCACGTTCACAATAATCCCGCATCGCGCATATGTCGATTTGCCCACGCAGATTGTCAGCACATCGCGCGGAATCTTGAAGTATTCCACCGAACGCGCCAGCGCAAACGAGTTCGGAGGAACGATCACCGAATCCGCCTCCACGCTCACAAACGACCGCTCATCGAACTTCTTGGGGTCGATAATTGCGCTGTTCACGTTCGTAAAAATCTTGAACTCATTGGAGACCCGCAGGTCGTACCCATACGAAGACAGCCCATAGGAAATGACCCCATCCCGGACCTGTTTCTCGCTGAACGGCGCAATCATTCCGTGCTCCAGCGCCTGTTCGCGAATCCAGCGATCGCTCTTTATAGCCAGAAAATCCCCCTTGCCGGACCGTAACCGCCCGCCCGGACCTCTCCTCGGTGCAAAATTTCCGCATCTCTCGGTGAAATTGCATCTTACGAAACGTCTCTATACGTTGACAATGCGGAAAATCCTTTCTAGCATCTTCTCAACACGGGAGATACTGCATCTCACCTTCGTGTTTCGGGGGAAAGCCATTGATTAAGCAGGACATCGTACATCAGGTAATTGAGCGTACCGGATTGCCCCGCGTGAAAGCCGAGGCCGCCGTCGAAACTGTCTTTGAAAGTCTCAAGCAGGCCCTGACCAAAGGAGATCGCATCGAGCTGCGCGGCTTCGGCGTCTTCAACGTCCGGCCCCGCAAGACCGGCATCGGTCGCAATCCGCGCACCGGAGCCGAAGTCAGCATCACCCCCGGCAAAGCCGTCCGCTTCAAACCCGGCAAAGATCTCCACGAACTCGATTAAGGCAACGGAAGCCATAGCAGCAGAATGAGCCTGCCGGAATTTCTCTACACCGTCGTCCTGAAACCGAAGCCTCTGCGCGCTCTCACGAACGCCTCCTTGCGTGCGATTAGCCCAAGGAAAAAGCGCCTGGGTGACGCTTGGTGGGTTCTGAACCCAAATGATCCGGTAGTTTCAGGAGCAAGCGCCTTGGGTCTGTACGAAGGAGCGGAAACCGCCTTCTTCACTCTCGTCTGCAAACCGGGAATGACATTCCTCGACATCGGAGCCAATACCGGATACTACTCCGCATGGGCCATCTCGCTGATGCGCGGCAACGGTCGCATCATCTCTCTTGAGCCCGACCCGGAGGCGCAAAGCTACCTGACCGCGACCCGCGACGCAAACAACTGCTCCTTCATGACCGTGGTCCCCGTCGCCGCTTCAGATCATGACGGCGTGGCTCAACTCCATACCAACAAGGAAAACCGGGGAGACAATCGCCTCTACGCGAACGACCTCTGCTCCGGCGCCGTTACCGTTCAATGCCAGACCGTAGACAGTGTGCTGCAATCGCTGGGCGTAGATGCCGTCGGCCTCATCAAAATTGACGTGCAGGGTTTCGAGGGTCACGTCCTGGCAGGGATGATGGACACCCTGAAAAACTCACGGAATGTCACGCTGCTGATGGAATTCTGGCCGTGGGGACTCGCACAAGCCGGGAGCAATGCCCTTGAAGTTTTGCAGACCCTCGAAGGCCTCGGCTTTTCGCTTTTCGAGCTGATGAAAGGCGGACTGCTGCGTCCGTTGAATAACTATCAGGCATTCGTAGATCGCCTTCCCGGCCGGGCTTATTCCAACATAGTGGGCTTCCGTAAAACACCCGCGGGAACTGAACCCGCTGCCATCTGATAGCGTGCGTATCCAGAACTAAAAGCCCACCCCGGCTCCCAAATAAACCTCTGTCTAAGTTGGCTCGCGATTACGGCAGGAGTTGAATTTACCCGGGCTTCTTGACGACGCACCTCCAAGCGGCCTATGCTGCCCTCGAAAAAATTTCTGCATTTGTCATGGATACAGAGAGGAATGCTATGAAAAAGCTGCTTCTATCAGCTGTTCTGCTCGGAGTGTCCGTCGCCTGGGCGCAAACGGGATCGACCGTGTATCTCGACCCATCCAGCCCCTTCTCGACCGATTTCTCTGCGGCCCTTCAGAAAAAGGATGTTCCCGTAACTGTCACCGTCAACCCAACGAAGGCCGATTACACGGCTACCTTTTCCGTCGCCAAGCGCCGCGGCTCCGTGTTTGAGGGAATCACCACCGAACTGACAACCGGCTTCTACAAGAGCGGCGCATGGGATCAGGCCACCATCCAGATCGTCGACAACCATTCGCAGAACGTGGTCTTCAGCTATACCTGCAAAAAAGGAAATAACCAGGGCGACTCCATGACGAAGTCCGTGGCTGAATGTTTGGCCAAACATTGGAAACAGCACATGCAGAAATAACCCTGCGATCCGCATCCAACAGATTGAAAGGGAGAAAGTAATTGATAAAGATACGCAGGATTTCGTTTTTTTTCGCCCTCATCGCATTGCTGGCCGTAACTGCTACGCCGGTCCTGAATGCGCAGGCCCGCCTCAACGACCGGGACGTCCAGGCACTGCTCAAGAATCTGCGCGACGACGCTAAGGCCTTCCGCGGCCCCTTCGACTCGTCCCTTCGCCGAAGCCCTATTCGCGGTACCGGCCAGGAAAAAGACGCAAAGCGTCTCGCCGAAATCTACGCCCGTCAGACCGATGACCTCTGGAAGCATTTCAAGGATAAAAAGAGAGCCAGCGGCGAAGTGCAGGCTGTGGTCGATATGACCGGAAGACTCGACCGCACCGTCTACTCGCAGAACCTCGGCCCTGCAACCACCAACGCATGGGAGAAGGTGCGCGCCGACGTTCATCTGATAGCCCAGGCCTGGGGCATCACCGAACCGTACTACCAGGACAGCGCTCGCCAATAGCGCCACCGCTCCGCCCGGCTCCTGAGTCGCCTCAATCGAAGCCGTGGTGGAGAATACCGCTAGCAGATCAGCAAGCAACCACGCGCCAAAACAAAGCGGTCAGCAGGATTTCAGGTGAGAGACAAACGCCGTTCCACCCAAATCCCGCTGACCGCTTCTTAGCTGACCGGACTTTAGCTGCCCGCCTTATCAGCTGCCCGCTTCCCAGCTTAGTACCGGTAGTGCTCCGCCTTGTAGGGTCCATCCTGCGCCACGCCCAGATACTCCGCCTGCTTCGGCGTAAGCGTGGTCAGCTTCACGCCGATCTTTTCCAGGTGCAGCCGCGCCACTTCCTCGTCCAGCTTCTTCGGCAGCGTGTACACATCGATCTTGTATGTGTCCTTGTTCGCCCACAGATCGATCTGCGCCAGCGTCTGGTTGGCAAAGCTGTTGCTCATCACAAAGCTCGGATGCCCGGTCGCGCAGCCCAGGTTCACCAGCCGCCCTTCCGCCAGCACAAAGATGCTGTTGCCCGTCGGGAACGTGTACTGGTCTACCTGCGGCTTGATGTTGAGCTTCTTTACGCCCTTCTCTTCATTCAGCCGGTCCATCTGGATCTCGTTGTCGAAGTGCCCAATGTTGCACACAATGGCCTGGTCTTTCATCGCCTTCATATGCTCCAGCGTAATGATGTCCAGATTTCCCGTGCAGGTCACATAAATGTCGCCACGACCCAGAGTCTCTTCGAGCGTCGTGACCTCAAAGCCCTCCATCGCCGCCTGCAGCGCATTGATCGGATCGATCTCCGTCACAATCACCCGCGCGCCCATGCCGCGCAGCGAGTGCGACGATCCCTTGCCCACGTCGCCATAGCCGCACACCACCGCAACCTTGCCCGCAACCATTACGTCCGTCGCGCGCTTAATGCCGTCCGCCAGCGACTCGCGGCAGCCATACAGGTTGTCGAACTTCGACTTGGTCACCGAGTCGTTCACATTGATCGCCGGAACCAGCAGCTTGCCCTGCTCCATCATCTTGTACAGCCGATGCACGCCCGTCGTCGTCTCTTCCGACACGCCGCGCCACTCCTTCGCAACCTTGTGCCAGTGCTGCGGGTCCTCTGCATGGACCTTCTTCAGCAGGTCCTTGATCACCTGCTCCTCATGGTTCCCCGAAGGCGTATTCACCCATCCATCGCCCGCTTCCAGCTCATAGCCCTTGTGGATCAGCAGCGTGACGTCCCCGCCGTCATCCACCACCAGCTGCGGCCCCGTGCCGCCCTTGTGGTTCAGCGCCTGATACGTGCACCACCAGTATTCCTCGAGCGACTCGCCCTTCCACGCAAACACCGGAACCCCCACCGCCGCAATCGCTGCCGCCGCATGGTCCTGCGTCGAGAAGATATTGCAGCTCGCCCAGCGCACCTCCGCGCCCAGGTCCACCAGCGTCTCAATCAGCACTGCCGTCTGAATCGTCATGTGCAGCGAACCGGTCACGCGCACGCCCTTCAGCGGCTTCTGCGCGGCGTACTTGCGTCGAATCGACATCAACCCCGGCATCTCATGCTCGGCGATGGAAATTTCCTTGCGCCCCCAGTCGGCCAGCGACATGTCTGCGACTTTATATTCTGCTGCGGTACGTTCCAGAGTTGCGGTTGCCATGTTTGTATAACTCCTCATATCGTTAAATCAAGATACATTGATAGAATAACTCAGAACCCCATGGCGTCAATTGTAAAAATCCTGCGCGTCCTGGCCGACCCCAACCGGCTCCGCATCCTCCTGCTCCTCGAAAACGAAGAGCTGTCGGTCGCCGAGCTGCAGGAAATCCTCGCTATGGGCCAGAGCACCATCTCCACGCACCTCTCGCAGCTCAAGCAGGCCGCACTCGTCGAAGACCGCCGCACCGGGAAGAACAACCTCTACCGCGCCAGCCACCAGAACGGT
Organism: Silvibacterium sp.; assembly: GCA_049799415.1. GTDB lineage: Bacteria > Acidobacteriota > Terriglobia > Terriglobales > Acidobacteriaceae > Silvibacterium. The sequence goes on from JBARHV010000260.1 coordinate 19,144, forward strand.
GCCGGAGCATTAGGCGAGCTGCTCAAGCAGGCCCGCGCTGAAATTGCCGAAGCCGCAAAGGACCAGGCCGCCCTCAAACGAGTCCTCAAAAAGCGCCGCGACAAAATGCGCGCCTTCTTCGACGACGTCGCCGGACGCTTCGGCCGCAACTACGTCCCCGGCAAATCCTGGAAAGGCATCGCAGAAGCTCTGCTCCGCCTCATGCCGCCCATGACCATCGCCGACCTCGGAGCCGGCGAAGGAGCCTTTTCCCTGCTCCTCGCCCAGCGAGCCACCCGCGTCATCGCCGTCGATAGCTCCGCCCGCATGATCGATGTAGGCAAAGCCCAGGCCCGTCGCCAGCGAGTAAAAAATCTCGAATACCGTCACGGAGACATGGAAGAGCTTCCCATCAACGACCGCGCCGTGGATCTCGTCTTCTTCTCGCAATCATTGCACCACGCCCTGCACCCCGAGCGGGCCCTCGCCGAAGCCCACCGCATCCTCAAACCCGGTGGCCGCATCGCCATCCTCGATCTCGTCAAGCACCGCTTTGAAGAAGCCCGCGAACTCTACGCCGACGAATGGCTCGGCTTCAGCGAAGCAGAGTTAGAAACCACCCTCGCCAAGGCTGGCTTCAAAAACATGCAAACCTCCGTAGTCCACAAAGAAACCGAAGCCCCCCACTTCCAAACCTTGCTCGCCATAGCTGACAAATCTTCCGCTTAGCACGCTCCACGCATTCTTCTTGCCCATGGCCAGCCTTTTTCTGTAGCCTTGAGGTGAATGGAAGTCACCCTCACAGCCGACCAGCAGGCATTTGTCCGTCAGGCCATTCAAAGCGGACGCTTGCACCGCGAAGAAGAAGCCGTACAGGAAGCGCTCGCCTTATGGGAAGAGCGCGAGCGTCGCCGCATTGAATTTCTGGTGTCGCTCGAAGATGCGAGAGCATCGCTAGCGCGGGGCGAAGGCCGCATCATTACGCCAGAATCTGCGCAGGTTTACATCGACGAAATCAAAGAACGTGGCCGCGCACGTCTTGCCGCTGAATTGGCTGCATCCCGCTGATGGCACTCCGCACAGCATCTGCTGCCGATTCCGACCTCGACAGCATCTGGCATTACGTTGCCCAGGAAAGCTCCAGCAGCGAAGTTGCCGACCGTCTGATTTCCTCTATGGTTAGCCGCTTTCTCCTGCTCGCAAACTACCCGTATCTCGGCCGCGCCCGTGACGAAGACTTTGGTTTTCCATCCCGCAGCTTTACCGTTGGAGAATATGTCATTCTCTACTGCATCGAAGGGAAAGACGTGCTCATCCTCCGCGTCGTGCATGGAAGGCGTGACCTGGAAGCCCTCTTCGGAAAATGACCCTTCGTACTCCTCACTGCCTCCGCTCATCGCCGAAAACCCGCTTGACCTGCGTAACGTAACGCATTACGTTAAGGTTGATCGGTCCGGGAAATGAAAACTAGGCGAATGAAGAATCCACCCCACCCCGGCGGCTTCGTGCTGCATCGGTGCATCGAACCTTTGAACCTCACCATCACGGATGCCGCCGCCGCGCTCGGAGTCACGCGCACCACGCTTTCCGAACTCGTCAATGGCAAACGCGGAATTTCCGCCGAAATGGCGCTGCGCCTATCAAAGGTCTTCGGTGGAAGCGCAGAAACCTGGCTCATCCAGCAAGCGCGTTACGACCTCGCTAAGGTCCACCCCGAACGCATCAGGCTTAAACGGCTCAAGGTCGCATAAGATTCAGACAGGAAGAGCCACTCAGCGCTTGAATGTCGCGGCTCACAATCTCGTCAAAGTTGTTCGAGTGGCTCTAAAATCTCTAAATCATTACAAAAGGTCCGGCCTGAATCGCCGCTTTCGAGATATTTCAAGAAGAGTTTATAGGTGAAAAATACATCTCTGTAGGTTCCGGCAAGCCAATTTAATAACGCATCCTCGCTGTCAAGCGGTCCGAGTTCGGCACGACGCTCAGTGCGCACATCTTCAAAGCGTGGCTTCAATTGAGGCAAGAAATGTGCTACTGCTTCTTCTAACCTCCGAGGATAGTCCTCCCATTTCCACAAATCATGATGCGGCCTGGCCCATAAGGCTTTTGCGGCCTCTTCACCAACAACATTTTCAAGAACTACAAAGTCATACTTCCGACCGTTAAATGTGATGATCTCGTCGGCGTTGAGAAGATAGGCAAAGAACCTATTGCAATCGGTGAAATCCATATATTGCTGATTGGAATCATCAAATGCCGAGGCAGCTTGAAATTTGCATGTACCTTTTCTTCTAGAACGCCACTGAGTTTTCAAATACCATCGCGCCTCGTTTGGATCATCGTCTAGCGGCAATGCTAGTGGTCTGATAAAGAAGTCACTCTGAATATCAAAACAGACCCGTCTTACCATCTATGGCCTCTAGCATTCGCAACGGCTTTTAATTCCTATGAGTTGCCTAGATTCGCTCGCACAAGTATATCGTCATAGCTTTGTACTGCCCAGCCTCAAAGCGATCATTGCCCCACCCGCAACCAACAGCTAAACTGAGGGTTACAGCACACAGCCGTAAGGAAAGGCACCCCATGCTCGTCGTCATGAAGCCGCAGGCCACGCCGGAGGAAATTCAGTCCGTCTGCGACCGCATCGAACAACTCGGCTTCCGCGCGCATCCGCTGCCCGGAGCACAGCGCACCGCCATCGGCATCACCGGCAACCAGGGCCAGGTCGAAGCCGCCAGCCTCGAAGAACTTTCCGGAGTCTCCGAAGTTATCCCCGTCTCCAAACCCTACAAGCTCGTCAGCCGAGACGTGAAGGAAGACGACACCGTCATCACCTTCCCCGGCACCAACGCCACCATCGGCGGACGCGACCTCGCCATGATCGCCGGCCCCTGCTCCATCGAAACCCGCGAGCAGGCCTTCGCCGCCGCCGAGCAGGTCGCCGCCGCGGGCGCGCAGTTCTTTCGCGGAGGAGCCTACAAACCCCGCACCTCGCCATACGCCTTTCAGGGCCTCGGCGAAGAAGCTCTCATCATCATGGCCGAGATCCGCGAGCGCTTCGGCCTCCGCATTGTCACCGAAGCTATCGACAACGAAGCCCTTGAATTAGTCGACCACTACGCCGACGTCATCCAGATCGGCGCGCGCAACATGCAGAACTATTCCCTGCTCCGCGCCGCCGGACGCAAACGCAAGCCCGTGCTGCTCAAACGCGGACTCGCCGCCACCCTCGAAGAGTTCCTCATGGCCGCCGAGTACATTATGAGCGAAGGCAACTACCAGGTCATTCTCTGCGAGCGCGGCATCCGCACCTTCGCCGACCACACCCGCAACACACTCGACCTCAGCATCGTGCCCGCCGTGCAGCGCCTCAGCCACCTGCCCATCATCGTTGACCCCAGCCACGGCACCGGCAAGCGCAACAAAGTCATTCCGCTCGGACGCGCCGCCGTAGCCGTAGGAGCCGACGGCCTCATCGTCGAAGTGCACCACGCACCCGACAAGGCGCTCTCCGACGGCGCACAGTCCATCTATCCCGAGCAGTTCGTCGAGCTCATGCAGCAATCCAGCCAGATCGCCGCCATCCTCGGTCGCAACGTCCCGCACGGAATCGAGATCAGCGAAAAGGCAGCAACCGTTGCCCGCTGATTCACACCCGGCACTCACCAGAAGGCGGCGCATCAGCCGTCTTTTGTTTGCCTACTTTCTGTTGCCGTTTGCCATCACCAGCTGCACCCGCAATCACTTCCCGCAATACCCATCGAACTATCGCGAATACGCCTACGTCACCAACAGCGGCAGCAACACCGTCACGGTCCTCGACCTCATCAACCTTCGCCTGGACCGCGTCCTCGCCGTCGGCGCAAACCCTACCGGCGTCGCCGTCAATCCCAAAAAGAATGAAGTCTACGCCGTCAACACCAACAGCGGAACCGTCAGCGTCATCGACGCAACCCACAATCGCATCGTCGCGACCATTCCCGTCCATCGAAAGCCGTACTTCATTGAAGTCAACCACGCCGGAACCCGCGCCTACGTCGCCAACTCCGCATCGAATAACGTCTCTGTCATCGACCTCAACAAGCGCCGTGAGATACAGACCATCGGAGTCGGCGAAGGTCCCGGTCTTGCAAAAATCTCGCCCGACGGAAACACTCTTGTCGTCACCAACCGCATCGGCGGCAGCGTCTCCATCGTCGATGCCAAAACCTCGCGCGTCCGCGCCGTCTTCCCCGGCTGCCCCCAAGCCACCGATGCGGTGGTCCTCCCCGACTCCTCCAAAGCCTTCGTCGCCTGCTCCGGAGGCCATCAGGTCATGGCCATCGGCCTCGCCCGCCCGCAAAGCGCCGTTGAGCAGGAACACTCCGACCGCCTCCTCGCTTTACTCGATGTGGGCCAGACCCCCGTGCATCTCGCCCTCAAGCCCGACGGCGGCGAGATCTTTGTCTGCAACTTTGACAGTGACTCAATCTCCGAGATCGACACCAGCACCAACGAAGTCGGCGGAGCCTATCTCGTCGGCGGGCACCCCACCTACGCCATCGCCGGCGCCGACAACTCCCTGCTCTGGATCAGCAACTTCAACGCGGATACGGTCAGCATCTACTCCATCGACGATGGAGTCCTCATCAAGCCCAGCATCCACGTCGGCGGAGGTCCCGACGCGCTCGCCTTCTCTTCCGACGGATTTCTTCTGCTCGCCGCCGACGCCCAGTCCGGTGATGTCTCCGTCGTCCGCACCCAGAGCTATACCTCCAGCGGATCCATCCGCATCGGCTCGCTCTTCACCATGCTGCCCGCCGGGGATCGCCCCAGCGCCATCGCCGTCAAATCATTCTGGGTGAAATAATCCCGGCAAATGGTTGGGCTTTTCTACACCCTGTTTCCTACTTCTTATACCCTGCTTTTCTAAGCATCCCCGTCCAAAGCTCGGCATCTTCTTCAGATAAATGCATCCGCCGCACCAGTCGCCGCGACTTTTCTTCTGTCACCACTTCGATTCCAGGTTTCGTGTAATCACTCTCTCTAAGAACATCAAGGAGAGCCCCCGTCATCCGCTCCAAAGCCTCGCCGCTCGCCTGCTTTTTTAATCCAGGCGCCGCGGCCACATTTTCCTGCCGAATCAGCTCATACAGGCAAACCGCGACCGCCTGCCCCAGGTTCATGGAATCGTGCGCATCCCGCGTAGGAATCCGCAGCAGCCAGTGGCAATAGCTCAAATCATCATTGGAAAGGCCGCGCTTTTCAGACCCGAACAGCAGCGCCACGCGCTCCGTTTCCAGCCCTGCCCGAATCAGGTCACCGCCAGCCTCCAGCCGGTGCAACGGATGTTCCAGTTGCCGCGACCCAGCCGCCGTGGTACCCACTACCAGTCCGCAATCGGCAACGGCCTCGGCGACGCTCGAAAACTCTTCCGCGTTCGTCAGCAGCTCCGGAGCGCCCACCGCCGAGCGTGCCTCGCGAAAGGCCACGTCATAGCAATTCACAACACGCAGATGCAGAAATCCGAAGTTGCTCATGGCGCGTGCCGCCGCGCCAATATTCAATGGATTGCGCGTGGCCACCAGCACCACGCGCAAATTGTCAGCTTTCGCTTCCGTCAGCAAGCGAATATCAGGCGGCAGCAGCCACTGGCTGAGCACAGTGCGAGCAGCGCGTAGCCGCCAGCGGAATATCGCTCAGGCACTGCGGGCAGGGCCGCGTCTTGGGCGGCTCGGCCTTGGCGGGAAAGAATTTCGCCATGAGCTTGTTGATCGGCAGTACAAAAATAAAATAAACCGCTGCCGCAATCAGGATAAAGTTGATGAGCTGGTTCAGGAAGTTGCCATAGGTGATCTTCCCGCCGTTGATCGTTAACACCAAATACGAAAAATCCGGCTTATTGAAAATCGCTGCAATCAGCGGATTGATGATGTCCTTTACCAGCGAACCCACAATCCCTGTAAA
>JBARHV010000261.1:0-2247 GCA_049799415.1 Silvibacterium sp.
CCACCAGAGCCCGCCTCTGCTTCACCAGCCGTGTACGAGTATGCTGTAATGTCGTCTTGCCGGTCGAGAAGTTTTCATCGAACGGGCAACTGTGTCTTAACCCGACTTTCGCAGTTGAGAGCGTGAGCGATCCCGAACCCCTTTGTTTTCAGCAAGGGGTTCCCAGAGGTCTGCACTACATTTTCAGTGTGGGGGCGGCTTCTGACGGGACGGCGGCAATGCGTGGAGGAGGCTGGCTGGGAAGCGTGAGCTGGAGCTGATGCAGCAACAGGGCGAGGTCGGCTTCGGGTTCGGTGTAGCGCGGCATGGTGAGGCAACGGCCATCGGTGGTGGGGAACGACACATCGATGATCTGAATGGCGGAGAGCTTCTCCAGAACCGCGCGAGGCGTCAGACCGGGAGCATGCTCCTGCAGACGATGCCTCAGCGTGATGCTCAGGCAGTAAGACAGGAAGGCCACCAGGATGTGAGCTTCCACTCGCTCTTCGAGCTGATGATAAATCGGGCGGATGCCAAGGTCACTCTTGAGGCATTTGAATGCCGCCTCGATTTGAGTAAGTTGCATATAGCGATCCCACAGGAGCGCGGGATCTTCCGCGACCAGATTGGTGCGCAGCAGATAATGACCGTCGCGCAGTTCGGCATCCTTGAGTTTGGCTTTGTCGATTTGAAAGTGGAAACTGGCGCGCGTGACTTCCTGGCCGGCTGCAGGCAAACTAATCCTGACAAAGCCAAACGCACGCCCGGCCTCGGTTTTGGCTGCGCCTACGCGCATCAGTAACTGATCGCGCTTCGGGCAACTTCGCCGCATGGCGCGTAATTTCCGCAGCAGTCGGGCCAGTTTCTTGCGGCGGATCGCGATCTCCTTCTGCTGTCTGCCTTCGCTTTTGGCGAGAACATATAGCTCGCCATCGCGGCTGAAAAGCTTCACCTGCACCGAATCGCGCACCTTCTGCCAGGGCAGATCCAGCCAGTGCTTCTCGTATTTGTTGACTCTCGCTTTGGGCGTGCCCACCAGATAGAACATCTGCCGCTCGGGGTCGCGCATCTCCTCCAGAATGGCCTCGGTCGGGATGCCTCGATCCATCAGCCAAACCCGCCGCGCCTTGCCGTACAGATCCTCGATTTTACTCAGGAATCCCCGCAGGGTGGTCTTGTCCGAGGTGTTGCCATCCATTACTTCGTAGGCCAGCGGGAAGCCTTCCGGCGTGATCACCAGAGCTACGACGACCTGCTTGCAGTCGGGTCGTCCATCCCGGCTGTAGCCGCGTCTGGCTTTCGCGTTCTGTTCCGCTTCGCCCTCAAAGTAGGTGCTGGTCAGATCGTACAGCAACACGTCGAAGTGCGCGTCGAACAGATTCTTCCAACGCTGTTGCAGATGCACCAACAGATCTTGTTTGTGCTCCAGGATGCGATCCAGGCAGCGATAGAGCCGGTCCTTTTCCGCCGCCGCCAAATCCACTCCCAGCAGCACGTCCATCGCGCTTTGATCGAACCAGTGCCGGTGTAATCGGAACTCGCTGCCGGGATCGATCAGCCGGTTGATCACCAGTAACTCCAACACCTGCGCCCAACTTACCTGTTCCCGCCCCCGCGGCAGTTGCTCTTCCCAAAACCGATCCAACTCCAGTTGCCGCCACAGTTCGCATCCCAACCAGCAGTTTCCGTACGGCCGCGCCCGCCGCAGTTTCATCTCGCTGAGCTTGACCTGCAGGCTGTCCACTGCTCCGCTCGGAACCGGCCGGTCTTCCGGAAACAGGCTCAGCGTTTTGTATTGTTGTTGCTGCTCATCGAATACCTCCAGCGTCTTGCGCCAGGCGGCTTGTTGGCTATCATTGATCTCCCCCAAATACAGCACACGGCGCTGCACCACCCTGCCGGACTGCAAACGCCGGCTTTCCTCGACGCTGTAGTAACGGTGCTCCTTTCCATCCTTGCGCCGTTTGTGGCAGCGGAGAAACATGATCGACAGCAGAATGCCAGACCCGGAAGCAAATAGAAAGAGGGTAGGTCTGCACTACAAGCGGTTCAGAAAATGTTTTATTGATTCGACACGGGTTTGCGCGCGCCGGTCCGGCGATTCAGCCACGTTTCTCAGCCCAACTGCGAAAGTCGGGCTAATGAGCGGCAGCCTCCTCGTGACGAACGCGGCGTTTTCGGTGGGAGGCGTGCCGATCGCCCATGGCACACATACGTTTCCGATCACGAACGGCGTCGTAAACATTCAGCTCGCGCCGACGGATCACG
>JBARHV010000262.1:0-3866 GCA_049799415.1 Silvibacterium sp.
AGGCAGCAATGAGCAACCTGTATGTATGTCAACTATGAAGCGGGACGTACCGGAATTGATCGGATCATACCCCTCGCCTTCGATGCTTTCCCGAGTCACATTAATAATCTTCAAATCATCCCAGCAGACCTGCGGGCTTCGCCAGGCGAGCCCATTACTGCCACAAGCGATGAGTCTGGTGAAATCGGCAAGAACTAGCAGTTGGTTCGCTGGTATTACCCGTAGATCAATTACTGGCATAATCGGAAGTTCTTCCCATGTATCAGGTTCGTCAACCTTCACTATATAAGCCGTGCCTCTTGAGACGACGCATACCTTGTCTGGATCGGGTGAGCTAACGATTCGAGAAATAGCTGGCGGCGATTGGTAACCGAAAGCAAAACAGCCAACCCAGGATTTGCCAGTTGCAGATCTCATCCTCAGCCACAAACCGTCGTGTTCCGGTCTCGTCTTAGGTCGTGGGAAATAAAGCAATGGAGCATCGAATTTTCCCGTTCCTGGCAGTTCAGGAAGCTCCTCAACCTTGTACGAATGTGGGAACTCCAAGTCGATCTTTAACATGTATTCCCCAAACAATGTTGGCTTGCACTTTTAATATGCTAATGCGGCTGGTAGGAAGCGACCCCAGCGCGTGCGGATAAAACATCAGTACCTAACTACCTCAAATTCTCCCCGCCGCCCGTAACGCCGCAATCTCCTCATCCGTAAACACCCGCGACCGAATCAAAAACCGCACGCCCTCCGGACCCTCCAGCGAAAACATCCCGCCGCGTCCCGGCACAACATCCAGAATCAGTTGCGTATGCTTCCAGTACTCGAACTGGCTCTTACTCATGTAGAACGGAGTGTCCCCCAACGTGCCGATCAGCACGTCACTGTCGCCCACCAGAAACTCGCCCCGCGGATAGCACATCGGCGAACTGCCGTCACAGCAGCCGCCAGACTGATGAAACATCAGCGGGCCATATTTCGCGGCCAGCCTGTCCATCAAATCCTCAGCGGCTGCTGTACGGGTTACCTGCTGGGGCAAATCTTTCGTCACTCCAGCTTCTTTGTCTCTCACCTGTTCCATAAAACCTTTGACGGTGGCCCACTCAAGCCTGCAGTTGGCTTGAGTGGGGAATAACTCTAAAAGAATCCCAGCTTGTTCGGGCTGTAGCTCACCAGCACATTCTTCGTCTGCTGATAGTGCTCCAGCATCATCTTGTGGTTCTCGCGTCCCACGCCCGACTGTTTGTACCCGCCAAAGGCCGCGTGCGCCGGATACAGGTGGTAGCAGTTCGTCCACACGCGCCCCGCCTGGATCTCGCGGCCCATGTGATACGCGCGATTCATGTCCCGCGTCCACACGCCCGCGCCCAGCCCATACAGCGTATCGTTCGCAATCGCCAGAGCCTCGTCATCATCCTTGAAGGTTGTCACCGAAACCACCGGCCCGAAGATCTCTTCCTGGAAGATGCGCATTTTGTTATGGCCCTTGAAGATCGTCGGCTCAATATAGAAGCCATCCGCAAGGTCGCCGTCCAGCTTCGCGCGTTTGCCGCCCGTCAGTACCTCAGCCTTCTCCTGCTTGCCGATATCGAGGTACGACAGAATCTTTTCCATCTGCTCGGTCGAAGCCTGCGCGCCGATCATCGTCGCCTTGTCCAGCGGATTTCCCTGCTTGATCGCCTTCGTCCGCTTCAGCGCCCGCTCCATAAACTTGTCGTAGATCGACTCCTGAATCAGCGCCCGCGAAGGACACGTGCAGACCTCGCCCTGGTTCAGCGCGAACATCGTGAAGCCTTCCAGAGCCTTGTCGAAGAACGCATCGTCCGCGCTCATCACATCGGCGAAGAAGATATTCGGGGACTTCCCTCCCAGCTCCAGCGTGACCGGAATGATGTTCTGCGATGCATACTGCATAATCAGCCGCCCCGTCGTCGTCTCGCCCGTGAACGCAACCTTCTGAACGCGAGAACTCGAAGCCAGCGGTTTGCCTGCTTCCAGCCCAAATCCATTCACAATATTCAGCACGCCCGGCGGCAGAATGTCCGCCATCAACTCCATCCATACCAGAATCGACAGCGGAGTCTGCTCCGCCGGCTTCAGCACCACCGCATTGCCCGCCGCCAGCGCCGGAGCCAGCTTCCACGTAGCCATCAGCAGCGGAAAGTTCCACGGAATAATCAGCCCCACCACGCCCAACGGCTCGTGATAGTGATACGCCACGGTCGTTTCATCAATCTCGGAGATCCCGCCCTCCTGCGCGCGAATCACAGCGCCGAAGTAGCGGAAGTGGTCGATCGCCAGCGGCAAATCGGCGGCCATCGTCTCGCGGATCGGTTTGCCGTTGTCCCACGTCTCCACCGTGGCCAGCATCTCCAGGTTGTCTTCCATGCGCTGGGCAATTTTTTCCAGCATCCGCCCACGATCCGTCGTCGAAGTTTTGCCCCATGCCGTCTTGGCCGCATGCGCCGCATCCAGCGCCCGGTTCACATCGTCCGCATTCGAGCGCGGAATCTCGCACAGAACCTGTCCCGTTACCGGCGTCACATTCTCAAAATATTGACCGGAAGTGGGGGCCACCCACTCGCCGCCAATGTAGTTCTGGTATTGCTTCCGAATGGAAACAGGGAAACCGTAGCTTCCCGGCCGAAGAGCCGTAATCGTCGCCATAAACATTGCTCCTTTTTTGAAAGCAGCAGAGACCATCTAGCACTAGCAGCAAGGTTCTCCGCAACCCCGGAATTCTAGTCCTCTGTAGCGGCTCTTGTCGCACACCCTTGCCGCACAGTTGTGGATTCCCTGCGAGCACGTATTCTTTGCGCGCATGGAGCAGGACGCCCCAACCCTCGGTCGTGCCGCTGCCGAAAAAACGGTATACTGAAAGAGGACCTAAGATCATAGCAATAATGGACATAAGTCTTTTATAATCTATTAGATAACTTTTCTAAAGAGGCGCCACGGAAGCCTTGCTACGCCAGGCCATCCTCTCTGATCCGGATTTCCCAGCCGAGTCTGGCGGCGTCCGCCAGGCTCAATTCGTAAGCCGCGCTCCAGCTGCACTCGTGAGCCCTAACTCGTTTGATCGCTATGAGGTACATTTTCTGAGGCGCAGAAATCACAGCCGATGACCACCGCTCAACCCCAATCCGACTACTTCGCCGTGTTCAGCCTCCCACGCAAGCTCCACATTGATCTGGCCCAACTCGAGCGCAGCTTCTACCGCCTCAGCCGCAAGTTTCACCCCGACATCTACGCCACCAAATCGCCCGAAGAGCAGCAGTGGAGCCTCGACCAGACCTCACTCCTCAACGACGCCTACCGCACCCTCAAGAACCCCGTCTCACGCACCGAGCATTTGCTCCGGCTCGAAGGCGTCGTTCTCGAAGCGGGCAAAAGCGACGACGGCGCATCGAAGGAATCCCGCGTACCCGCCGACCTGCTCGAAGAGGTCTTCGAGCTGAACATGCAGCTCGAAGAAATGCGCATGAACCGCAAGATGGGCGAGGACGACCCGCAGCTCCGCACCGATCTTGAAAAAGCCCGCATCGCGTTTGAATCCCAACTCGCCGCCGTGGACTCCAATCTCCAGGAGCAATGGACCGCATGGGACGCCCTGCTCGAATCCGGCACTTCCGCGGAAGAGACTAAAATTAAGGATGGGATGGTCGCGCTCCTCGACCGCCGCCGCTACATCCGCAACCTCGTCCGCGACGTCAACGAAACGCTCGAAGGCTGAGCATCCATCCAAGCAAAGAGCAGCGGCACTCACCAGTTAAGGAAATCGCAAGGAAGCGCATGGCAGGAACTCGCATCGTAGGAATCGATCTAGGAACCACCAACTCGCTCGTGGCCTTCATGCAGGGTGACCACCCTGTGAT
>JBARHV010000263.1:0-4524 GCA_049799415.1 Silvibacterium sp.
GCTCCCTGCGCGCCGCCATTCGGGACCAACCCAGGAGCAAAAGCTATGAATTTCGGAGGTTCAAACGTCGTATGATCCACTGCGCGGAGTTTGGGGGCAGCTCATTCCGATGCAGGGCAAAAAAAGAGCGTCCCGGCTGGGGCCGGGACGCGCGTGCTGCGGGATTGATTGAGCTGGGCCTACGGTGTTGGAAGAACTACCTGAGTAAAGCCAACCGTGTTGACGTCGCGGAACATAGGAGTGCGCGGCGGCAGAAGGCTCGGCGTCAGGAAGTCGGAATCGAATTGGTAGCCGCGCGTCGGAGGATTGTACACGGTATTATCGAGCCCGTCCTTGTAGACGCCAATGGCTTGCCGGTTGTAATAGAAGCTTACGACGGAACCGCGGTAATACAGCGTTCCGCTCCAGTCTTCCAGGAAACGCAGGAAGTTATGGACTCCACCATCTGTGCCGAAATCCTGGTAGCATGCCTCCGTCCCGCACGTCGAAGGTTGAGGGAATGAGATACCCTTTCCAGCAACGGCGCCAAAACGATAGGTCGTGGTCGTCGCGCCGCGGAGACTGGTCGTGTACAGCGAGGAAAACGAATTCACATCGTTCCAACTGTCAGAGAGTAGAGTGATGGCGTCGGCTACGATGGAAGTCGCCACATGTGCTGCAGTCGCACTTCCGTTGCTTCCGGCAGGCGCATTGAAGTCGCCTTGGACGTAAACCGGATTCTCCGAAACAATGGTCAGTCCACAGGGTTCCCCATCGGGGCAGGTGCCCAGGTTGATGCTGCTGCCGTTGACGAGCTTGAGCGCTCGGCGGAAGAAAATGGGTATGTTTTCACGGGCTTCCTGTGGCTGCACGATGTAAGCGCCCGGCCAGGGCATGGTCGGGGCTGTGCAATTGGGGTTCTTCGTGATGGCAGGCGGAGTCGCGGTCAACAGAGTGCTGAGCAGCGTTGGGAAGTACGCATTGACGGGCGCCGGAGTGGTGCTTGTCGGGGTTGCCCACATGGGGCTTTGCTCGCCATAGTCTTCCGGCGTACCTCCAACTACTTGGTTGCCTGGATTTTCGACCATGTCGAGCGTCTCTGGAGTGTCTAAGGTGCCATTGGGGCATCCCCACGCGCTGGAGGGGTTGATGGAATCCTCGAATCCATATTCGCCAGTCTCGTTGCCAGATGGCGAAGCAGGAGGCCATCCCGCGACTGCTGAGGACGTATAGTTACTGCGGCGATCAGAGAAGTAAACGACAAAGTCGTTGGTGCTATTTACGGGGTCCTTCGCCGTGGTGCCGTCGGTGCCGATGGTACCCATGAAATATTTCGCGAGGTCGGTGATATCAAGTTCGGTGTAATCCATTACGCCAGTCGGAGTCGGCATATTTGCGTAGGAATACGTGGTAGCGCCGTACTTAACCGTGGCCGTCGGGGTGATGTCGCGGGAATTACCCTCTCGGGCGTCGAAGAGCACATTTGGCCAGTAGTCGGTGGCGGTAGTACTGGGGACGCCAGTGGAACTGAAGCCGCACTCCTTTGTGGCGCTGGAGCCACCGGTCGAGGGGTTGTCGCGTACGCGCTCCAAGCGAATTATGGCGTTCGTGCTCGGATCAGTGCAGGTCGATCCCGTGCCCTGGTAAGGTTGCTGGGTGGTGGGCAGCGGCGGCAGGTAAGTGTATCCATACGTTGTGTAGGTCTTGCTCGGATTGATGTTCTTGCCTGCGATCCCAAAGCCCAGAACTTCTGCAGTGACGTCTTTCCAAGTTCCACACGGAGCCGGCGAGACAGCGTAGCTTGTCTGTATTTCAATTTTGATGTATCCGGTGACCAAAGGCGTATTGGTTGTTTTCGGCCAATAGCCATTTCCCGGAGCAGGGGTATAAGTGCCCGATGAGTAAGACTCTGCAATCGGAACGCCGCCAAGGTTAGCGGTGGTTAGTGTCTCCAGATTAGTCGGGGCGGTGGCTGAGACGCAAGGGAGGTTGGTAATGTCAGCCGGGTTGTCCGACAGCAGGATGCGCAGGCTCGCTTGGGAATAGTAGCGTTGCGCCAACACGTCGGGATTTGAGCTGTCTTCGCCCGCGTAGCTTCGGCGAACCAGGTCAATTGGGTTAGCGCCTGCGTTCAAGGTGATCGAAAGATTGACCGGCTTCACATTGGTTTCCGAGCTGCCCACGTAGCTGTTGTATGTGCTCTTGGCCAAATTTGGAAATGCACTGTTCTGAGCGGAGCCTAAGCCTCCTACAAGGCTGCCCTGCGTCGGAAGCAGGGCTACGCAGCCTGCGGTATTACCGCTCGGATAACTTGTTGTTGGGCATCCGCCAGAGGTGGTAGGAATGTAGACGCTTCCGGCGTAAGCGCTGGTCGTCGAATAGCCGTTCGAGAGAGTCTGGCGAATGATGTCTTTGGCAGACAAGACCTTGCCATTAAATACCAGATCAGCACCACTGGCGAGGAATAGGTTGCCGTTGGTCATCACATTACCGCCGAAGTCGAAATCGGGGCCGGCGAAGAAGCTCAGATCTGTCTGAGAAAACATGCCGAACTGAAAAACGGGAATGGCGACGGTCTGCACGTTGCGTGTGAGTCTGACTTCGGAGCGAGAGACGGGGTTAGTGGAGGTGACCGTCAGTGTATACGGCGTCAGCAGGCCGGTCATGCCCTGATAGTTTCCTGATTGAATGAGGTGGTTGGTGGCAAGCGGATTACCCGACCCGTCCTGTGGAAACGCGATCTGGTACCCCAAGCTCCCATTCGGATTGAGGTACTGGATGCCCTGGATGATGGGCGCATTGGCCACCACGGCAATAGCATTCACCTGCGCTCCGGAAGGCGACGAATTGTTGGCGAAAAGAGTCGCCAAGTCCCCAGTGAGTTTCTCCAAACCGGCCTCTGCGCCGTAGAAAGTGTATTGCTCGGCGCCATTGACGCCTCCGAGCCGCTGGTCCATCAAGACCATCCACGAGAAGCCAATAACCAGCGCAACGACGAGAAACATAACGATGAGTGTGGTTGCGAGTGCGATGCCGGACTGGGTTTTCGTTTTCATAGCATTATCCTCGATAGGAAAACTCACTGGAATTCGTTGGTGAATGCCAATCCACGAAGACTGATTTGAGAGATGAGATTGTTGCGAAAAGTTTGCTTAGTCCAAGAAAAGGACCTATCGGCGCGTGCTCCCAGGAATAAATTCGCGCTCATCATCTGATTTGCATTCATGCCTGCCGGTGGGATTGGCTGGTTCGAGCATGCCGCACCGCAGGCCGAGCCGTTCACGAAGTTGAAAGTGATCCAAAGCGCCTCGATGGACTCGGCGACCGGCTCGGCAGGGAAGAAATTGACCTGGCGCATCAAGCGAGGCCCTGCCACATTTGTGTTATCCAGGTAATAGGTCACCATCCAAATGCGCGTTGCTGTCGTCGGCGGGTACGCGACCGGCGACGTGGCCGATTGGAGTTGGTAGATTGTGCCAGCGGGATCGGTTCGACCGTTGAGGCCGTAGGGATCGCCTTTGACGAAATTCATAACTTGTCCGCTCACCGAAGTCACGTACTCCAAGGTGTTGCCTTGCGCGTTGCTGAACATAATCAGGTCGCCGGTTCCGACGGCTCCGTTACCCGTATTGAAGACAACGCAGCTGGCGGCGAAAGTCACCGAGGTGCCAGTCGAATTGATGGTGCCGGCGCAAGGGGGAGTGTCGGTGGTGTCATTGATGAAGTTACCGTTCAGCGGAAGGCCCTGAGGATTGGTAACGTTGTCAGGAGGAAACGTTTGGTTATCCGCGTAAATGACCGTCACCATGTCCGAATTGACGGCGCCAGAGATGAGCGGGCCGAGACCATGGCCAGGAGTGACGGCAGAAATCGACGTTGCGCCAACAGGAAATGTATAGGCGTCTCCGGTAGGAGAAGGCTCGTTGATGGGCACGCCGCTTCCGTTGGGAATCGAAATTCCGCCCACGGGGATGCCCGAACCGGCGAGCACAAGGTCATGCTGCATCTGGTCCATGCCCGCGCGGAGGTTCTCGGTCATGTTGCTCATCAGCGAGATTGCTTCGCTTGCGTGCTGTCCCTGATTGAGGGCGTCCAAAGACACACCGACGATGACGATGGTGATGGCGACCGCGACCAGAAGCTCGACTAAGCTGAAGCCTGAGTTTCGTCTCATGTGATCTGCCTCGGGCGACTATGAAAACTCGCAAATGTAACTTGTCAGGACGTATTGGCGCTTGAATCTACCAGCAGTGTAGTTAATCGTGACCGTGATCTGGCGAAGATCGGTCTCGCCAGCGATGGCGGTGATGGCAATCGTGCGTGTGTACGTGTCCAGGTTCTGCTTGATAGCGTCAGGACCATCCAGAGTACCGCTGGGGCCCGGAATGTAGATCGCATCCAGGTCGGCTGTGTTGTCATCAGCCGTGTCGATGATTCCGTCCGGTCCCGGATCGCACAAGACTTCGGGAGCGTTCAGGAAAATGCCTCCGTTAGAAACATTTTGAATTTGTGCCCAGGTGTAGAGCTGGGAGTCACGCGCATAGA
>JBARHV010000264.1:0-5050 GCA_049799415.1 Silvibacterium sp.
GCTAAAACATCCCAATATGTGGGCTTTGATGTGCGCCTATTTTACCTATCTTTACTGCCTATGGATTTTCCTCTCGTGGCTCCCATCTTATCTCGTTTCTTACCGTGGATTCACGCTGCTCGAGATGGGTTTTTATGGAGCCATGCCGCTTGGCGCCGGTATGTTTGGAGATATATTCGGCGGATGGCTGACTGACTTTCTGCTTGAGAAGACAGGAAATGTCACATTTGCCCGTCGCTCGGTTGCAATCATGGGCATGCTAGGATGCGGAGGCTTCATTCTTCCTGCTTCGCTAACGACGAACCCTATCATCGCAGTATGGTCACTGACGGGTGCGATGTTCTTTCTGGAAACAATCATTGGGCCGTCATGGGCGGTACCTATGGACGTCGGAGGGGAATATTCCGGCACGGTGACCGGCATGATGAATATGTGGGGACAGATTGGCGGAGCACTCTCACCCTCTGTATTTGGGATTTTGGTGGCTCGCGGCTCATGGATCGCGCCATTCGTGGTCGCTTCGTGCCTCCTATTCATCGGGGCTGCTATCTGGGCGTTCTGGATCGATCCTGAAGTGTCGGTGATCGACAAAGGGAAAGTGAACATCGCGTAAACAGTACGTCGGCGTGCCGGTACCGACTCTTGCTTCCTTCTATGGAGATTATGCAGACACTAACGCCCCTGCCGCCCAGCTCTCACGCGAAACCGGTCGATTCTTTTCCGCAAGCTCGCGAGCTTGAAGCAGATTTAAGACACCAAGTGAGAGGCGAAGTACGATTCGATCGCGGAAGCCGGGCAATGTATGCGACCGACGGATCGAATTATCGCCAGATTCCGATTGGGCTGGTGGTACCCCATGATGATGATGATGTGCATGCAGCGATCGCAGCATGCAGAAAGTATGGCGCTCCTGTTCTATCGCGCGGAGCGGGCACGAGCCTTGCCGGACAGTGTTGCAATACAGCTGTCGTTCTGGATTTCACGAAGTACATGAATCGCATCCTCGAACTCGATTCGGAGCAGAGATTTGCCAGGGTTCAACCAGGTGTCGTTTTGGACACTCTGCGGAGCCAGGCCGAGAAGCATAAACTGACCTTCGCGCCGGATCCATCAACTCACAATCGTTGCACTATCGGCGGAATGATCGGCAACAACTCCTGCGGAACCCATTCTTTACTCGGCGGCAAAACGGTTGATAACGTTGAAGAACTGCGCATCCTTCTGTATGACGGAACGGAGATGACGGTCGGTCCAACTACAGATGGCGCGGTTGATCGGATCATTGAAGCGGGCGGGCGCCTTGGAGATATCTATGGCAGGCTGCGCGCCATCCGCGATCAATATAGCCATCTGATACGCGAGCGTTTCCCGCAGATACCGCGACGTGTTTCGGGCTACAACCTCGATGAACTGCTCACTGAGCGGGGATTCAATTTGGCGCGCTCGCTCGTAGGAACAGAGGGTACTTGCGCGATCGTATTAGATGCCAAGGTAAAGTTGATCCCCAGCCCGCAACACCGGGCGTTGGTGGGAATTGGTTATCGGGATGCGTTCATCGCAGCCGATCATGTTCCGGAGATACTCGAGTTCGCGCCCATTGGTTTTGAAGGTTTTGAAGGAAGCATCGTGGACGGCCTCCGGCTTAAGGGAGCGGCCCACCTCGACCTGCTTCCCGAGGGACGCGGGATAGTCCTGGTGGAATTCGGCTCCGACGATCCTGAAAAGGCGCGCAATCTTGCGCAGCAGCTCATCGATCGCCTGCAAGATGTCACCGACCGACCGAACACCCGACTTTATACACCTGCTGAAGCACGCCATGTTTGGCGCTTGCGTGAGTCGGGTCCTCGCGCCGCCGCTTTTGCTCCCGGGGCAGCGCCCCAGTGGGAGGGCTGGGATGACTCAGCCGTTGCTCCTGAAAAGTTGGGCGGCTACTTGCGCGACATTCGCAAGCTCATGGATGAATACTCCTATACCGGCGCATTTTATGGCCATTTTGGGCATGGATGCATTCACATGCGAATCAGCTTCGATCTCCAGAGCGAAGCTGGAATTCGCAAGTATCACGAATTCGTGGAACGCGCTGCTGACTTAGTAGTGAGCTATGGAGGTTCGCTTTCAGGAGAGCATGGCGATGGACAATCCCGTGGCGCTTTGCTGCCTAAAATGTTTGGGCCAGAGTTGATGAACGCCTTCATCGAGTTCAAAGCGGTCTGGGATCCCGAGAACAAGCTTAATCCGCATAAGGTTGTCGATTCGTATCTTCCGACGGAGAACCTGCGGCTAGGCGCAGATTACAAGCCGATGGAACCGACGACTCATTTCAAATTTCTCAATGATAACGGCTCCTTCGCAAACGCAGCAGCCCGTTGCATCGGATTGGGCGCGTGCCGCAAGGCCGACAGCGGCTCGATGTGCCCCAGCTACATGGTGACGCTCGAAGAGGAGCATAGTACGCGCGGCCGTGCCCATATGCTCTTCGAGATGCTGCAGGGGGAAGTGGTTGGCAGCGGCTGGCAGAATGAAGAGGTCAAAAAAGCCCTCGACCTATGCCTCGCCTGCAAAGCGTGCAAGTCGGAGTGCCCGGCGAACGTGGACGTCGCCACCTACAAAGCGGAGTTTCTATCCCATTACTACGAAGGCAAATTCCGTCCACTGCATGCCTACGCGTTCGGGATGATTGACCGATGGGCGGCACTCGCTTCTTATGCGCCGCGAACCGCCAATTTTCTAAGCAATGCACCGGGTTTCAATCATCTCTTAAGGAAGGCTTTAAGGCTCGCTCCGCAAAGACAAATGCCGCAGTTTTCTTCAATTCATTTTCAGAAGAGGGCACGGAAAAATCGCATTCCTGACTGCAGTAGAATCGGCGAGCCTGGCTCCCAGGCGGCGGATGGACGCGACGTGATTCTATGGGCGGATACATTCAATAATTACTACCGTCCGGAAACTAGCCAAGCTGCACTCGAAGTACTAACCCAGGCAGGATTCAGAGTACGAGTTCCGCAACAGCATTTGTGCTGCGGACGCCCTTTGTACGACTTCGGCATGCTGGATCAAGCCAAGAGGTACCTCGACCGCATCTTGCTGGTACTAGGATCGTGGATCGATGCGGGAGTACCGATCGTTGTCCTCGAGCCGAGCTGCGCTTCGGTATTTCGCGACGAGCTGGGAAACCTGTATCCCGGCAATGCACGCGCTGAGCGTCTACAGCGCCAGTCCTTCCTTCTCAGTGAATTTCTCGAGCATCATGCCCCAGACTATCGGCCTCCACAACTCGCTCAGAAAATACTGCTCCATGGTCACTGTCACCATAAGGCAGTTATGCAGATCAATGACGAAGAGGCGCTGCTCCGCAAGATGGGAACTGAGCTGAAGCTGCTTGACTCCGGATGTTGCGGAATGGCCGGACCTTTTGGTTTCGAGAAAGACAAGTTTGCGGTATCGCAGGCGGTGGGAGAAAGAGTTTTGTTACCTGCCGTGCGCCGAACCGAGCCTGATACGTTTATCGTCTCGGACGGATTCAGTTGCCGTGAGCAGATTGTGCAGGCGACCGGGCGCCAGGCAATCCACTTGGCAGAGGTTCTCCAGATTGCACTTCATCGACAGAGTGAAGCCGATTCCCAAACGAGGGGTCGTCAGTGAAAGCAGGATACATGCGAGCCCCGGACGGACTCAGTTCGGCAGTAACGGAGTGCGTTACTGATAACTTCCTTTATCAGTGGCGCGAGTCAGTTACGAATGTTTTTTGCCGAATACAGTTCCTATCCGAAATAACTCCAACGGTACGGTATGAACCGGTTGCATAGACACCGAAGCGCCTTCTGAAGCTCAGTTCCTGATTGCGGGAACTAAGAACGGTTTTGAGAGGAAACAGGATGCCAAGATTTGCAGCGAATCTCTCGATGATGTTTAGCGAAGTTCCCTTCCTCTCGCGCTTTTCGGCTGCCGCCGCGGCAGGATTCAAAGGCGTGGAGTATCTGTTCCCGTATGAGTTTCCTGCCGATGTGATCGCGGCCAAGCTGGCTGAGTACGGGCTGGCCAACGTGTTATTTAATCTGCCAGCGGGCGACTGGGCCGCGGGAGAACGGGGCACGACCTGTCTTCCCGGGCGGGAGCAGGAGTTTCGTCAAGGGCTCGAACTCGGAATTCACTATGCGAAGCAACTGGGCGCCACCAAGCTTCATGCCATGGCCGGGATCGTGCCAAGCGGAGTCTCTTACGACGACGCCAGAGCGACTTATATCGCCAATCTTAAATACGCTGCGGCCGAACTGGCCAAGCACGACCTTTCGCTACTTATCGAAGCGATCAACACGCGTGATTTTCCCGGCTTCTTTCTCACGACACAGGCACAGGCTTACGCGATATTGAAGGAGGTCTCCGCCAATAACCTGCAGATGCAGATGGACCTCTATCACATGCAGATTATGGAAGGCGACCTAACGATGAAGCTGACCCAATACGCCCCGCACTGCGGCCATGTACAGATTGCGAGCGTGCCAAAGCGTAATGAACCGAACACCGGGGAGGTCAACTATAAGTTTCTCTTCCAGCATCTCGACGCGATTGGGTACAACGGCTGGGTTGGGTGCGAGTATCGTCCGGCCAGTTCAACTGTTGATGGCTTGAACTGGTTCGAGCCTTTCAGATCAACAAATGTGACTGAGCGCTGAAAATTATCGAACGTTACCCAGGAGAAACACCGATGGCGAAAATTGGTTTTATAGGGCTAGGCATCATGGGCCGGCCGATGATGAAAAACCTGCTCAAGGCGGGCCACACTGTGGTCGCATACACACGCACCGCAAGCGTGCTCGATGCCTGTGTGGCTGATGGCGCGGAACGTGGCTCCTCAAACAAGGATGTAGGAGCTCGAGCCGATGTCATAGTCACCATGCTGCCTGACGGACCGCAGGTAGAAGAAGTGGTTCTCGGCGCGGACGGGGTTCTCGAAGGCGCCCGCCCCGATGCGACCGTCGTCGATATGAGCTCGATCAATCCGCTGGTTTCCCAGAAAATAGGCAAGGCCTGCGCGAGCAAGGGTGTGGAG
>JBARHV010000265.1:0-2675 GCA_049799415.1 Silvibacterium sp.
CGCGAGATGCTTCAGAAGGCAAAGAACCGCTCGTCGGCCATGTTCGTGCCGATTTGGCGACTTGGATCGGAAAGAGGAGAGAGCCTTGAAACCTAGCAAACTGTCATGGCCACGAAAAGCAACTGCTGCGGGGTTGGGCGGAGTGCTCTTCGCAGCCGCCCTCGAAGCCATCAAAATGGCAATCTTCCCTAAGATCACAATCTGGCAGTCTCACATCGTCACAATCATGTTCTGCGCCGCACTGGCATTCTTTCTGAGTGCGATGTTCTTGCGCCGCGAACAGATTAAGCTCAACGCGTCGATGGCGCGCACGCGCGAGTTCCAGTAGGTGCGTTGAAAATCGGGAGGATCGCCAAGGAATCCAAGCCGCATCTTACGAACGACGTCCTCACGGATGACTGGGTCTCGGACCCAGAATGGGCTAAGCAACAAGGCATGGTAGCCTTCGCAGGTTACCCTATGATCCTCGAGGGTCGGCCCGTAGGCGTGATCGCCGCTTTCGCACGCCGGCCCTTCTCTCAAGCTGTTATCCAGGATTTGGGATCGGTCGCGAGCCAAACCGCCCAGTTCGTCAAACGCAAACGCTCCGAAGAGGCCTTGCGCGTCAGTGAGGAGCAGTTTCGGCAATTAGCGGAAAACGTCCATGAGGTCTTCTTCGTTGGTGAGCTCGAGCCGATGCGACTGAGTTACCTGAGCCCGGCTTACGAGGAAGTCTGGGGCCGACCCCGTCAGGAAGCCTACGAGCGCCCGGACGCTTGGATCGACGCCATCCATCCCGAGGACCGCGAACGGGCCTTTAGCCTATTCACACGATCCTATCAGGGCGAGCGGGCCCACGCGGAGTACCGAGTAGTGCGACCGGACAGTTCCGTCCGCTTCATTCGAGCCCGAGCCTTCCCCGTGCTCGATACTGAAGGGCGTTTTTGCGGGTTAGTCGGAATCGCCGAAGACGTCACAGAACAGAAACAAGCCGAAGCCGAGTTGGTGAAGGCGAAGGAAGCCGCTGAAGCCGCGAGTCGCGCCAAGAGCGATTTCCTAGCTAACATGAGTCACGAAATCCGGACACCCATGAACGGCATCATTGGAATGACCGATCTTGCACTCGACACCGAGCTGACCCCGGAACAGGCCGAGTATCTCCACATGGTCAGGGGATCTGCTGATGCGCTCCTGATCCTCCTCAATGACATTCTGGATTTCTCAAAGATAGAGGCTGGAAAGTTGGAATTGGATTGTCGAAGCTTCGACTTGCGGAAGAGTTTGCGTGAAGTGGCCAAGGTACTTGCAATAAAGGCGCAGCAGAAGGGCTTGGAGTTCATTTTTGACGTGCGTCCGGAAGTGCCGGATAACGTCCTCGGCGATCCCGCCCGGCTTCGCCAGGTCCTTGTGAATTTGGTTGGCAACTCGATCAAATTCACGGAGAACGGCGAAATAGAGGTCAATGTGCAGACTGCGGCACAGGGCCTTCAGGGGACAATCTTACGTTTCAGCGTCAGGGACACCGGGATCGGAATCCCTGTGGACAAACAGGACAAGATTTTCGATGCCTTCTCCCAAACAGATTCTTCCACCACGCGCAAATACGGGGGCACAGGACTGGGTTTGACCATCTCAGGTCAACTCGTGGCCCTGATGGGCGGGAGAATTTGGGTCGACAGTGAAATCGGAAGAGGTTCAACTTTTCACTTCACAGTTCAAGTCGGCCACGGAGTCGCTGCTTTGCCGCCTGAATCGCTCGATGTGTCTCAGCTCGCTGGCGTGCCGATCTTGGTGGTGGACGACAATGCGACGAATCGCCGAGTTCTCGAGGATTCGGTCCTCCGATGGAAAATGTTGCCAACAGTGGTCAAGGTGTGGCGGCGGCGATTCAAGTCCTTCAGCATGCATACGCATCGGGAGCAAAACTTCCTGTAGTCCTGACCGATGCCCACATGCCAGAAAAAGATGGATTCGATCTCGTTGAGAGAATTCGCAAGGATCCGTCGCTCGCGAACGTTAGAATTGTCATTCTCACCTCGGGCGCTGAACGTGGGGACGCTGCCCGGTGCCAGAAACTTGGGGTCGCTGCGTATTTAAGCAAACCCTTCGACAGATTGGAGTTGCGTGAGGTTCTGATACGCGTGCTGGGCGCAGATCCAGCCACACAGGCAAATAGGGATCTGGTGACTCGACATACTCTCCGGGAACAACGGCTCTCTCTCTCTGTTCTTGTGGCAGAAGACAATGCTGTGAACCTAAGGCTGATCACCCGACTTCTTGAGAAAAGGGGACACAGCGTGGTTCTGGCGCAGAACGGGCAAGAAGCGCTGGAAGCAATCGAGAAACAGCCGTTCGACATAGTTCTGATGGATGTACAGATGCCTGGGATGGACGGCTTTGAAGCGACGAAACGGATACGCGAAAAAGAAACAGTGAGCGGCATTCATTTGCCGATCATCGCGTTGACCGCCTACGCCATGCAGGGCGACAAAGAGCGTTGCTTGGCTAGCGGTATGGACGGCTACGTTTCGAAGCCTCTCAAGGCCGAGGAACTCTTCTCGGTCATTGAAAAACTGGTTCCGAGCACCACTCGACTCTCAGACGCCAAAGATATTGCTTCGCAACAACAGGAGCTGCCCGCCAGCAAGTAACCTGCGTTCTTGTTGACAAGAAGTGATGCGGACGCCGGATATAAG
>JBARHV010000266.1:0-32683 GCA_049799415.1 Silvibacterium sp.
CCCTATACTAGAGCAGATCTCCTGTTACTGTAAAGCGGAGGATTCTGAGAAGTGCCGCTTTTCCCGGCAAAAAACAGCCATAAGGGCAGCGGCTCGCTCTTCACCAGCCGCCCGCTTCCTAGCTGAACACCAGACACTGCGGCCGCGAAATCGGAAAGCTCTTCCCGTTCTCCGCCAGTTTGCCCGTCTTCGCATCTCGCGGAAACACAGCAATGTTGTCCCCCACCTGGTTCGCCGTCAGCAGAAACCGCTCCGAAGGATCGAGCGCTATATGCCGCGGAATCTTCCCTCCGCTGCCGACACGGTTGACCTCCGTCAGCTTGCCCTCTGCGCCGACCGTGAAGCCGATCAGCATGTCATAGCCGCGATTTGCCGCATACGCATACCGTCCGTCGCGCGTAAGAATAAGGTCGCAGCCCGTCGATAACGGCCCGTTGTAATCCTTCGGCGTCAGAAAGATCTTCTGCACCGCCTTGAATGTGCCCGCCGCCGCATTCCAGTGCAGCACCGTCACACTCGACTCCATCTCGCACGCGCAGTAGGCCCACCTGCCGTTGGGATGAAACGCCAGCGACCGCGGCCCCGATCCCGGCGTCGCATTCCACTGCGGCGGATCATTCGGAGTCAGCTTCGCAGTCGCCGCGTCCAGCCGATAGACGTGAATGCAGTCCAGTCCAAGATCGTTCACCAGCACATAGCGGTTGTCCGGAGAGGGAATCGCGCGATGCGCATGCGACCCCTCCTGCCGGTCAGCGTTCGGCCCGTGTCCGTGATATTGAAAGTGCGAAACCGCATCGCTCAACCCGCCCGAAGCCTCAACATGGAACGACGACATGCTCCCACTGTTGTAGTTCGCGCAAAATACCGCCCGCCCCGTGTGGTCGATAGAAACAAAAGTTGTTCCCGATCCCAGCGCTGAAGCCTCATTGATCTTGCTCAACTTCGCGCCATGCACAGCAAACGCCGTCACGCCGCCATTCTTCGATCTCTCGTTCGCTGCATACATGTGCCGCTTATTCGGAGCCAGCGCCAGAAACGTCGGCATATCCACTTCCGCCGCCAGGTGCTGCTCGCTCAGCTCGCCCGTATGTTCATTCCAGCGGTAGGTAT
This sequence comes from Silvibacterium sp., assembly GCA_049799415.1. Lineage (GTDB taxonomy): Bacteria > Acidobacteriota > Terriglobia > Terriglobales > Acidobacteriaceae > Silvibacterium. The sequence continues at coordinate 1,111 of JBARHV010000266.1, forward strand.
AAATTCCCTTGCTGTCGCCCGGAGACGTCTGCGTCCCCACAAACAGCACCCGCTCCGTGCCCAGCCCTTTGCCCCAAGCCCGCGCCGCAAAAGGCACAAGCGCCATTCCCGCAACAAACTTCCGCCGATTCATAGTGTTCGCCATGCCCACCATCATCGCCGATCAGTAAGATATCGCGCCACTCTCCACCAAATTTTTCCGTACCGCGGGTCAGGGGATCAACAATGACCATGTGCTAAAGACTAGCGGCATTTTCAGCTTTTCATCGGCAGATTTTTCGAGAATCCAACTAAGGACGGTAGGCTACTCATGATGATTCCTCGGCAAACCTATACGAGATAAATGATTGGAGAATCTCATGCTGAAGTGTTCTAAATATTGAGGGGCAAGTCTACAACGTCGTCTGCACTGTCCGGCCAACTGCGCATATAACTCGGCAGTGGGAACGGTGAAATAGCGTTTAAAGTCAATTCCCATCGCTTCAATTCCAGAGCCTAATGCATCATCTCTTGCTTCCACAGCGCGAAGAAACTGATAACGCTCCAACTTGTTCTGGTAAAACTGTTGTCGCCCCGGATCTCCTTGGCTCCTGATTGCGGCAACGATCGCCCCATCCGTAGATACTTCGCACAGTAGAATAGTAGGCAAAAGTTTTGGATCAAGAGAACTTAAATTGGCGCCGGCTTCCCGTCTTTTAAAGTCTTGCTCTAGGTCGCAATCTTGCGAGAGGATTATCGCTAAGAGATGGTCAATCCGGTCTAGTTCTGCGCCGTTTGGGTCGTTTAGAGTCTCAGGTGTAATTCTGTGCTGATACACATTGGACAGGATTTCAGCTTGGCGGAGTTGGCCATTTGCTGTAGAAGGAATATAGAAAGTGGGTTGGCCCGATGCAGATGCTTCAGGTGGAGTAACTGCCAGTTCTTGATGGACTGGCAGTTCAGTTACCGGTTCTGCCTCGCCTGCGTGATTTCCATCGGTATTTTCGAGCGCTTGCGCCGGATCTCCATTCATTCTTCGTGCCCACCGAACTATTCGGCTTCAATTTGAAAGCCGTTTTGTTTAATTGCCGGTCTGAGCTTTGCTTTCATACGAGGCAAGGTTGGCGCTGGTAATATTGCGAGCGGACGAAATGAATGGTACTCGAATATCTCATTTAGCACACGGTATGATTCTTCTAATCCAGACTGCGGCATTACTTGCAATAGAGAGTAGGCCGCAAGCAGAAATAGAGTCGCCTCATCAGGCGGGCGCGTGGCTTCACCAGTAAGAGTTACAGAACACGTAAAGCGCGCAGTCTCCGTATCGCGCGTCCAGAAACCAGTATTCCCCGCCACATAAATATTCCCGGTCGGACCATCAAGTACCAGAAGGTTCGATTGACTCGGGCTGCATAGCATTGTGCAGTCGATCAGCGATACAGGCGCGAAAGAAGTACCAGGAACGTTTGTTGAAGTATTGGAAAGCGTCAAGGGCATGGTGCGGCTCCGTTCGAGATTGGGTGGAAAAGTCCGCGTCAAAAATGTAGCACTTTTCCCCAGAGGGCGGAATTGGCTGAAGACCATGTTGCAGGAGAACTTGAGTATTCCCTCTTTGGAGTTTGAATACGGTTTGGCTCCATGATGTGTCCAAGAGCGGCTCAATTGGGGTATGAACTACCCCAACAATGCCCCGCGATAGAAGGTCATGCCACGGAACGTCTTGCAGCCCGAGCCGCCCCTTCGATATTACATCCCGGTAGCGTAAACCAAGCCGAAGAAGAAATTGTGGCTCATAAACTGCATGTAGTGCAGTTAACGTCTTCTCCCATTTTTCCCGGAATTCGTTCCAGCGTGAGTATTTCCGACATGTCAAGGAAATGGATTCGCGGTTAAGTGCTAATGACCATCCGCCATCGGCGCTAGTAAATGTGAACGTTTTGGCTGACGGAATAACGTTCGATGATTGGAAAATCTTCATGATTTCCGGAGTTGCAAATGAAAGCGGGATGATCTCCTGAAAGAGAGGAAATTCCCCACGAAGGGTTTCTTGAAATTTTGCGGGAATCTCCGTTTCAATTCGCAATAGGGGAGGGAAGCGGGCCTCTGCAACCACAGATTCGAGTGGGTTCTTCGCATACCGAACTTTCGGATACTCGCTGAAAAGAGCTTCCTCTTCTTGCTCCGAAAGACTAGATAGGATCGCTGTACTGGGCACGGTTGCCATTGACAGGATTATCGGCCACTCTCCCTTTTCCCTGCAAGCGATCAGATACCATGCCGTCTTATAGCTCAGGCCGAGCGTCCGCTTGATATCCGGTTCGCACTCATGCCCTTCTTCGGTTGACGGAGCAGGCAGACACATAGGAACCACCTCCAGAGGGGCAGGTGGGAATCACTGAAGATCGTCCCAGCCGTAACCCAGAACCGATAGCGGCAGGCACCGCAGTCAAACCGGTTCCGCTTAGCAATAAAAGAGGTCTGCGCTTCCTTGCAGCGTGGGCAAGTCACCGCCAAACGCCACGGTAATCAAGTATATTAATCGCAAATTTTTCCGCCCCGTGCAGTGCCCAGCCCCTCGTCACTGACGATTTCGTGACAAGCATACTTGACAACCACTCCAACGCAATGTAATGTTTCCTTGTCATTTAGGAAAGGAAACCATTCATGCCGCTCTTCTGCCGCAAACATCTCAATCCCATGCAGCGCCGCTTCGGTCTGCTCTTTTCCACCACACTCATCGCCACTTCATTGCTTTTCCTGTGGAGCTACCACGCATCCATGCACGGCTTGTGGAAACCCCTATTCAGCTTCTTGCCCGCCATTCCATTCCTTACCATGATGTTTCTCATCCCGCGCTACCTCATGAGGGAGAAAGATGAATTCATGCGGACGCTGGTCATTCGCGCTCTGCTCTGGGGCTTCGCCGTGCCGATGGTCGTTGACACTATTTGGGGATTCCTGTGGAAACTCTCGCCTCCTGACCCATCCCTGCCCATGATGAATGTCGATCTGTTCTGCATCGCAGCGCTCTTCGCTCTCGCCATCCAGGTCCGGAGATACCAGTGAAAAACCGCCTCCGCGTCCTCCGCGCCGAGCGCAACTGGAGTCAGGCCGATCTAGCCGCGCACCTCGAAGTGTCCCGGCAAAGCGTCAACGCCATCGAGACCGGCAAATTCGACCCCAGCCTGCCGCTCGCCTTCCGCATCGCACGGCTGTTCGAGAGCACGATTGAATCCATCTTCATAGACGATATAGATTCGGATACAAATTCAGGCGACGTGTAACCGCTCAACCGCCAGGCGTAAGCCCATAGCTTTAAGAATGGCGGACAGGCTGCTAAGTTCAGGATTTCCACTCCGGGATAGCGTGCGATAAATCTGTGTTGGATTCAGGTGTGCTTTCTCTGCCACACCTTGCACCCCGCCAAAGGCTTTTGTCATCTGCCGCAGAGCAATCAGGAGTTCTCCCTGCTCGCCGTCTTCGAGGATGCTATTCAACAATTCCAGGGCGTAGTTGGGATCCTGCCCGAAAAGTTCGGCCATAGCTTCGTCATGTGCCCGGTCTCTCATCGTTATGTTCTCCTTTGCCAGTCCTGCCAGTATTCACATGCGCGGTCGATATCGGCATTCTGAGTTCGCTTGTCGCCGCCGCAGAGCAGCAGAATGATCTGATTGCCGGCGACCGCGTAATAGACTCTGTAGCCCTGCCCAACATCAATGCGGAGTTCCCATACTCCATCGCGGCAGAACTTATGGTCTCCAAAATTTCCTAACTCGATCCGGTTGATTCGCCGGTCAAGGGCAATTCTTGCCTTCATATCGCGAAGCTTGCAGTACCACTCCAGATAGACGTCTTTTGCGTCCCGGTCCAGGTAGTGGCGGATTTCGTACACAGCTATATTTTCGTCTATAAACGAACCAAGTGCAAGAGATTATTTGGACTTTTGGGGGGATTGATAAAAAGAATTTCCCGCAAACGCGTCCAGCGTCACTGGATCTGCGGAGCTGCGTCCAGCACCTGCTGCGAGACGTCGCGAATATGCGGATTATCGTCCTGCGTAGCCACCGTATGCAGCACCTCGCGCACGCTGGAGTCGGCCTCGACCGGAGCCAGCAGCCCGATCGCATCCGCGCGAATCTGCGCATCGGAGTCGTTCATCAGCGCCTCCAGCACCGCGTCGCGCACCTGCATGTCAACGCCAACATACGGCTGCAACCCGTCCAGCGCCTTCAGCCGCACCGATGGACTCTTGTCATACAGCATGGCCACCAGCAGCGCGTTGCGAACCGGCCCGTCCGTGCACTCGTGGCCCGCCCGGCACTCATTGGCCAGCAGTCCCACAGAGTCGTCCCGCACATTGGGATTCACCCGGTTCTGCGCGCCCAGCAGCAGCAGCTGACGAATCTGCGGATCATTCAGCGAGCCATGAATCGAATCCGGCACCAGCCGGTTGTAGTTCACCAGCACATCGTCCGAGTTCGGATCCTGCACAATGCTGCTCACGTTGGCAATCTTGGCGTCTGTATCGTTCTTCTGCGCCGTATGCAGAATCATGTTGGTTTGCGCCGTGTCATGGATACGTGCGCCTGCGCGATAGCCGCCGTATCCGCCCGCTGCAAGGCCCATCACCAGCAGTGCCGAAGCCGCCAGCGGAGCCGAACGCAGCCGCGACATGCCCAGAGAAAATCGCTGCGAAAACCGGACCAGCAGGCTCTCCCGAGGCAGAGCGTCCAGAGCCTCTTCCAGCCGCAGCCGCGTCCGCGCCAGCAGATTTGCCGAAGGCTCCTCCACCGGCAGCAGAGACATGGCCTTCGCCAGCCCCTGAACCGCCTCAAGTTCGTCTCTACAGGGCTCGCACTCCGCCAGGTGTTGTTCCAGTTGCAGCCGCTGCTCGTCGGGAAGCTCTCCCCAGGCGGCCAGAGCAATATTTTCCTGTGCCGATTCGCACTTCATGGCGTTTCCTTTGCTTCACTGCCTCAAAAATGTTTGCTGCCCATCGCATGTTCCGCATCAGCAACTCCACGACCAACGGGAGTGGCCACGCGAAGCCATTGCCTGGACGGCCAGTCCTTCAACGAACCTGCGCCAGGTTCGCCCGTAGCTTCCTGGTCGCGCGAAACAGCGTATTCTTCGCCGTCTCTTCCGTCGTATTCAGCATTTCCCCAATCGTTCTCAGCCGCAGACCCTGGTAGTGCTTCAGCTCAAACACCATCCGTTCCCGCGGAGTCAGCTGATCCAGCGCCGACAAAATCCGCTCACCCAGAAACTTCCGGTTCAGCTCGCGGTCCGGATTCGCGCTCGCCCGGTCGTCGGACACATTGCTCAGCAGATCCATCTCTTCGCCGCTTGAGTCGATCATCACCGCCTGGTCCTCGCGCCGCGACTTACGCCGCCGCAGCAGATCCAGGCAAAGATTCGTCACAATCCGGTAGATCCAGGTATAGAACGAGCACTCAAAGCGAAAATTCCCCAGATACCGGTACGCCTTGAGAAATGCCTCCTGGTGAATGTCCTCCGCGTCCGACTCCGAGCCGGTCAAATGCAGAGCCAGCCGCAACACCGCCTGATCATATTGACGCACGAGCGTGTCAAAGGCTGTCCGCGAACCCTGCTGGGCTTCGCGAATCAGTTCGTTTTCCGAGGCACGGGCGTTCGGGTCCATCACTCGCGAGGATTGTATCTTCTGCCGGAAGGGTTGGGCCGAATTGGCGGGCCGAATCGGCACAGGGGAATGAATACGCAGGGCGTCAGCGGGCATTATAAAACTCCTCTGGGCGCTTCCTCGAAAGAGGAGGACACACCAATCCTTACCAGTCCAGACGTAGTTCTTAAAAAATAGTTAGCAAAACCGTGGAAAATGTAGTGAGCAGAAGCAGTGGAAAAAGTCCGCCCGGCCTCATTTGCTCTTGAAATGCTTGCACCGAGAGAAGGTACACTCGCCTCATGCCCCATGAAGACGACAAAGCCAAAACCGGCTATCTCTGGCCGGTCGAACCTCCCCAGGCTGCCCCACCCCGGCCCGCATTCGGCTTGGTCGGGAAAGACACCATCACCGCCTTCTGCGACGGAGGAGCACGCGGCAACCCTGGCCCCTCCGGCTTCGGCGTCTATATTCAGAACGAGCGAGGAGAAAAGGTAGCCGAACTAAGCGAGTTTCTGGGCATAAGAACCAACAACTTCGCCGAATACTCCGGCCTGCTCGCCGCCCTCGAATACGCCCTCCGCTACGACCACCCCCGCCTCAAAGTCGTGTCGGACTCCGAGCTGATGGTCAAGCAGATCAAAGGCCAGTACAAAGTAAAAAGCCCCGACCTCCGCCCCCTCTACGAAGAAGCCAAGCGCCGAATAGCCGGACTGGAGTCCTTCCAGATCCAGCACGTACTAAGAAACAAAAACAAAGAAGCCGACCGCCTAGCCAACCAAGCCATGGACAAAGGCATGCGTAAGGCTGGGAATTGAAATGAATTGAAGGTAATCACCCGCTCGATAAGCACGCCTCTTTATTTAAGCAAGCATCCGTGCGGTGGTCACAGCAAGAGTTCAGCGAAACAGATTACGCCGACCCGGCACGCTCCGAAGATTCCATCAACAAATGCAACTCCTGCCGACTTATGTCCACTGTCCTCTCCGGGTGCCATGTGCCTCGATCAGACCATGCGGAGTACCAACAACGATAGGAACCGTCCGCTGGAACGTACACCATCACGGACCCACGTTTCGAGGTATCCGAATTTCCGCTGTACCAAAGGAAAGCAGCGTTCGGCTCAACCTCCGAAAGTCTTCGCCGTAGAGCTTTGGTGCCACTCACCCTCAGATGAATAGGCGGCCCAGACGGCACTTCCCGGTAGTCGGGAGAAGCAAATCTGCGCTGCGAGATAATGCGAGATGGAACGAACGGCGGCACGGTGACCACATTTCGCCACACTCCTACCTGACCGATAGCCTTCCCAGAGAAGCCGAGCCATTTGAAACCAAACCAGGAATTCACCTTGATAAGGACAAGCATTTTCGACGCGCTCTCACGAAGCACTCCGTTTGCCACGGCGGCAACCTGGGCGATGAATGCATCAGCATCCCCAACTTCAGGCATAATCTCCACGCCGATAAGTATATCCGCGGGGCGAGTGACTGGAGGTCAAGAGACAGGTGGCCCACTCAAGCCCGCTTTTGGCTTGTGTGGGGTGGACACAGAACATCACCCCAACAAGATGTCATTCTGAGCGAAGTCGAAAGCCTGCCCTGAGCCTGCCGAAGGGAACCTGAGGTTTCCAACCCCGCCACAAACCGATGGGTGCCCCATCCCTGAACGGACGCAAGGCGTACGGCAAAGGGTGGGAAAGCTCGACCCCATCCCGCCAAACCTCCAGCCTCGCGCCAGCGAGGCCAGGTAGAAGCACCGGGCTTTAGCCCGGTGAAAAGAGATCGGCTCGAAGAGCCGTACCTTGCTGCCGCAGGCCGGTGTCCCACTCAAGCCCTCTTTTGGCTTGAGTGGGGACATGGAACCTCACCCGAACAAGATGTCGTTCTGAGCGAAGTCGAAAGCCTGCCCTGAGTCTGCCAAAGGGAACCTGCGGTTTCCCACCCCACCACAAACCAACGGGTGCCTCATCCTTGGATGGGCGCAAAGCGTACGGGAAAGGGTGGGAAAGATCGACACCATCCCCACCACACCTCCAGCCTCGCGCCAGCGAGGCCAGGTAGAAGCACCGGGCTTTAGCCCGGTGAATAGAAATCAGCTCCGAAGGAGCGTACCTTGCTGCCGCAGGCTGGAGCGCAGTCGCCAGACGAAGCGACCCAGAGCACGAATAGAAGTCCGGCTCCCGCAGAGCCCGTCCTGAACAAAGCCGCAGGAGAGCCGCACCTTATGCGCGCCCCACCCATGCAGTTGAATTCCCCCAGCTTGATATACTAAGAATAGAGAGTAGAAAAAAAGGGACCGCTAAAGCGGTCCCTTTTCCATTCCGTCTCATAAAAGTCACCCGAGCAGAATCAAACAACTCCACGCAACCGGCTTAGAATCAAATATCTATCAACAAATCCAATAAAACCAATGACATAAAGCAAACATCAGTCAAATCAATGAGATACGCAACAATCGAAACAGGGAAGCCACATAGAATCAATGATGTAACAAAACAGGCACAAAAAAAATGCCTGCATCCCGGATAACAGGCGCTCAATGGAAATCCGAAAGCCGCCATCCAAAACTCAACCGCGCTCCAGCCTCATCCGGAGCGCAAAAACGCGAGAAACGCTGCGAATCCTAATCGTCCAAAAACCGATCAAACTCACTAAACTTATAGAAACTAAATGAGATTCAAGGAAATGCCATAAGAATCAATCAACTACGCAATCCAGCCCAACCGGAACATTCAATAGAATGAATCATCTGCCAATTGCAGGGAGTATTTTTTAAGCACATGCTGCAGGCCGCCATCCAATCCGCCTACACCCTCCCGCCCGACAAGCTCGCCAAGGCCGTCGCCCTCAGCCACGCCGGCAACTGGGCCTACTTCGGAGGCACCGCCTGGACCGTGCTCGCCCTATGGCTGCTCCTGCGCCTCGGAGCCGGCTCCGCCATCCGCAACCTCGCCGCCCGCGCCAGCCATCGCCAATGGCTCCAGGGCCTCATCATTGCACCACTCTGGCTGCTCATCCTCACCGCCATCGGCCTGCCCATCTCGCTCCTCATGCAGCGCGTCGAGCTGCGCTACGGCATCTCCGTCGAGCCCTGGACCCTCTGGTGGGCCGACTTCGGCAAATCCCTGGCCCTCACCCTCGTCGTCGGAACCGTCGTGCTCGGTGTCCTCTACGCCCTCATCCGCCACTCGCCGCGCCGCTGGTGGCTCTGGTTCTGGATTCTCGCCCTGCCCGTAGAAGTCGCCGCCGTCTTCGTCATCCCCGTCGTCATCGACCCCATGTTCGACCACTTCTCTCCGCTCGCCCAGGCCGCCCCCGCTCTCGTTGACCAGCTGGAGCGCGTCGCTGCCCGTGGCCATCTGCGCATCCCGCCCTCCCGCATGTACGTCATGGACGCCAGCGCCAAAGTTACCGGCCCCAACGCCTACGTCACCGGCTTTGGAGCCTCCAAGCGCATCGTCATCTGGGACACCACCCTCCACGAGCTCTCCCCCGACGAAATCCTCGCCACCTACGGCCACGAACAGGGGCACTACGTCCTGCACCATATCCAGAAAGGGCTGCTCTACTCCACCGCCGTCACCTTCGTCTTCTTCTGGATCGCCTTCCACCTCTTCGGCTGGCTCGTGCGCCGCTGCGGAGATCGCTGGCGCATCCCCACCCTCGACGACTGGTCCTCGCTCGGCCTGCTTCTGCTCCTCGTCGTGTTTCTGGGTTTCTTCGCCGACCCCGTCGCCAACGCCTTCAGCCGCCACATCGAGCATCAGGCCGACGTCTACGGAGAGGAAGTCATCCACGGCCTCGTGCCCAGCCCACAGGCCACCATGACCCAATCCTTCCAGCAGTTGGGCGAACTATGGCTCGACCTGCCCCATCCCAACCGCTTCATCGTCTTCTGGACCTACAGCCACCCGCCCACGTCCGACCGCATGCGCTTCGCCGCAAGCTACGACCCCTGGGCGCCGGGAAAACATCCCCGCTACGTCAGCCCGTAAGAGCAATAGACAGCAGGCAAAGGCAAGAAGGAAGGGTGCCCCATGCAAGCCCGCAGTTGGCTTGAGTGGGACAGGCAACTCTGTGGCATTCTGGTTGTCATGGACTGCATCTTCTGCAAAATCGCCGCCGGAGAAATCCCGGCCAAAAAGCTCTACGAGGACGAGTACGCTGTAGCCTTCGCCGACATCGACCCCAAGGCCCCGGTCCACATGCTCATCATTCCCAGGCAGCACATCGCATCCTTGGCTGAGGTCGGAGCCAGCGAGCCGGAGAAGACCCTCATAGGCCATCTCCACAGCATCGCCAACCAGCTAGCCCGCCAGCAGAACCTCGGCAAAGGCTACCGTATTGTCATCAACACCGGCCCTGACGGAGGCCAGACCGTCGACCATCTGCACCTGCACCTGCTCGGCGGACGCCAGATGCACTGGCCCCCAGGCTAATTCTGATTTCTTTTGGGTTGAACCGGTGCTTCGCTCGCCGCCCGTTCCGCTGCCCTCGAAAGAGTGACCACCGCGATCATCAGGAGGACAAGCCCCACCATCCGCCGCACCAGTTCCGCGCACTCCACCAGGCTGTCCACGGATAGCAGCTTGCGCTGCACCAGGCTGAACGGGAAAACCCCCACCAGATGACCATGCAGAGAACGATCCAGAAGGCCCTGCGCGCCCACGGCCATCAGGTTCGACGCAAGTGGCCAGAGGACAACCGCCAGGCCCAGCCAGAGAAACCCCTTGTCGCCCGTGCTCTTGTACTTGCGCAGCAGCATCGCGGCAAGCAGCAGATACAGCACGAAGAGAACAGCAGAAGCAAAAATCGGCAGAATGATGGATGCCATGACGAGCCTTCCAACAGCGGTGCAATCATAACATTGCCTGTCAGACCAACTGCTAACCCCCGACCAAAGGGAGGGTCAAGCGAAGCCGTTGCCCGTGCGGCCAGCACCCCGTGTGGCAAGCACCACAAACCGATGCGGCCGGTCGACCGCCTTGCGGATCCCGATGCGCGGAGTAGCCACGATCTTTCCTGGCTGAAAACCATCGTCCAGAATCTGCAGTTCCGACTCGGCGCTGGTCACATCCAGCCCATTCTGCCCCGCGCGAGTAATCGCCAGAGCCTGGCAAAGCCGCCCCGGCCCGGAGGTCAGTTTTGCCGTAAGCAGTTGCGGCTTGGACGCCACAGGCAAACCGCGCAAACGAGCCATCGTCGTCAGTCCCGCCAGCGGTTCCAGTGCCCGAAACAACACACCCCCGGCCTGCCCGTCCGGTTCGCAGGAGACATTCAGGCAATAATGCATGCCATAAATGAAATACACATAGGCAAAGCCCGGAGGCCCGAACAGCACCGCATTCCGCGCCGTCTTGCCCGCAAACGTATGTGCTGCCGGATCATCCTGCCCAAAGTACGCCTCCGTCTCCACAATCCGCCCGGTAAGCAACTCCCCATCCAGCCGCCGCGCCAGAACCTTCCCCAGCAGCCCCCGAGCCACCACATCTGGCGCATCCGCATAGAACCGTCGCGGCAGTATTTTGGATTTAGCCACTTGTCTCGTAGTCGCCACAACGCTCGCTGACCGCTTCATAGCTGTCTGCTTTTATAGCTGACCGCTTTTCAGCTCCGCCAAAACCTCTTCCACATGCCCCTCAGGCCTGACCTTGGGAAAGACCTTCAACAGTTTCTGGTCCGGCCCAATCAAAAAGGTCGTCCGCTCAATGCCCATCACCTTCTTGCCATACATATTTTTCTCTTTCAACACGTCAAACTGCTTGCAGACCTTCTCGTCCACATCGGCGAGCAGGGGATAGGGCAAGTCATATTTTTCCTTGAATTTGCGCTGGGCTTTAGGCGTATCGCGCGAGATGCCGAGCACCACGGCTCCTGCCTTCTGCAGTTTTTTGAACGTATCCCGAAAACCGCAGGCCTCAATCGTGCAGCCCGGCGTATCGGCTCTCGGATAAAAAAACAGGACCACGGGCTTGCCCGCAAAATCGCTCAGGTGAACGGTCTTTTCCTGGTCGTCCTGAAGGGTAAAATCGGCAACTTTTTTATGCAGCTCCATACACTTCCTTTAAAAGACAGGCTTGCGCGGCATTCCTTCCACTCCCCGCGTCTTATAGTTATAGATTGTTGCTTAGACGCCCACACAATGTCACGGATCGCCACATCACACTTTAGGTCCTGCGGAAAAACCGTCGCCCGAGCTCACCTGTTCGCGGCAGCGATCGTCGCCGCAGCCTCATGCCTGCCCGCTAACGCCCAGTACGTGGGCCGTGTTGACACTAATCAGGCTAATAAACCAACGCTGCGCTCCATCGCCGTGCTCGAATACACCGGAGACCTCGCCAAGCCCACTGCCAGCCGCCTCGTCCCCATCGCCGTATGGGACGGCGAAACCTACCAGCCCGGCGGCCTCTACCTTGCGCAGCCCGTCCCGCTCACCGTGCAGACCGGGACCCAATACGTCCTCCAGGTCGCTGGCACTCCAAAGGGTTTTTTCGATGTAAACGCCGCCTCCGATGTAGGAGGCTCATGGATCGCCATCGGTACCTATCAGAAGCCCACCTCGCCGAATTACGCCAAACTTCGGCGCTCGCGCAATCTACCCGTGCTCTTCGGCAGCGGCCGTGACGACAAGCCGCACTTCGCCCACGTCCCCACGGGAGATACGAATCTCGGCGCAACCAAAACCACGGCACAGAACAATGCGCCGCCCGTTGATCCTGACCGGCCTACACTCCACCGCCGCACCGATGACGCAAGCTCGCAAGGCACGTCCTCCGCAAGCAACGGAACCAGCACCGCATCCGACCCCGCGCCGCCCGTCGATCCCGACCGGCCCATTCTGCACGAACCTCCAAAACCTTCGCCGAACAACCCAACTGCGTCCGGCGGTGAATCGCCCGAGACCGCAACCACCGCCGTCGATCCCAACCGTCCGCATCTGGAATACGGCCGCCCCGGAGAGCTTGAATCTCTCGACGTCCCCGCCGAGATTGCCAAACTCGCCGCGCATCCTCAGGAAATCGAGCAGATCACCGCCATCTCTGATGCAACCAATCATCCGGTGCAGTCCTTCGTCTATTCCTGGGACGACCCACAGGACAAAATCAAGATGCAATCCGCGGTCGAAGCCATCGCCCAGGATCTTCTGGCGAAGTCTGCGCAACATGTAACCAAGCCAGTTACAAATTCACACACCACCCACACAACCACCAGAAAACCTGCCCGGAAAACGGCTAAACCCGCTCTACCCATGCTCACCGATGAGCAATTCAACGCCTACCAGCTCACCAATGGCGGCGGAGCCACGCTCGTTTTCTCCGCAACCAGCGGCCAGGGAGACGCAGCCCGCTATATCACCCTCATCGCACAGCCTGACTTCAACGGCACGCCGATCGTCCTCTTCAAGCAGATCACTTCGGAGCGCGAGCTCAACATCATTCCCCGCATGAAGCTCATCGACGCCGTGGACACTAACGCCGACAACCGCGCTGAGCTCATCTTCGCCCTCGAAAACCAGACCGGACGCCAGTACGCCATCTACCGCGTAGCCGACAATACCGTCGAGCAGCTCTTTGTCACCGGCAGTTAGCAGAGAATCTACTTCGAGCTGGTTGCCTCGTCAGCCACAAGTTGAATCGCCGCCTCCAGCGCTGTTGCGGCATCACCAAACACTCTGATCCACTGCACCTCCGGCTCCCGCCGAAACCATGTCTGCTGCCGCTTCGCATAGTTACGATGCCCCTGCTGCGCCGCAGCAATGGCTTCATCACGCGACATCTCCCCGCGCAGCACCGCCCGCGCCTGCCGATAGCCAAGCGAGTCGAATGCGCGCGGCAACTCGCCATACGTCTCGATAAGCCCGCGCGTCTCTTCCATTAGCCCCTCGTCGAACATCCGCGCCGCCCGCTCGTTGATGCGCGCATACAGTGACTGTCGATCCGGCTCCAGTCCAATCCTCAGAATCCTGAACCCCCGCAGCGGATCACGTCCGTCTTTCCACGCCTCAGACAGAGGCCGCCGCGCCGCTAAAGAAACTTCAATTGCTCTAATGAGCTTCGGCACATCGTTCGCATGAATGCGCGCCGCCGATGCCGCATCCAGCCGCGTCAGCACGCGATGCAACCAACCTGCGCCATGTCGCGCATGGCTCCGCTCCAACCGCGCCCGCATTTCCTGCGAACGCTGCGGCCCAGCAAATAATCCATCCAGCAGCGCGCGCAAATACAGCCCCGTACCACCAGTCACAATCGGCAAGCGCCCACGCTCCGCAATTCCACGAATCGCGTCGCGCGCCAGCCGTGCATAATCGCCGGCGGTTGAGTGCTCATCGGGCGCATACACATCGATCAAATGGTGTGGCACCCGCGCGCGCTCCACCCGCGAAGGCTTTGCCGTGCCAATCTCCATGCCGCGATACACCGCCACTGAATCGCAGCTTACGATTTCGCCGTTGAATTTCTCCGCCAATGCCAGCGACAGCGCCGTCTTCCCGCTCGCCGTCGACCCCAGCAGAACCACCAGCAGCGGGTCTGGCTCTGAAGGCGCGTCGAAAGATGTCACCACACCCGCCACCATCCCTGCGGAAACACATCGTGCAGGTCGGCCCGCAGCAGCGCAACCGCCAGAATCGCCGCCGCAATCAGCAGCAGCCCGTAAACCTGCCGCTTGCGCAGATGTTCACGGGCATTCATGCGTTACTGATCGCCCAGAGGGATGTTGTAAAGGAAGTAGAAGCGCAGCTCCAGGTACTTGCCTTTGAAATTCTTCGGCAGCGGCGGATAGCCCGCGCCCGTTATCCCGCCCCATGCCGCGCGATCCAGCGAGATGTCGCCCGAAGGAGCGTCCAGATGCATCGAACCCGGTATCACTGTGCCGTCCCGGCCAATCTTGAACCGGATTCCCACACGTCCTTGCTTCCGCAGCGGATCCTGCGCCTCTTCCGGAATAATCGGATACCAGGCCCGCTTCGTGTCCCAGATCACACGCTGGATATACGGGCCAAAATCCACGCCCATCGTATCGCTCAGGATGTCCACCGCGCCCTGGTTGCCCGGATGGTCCGACGGCGCACCCGCGCCCTCATCGCCGCCATACTGACCGCTGCGCGCCGCATTGCGCGCCATCTCCTGCAACTCCTGGCCCGGCGTGCTCCGCCCAGGATTGAAATTCGGCTTGGGCTGTGCGGGTGTGGGAGCCTGAATCAGGCTCTTAGTGTTGTTGGGCAGTGGCTGCGCCGGCGTCTTCGGTTGTTGCGCCGCCTGCGGAGCCGCCTTCTCCGGTGTTGGCGACGGTTGTGCAGGCGCGGGATTGGGAACCAGCCGCCCAGCGCGCCGCATAGCTTCCAGCTCCTCCAGCGTCTTCTTGTCCAGCGTGGGATGCGGTGTCTCCGCCACATGATTCTTGTTCGAGATAAAAGGAGTCGGCTTCGGCTTCATCGGCTTGATGTCGTCCGGCGTCTCCAGATAGGTCATCTGATTTCGCTTCGCCAATGCCGACTGATCAACCACCCTTACCCGCTGATGGAAGATGTACTTTGGTCCATAAATGAGAAACCACAGCACAATCATGTGAACGATGATTGCAATCCAAAGCTTCTCCCTCAGGCTGACCCAGTTGCGGCTGCCCTCCAGGTCTTCGATCACCGACAGCAGGTCATGCGTGCTGTATTCCTCATAGCGGCTGGGCCGGCTAAAGCGAGGTGGTTCGGGCGGTGCGCCCGGTGGACTGGTTGGGACTTCGGTGATCGGCATTCTCAGAAAACGTCAAAAACGCAGTAGACGGCAAAGACTCTTCAAGCCCGCAGCCGATACCGTTATTCTCTCATTCTTTGCGGCCTTTCCCACCGCAGTTTTCGCTGGCAGACCTCAAAGCCGCTCCGCCCGTACAATCGTTCAAGATGATTCCCGCCGCAATCCTCACCGTGAGCGACTCCTGCTTCCAGGGCCGCCGCGAAGATCTTTCCGGGCCTGCCGTCGCCAGAGTGCTCAAAGCGCATGGGTTGGACGCAGCAATGCCGGTATTAGTACCAGACGAGTGCCGCGCCATCGAAGACGCAATCCGCGCTGCCGCGGCTCAATCGCGCCTAGTCGTCACCACCGGCGGCACCGGCATTGGCCCCCGCGATGTAACTCCCGAGGCCACCCGCGCCGTCTGCGACCGCCTGCTCGATGGCGTCTCCGAGCGCATGCGCGCCGCCGGCCTGGCAGAAACTCCCTATGCCGCCCTCAGCCGAGCCCTCTGCGGAACGTTAGGGCAGGCATTGATCCTCAACCTCCCCGGCAGCCCCCGCGGAGCCGTCACCTCCCTCGAAGCCGTTCTGCCGCTGCTGCACCACGCCCTCGACCTGCTCGCCGGCAACACCGAACACGCCCCCGAGCACATCTCTGATACGTCCCCCGGCGGAGACGCGCAGTGAAGCACCTCATCGTTCTCTACAAGAAATACAGCGGCCTGCTTCTCAAGCTGCTCACTCCGCTTGGCTTCTGGGGAATCGGCCTGCTCTCTATGGTCGATTCCAGCTCCATCCCCGTGCCCATGGATGCCTTCATGGTCTTCTATGCCTTGCATGACACGCACCGCGCTTATCTCTACGTCATCATGGCCTCTCTCGGCTCGGCCATCGGGGGCCTCGTGCCTTACTTCATCGGTCGCGCCGGAGGCGAAATCTTCCTCCTCAAGCGCATCGACCGCGCAAAATATGAAGCCCTGCTGCACAAGTTCGAGCGTCAGGAATTCCTCGCCCTCATGATCCCCTCCATGCTGCCCCCGCCTACGCCATGGAAGCTCTTCGTCTTCGGTGCCGGCGTCTTCGAGATGCGCACGGTCAACTTCATGCTCGCTGTTTTCGCTGGCCGCATGGTCCGCTTCGGAGTGGAAAGCCTGCTCGTCATCCGCTACGGCCCGCAGATCGTACGTGAGATCTCCATCGTGGCCCACCAGCACATGATCGCCCTCATCGCTGTTGTGGCCATCGCATTCGCGCTGCTCGCTCTCTACGTCACTCACAAAGCCAAAAAGAATAAGAACAAGAAACAGGACGACAGGGCATAGTCAATCTCTCAACAGAACAGATGGGCTCAGAGTGAACTCTGAGCTCTGTGCTCTGCGCCCTCACTCCATTGGTCAATGGTGACAAACCTCACTCGACCCTGCCACTTCTCCAGCAAGGTCACCGTAGCCGCCACCGTATGCGAGCGATCCTGTCCGATCCCCGCCTGCCCGCCGTCATGCATCAGCAGGTTTGAGCCGCGCCCCCGCCGCCGATTCCGTCGGATGCCTCTGTCTAAATTCGCCAGCACGCGTTCCGGAGTTGTCGGCTTCCAGTCGAACCCCATCGCATTCCACTGCACCGGAACCATTCCCATCTCGCGCACCGCCCGCAGAATATCCGGTCGCCGCGCCCCATGCGGAGGCCGAAAATACTCGACCTTTTCTCCCAGAGCGTCTTCCAGAACTGCGTTCGTAGATGCCAGCTCTTCACGAATCCGGCTCAGTGGCTTGAACAGCAGCAATGGATGCGTCCACGTATGGTTCCCCACCACATGCCCCGCGGCTCGAATCCTCCGGATCAGTGCCACCCGCTCACGCGCAAACCGCCCAATCACAAAGAATGCTGCGTGGACCTCATGCCGCGCCAGAATCTCCAGAATCTGTTCCGTCCACGCATCGTTTGGCCCGTCATCATAGGTCAGCGCAAACTCGTCAGGATCATTCCCCGCAACCAAAGTCCGCCCGAAGATCTGCGACCCCGGAACCATCCCAGCATACAAATACCCGCCCGCGGCAAGCGCAACAACTCCACCGGCAGTGAATGGAACAAGCATAGGTGCAGTGTAATGAATCTTCTCCATCGATAGCTGAGGACCTCCCTGATATTCTGAAATAACACGCTGAAAGCAATCATGAGTACCCTGAAAGCAGTCCGCGGCACGCGCGATCTTCTGCCGCCCGAAACCGAACTCTGGAACCGCGTCGAAACGACCGCCCGGCAGATCTTCGCCCGCTACAACTTCGGCGAAATCCGCACCCCAGTCTTCGAGGACACGCAGCTCTTCGCCCGCGGCGTAGGCGAGGAAACCGACATCGTCTCCAAGGAGATGTATACGTGGGAAGATCGTGCCCGTGCCCAGTCGGAGAAAGCGCAATCCCTCACCCTCCGCCCCGAAAACACGGCCGGAGTCGTCCGCGCCTACATCGAGCACAAGCTCGGCGAGACCGGCTTGCTGCAAAAGCTCTACTACATCGGCCCGCAGTTCCGCCGCGAGCGCCCGCAAAAGGGCCGCTATCGCCAGTTCTGGCAGATCGGAGCCGAAGTCATCGGTCCCGCCAGCGCCGGTTCCGAATCGCCTCTGCGCGACGCCGAAGTGCTGGAGATGTTGGCCAGCTTCCTCGACAAGCTGGGAATCACCGGTTGGACCCTCACCCTCAACTCCGTAGGCTCCATGAGCGACCGCCCACGCTACATCGCGGCGCTGCGCGAAGCCTTGAAGGACAAAGCCGCGCAGATGTGCGTCGACTGTCAGCGCCGGACGGAAACCAACCCGCTCCGCGTCCTCGACTGCAAAGTTCCCGAGGACCAGCCCATCATCGAGACGCTGCCCCGCATCGCCGACTACCTCGACGAAGCATCGAAGCAGCACTTCGCCGCCGTCCTCGCCGCGCTCGACACCTGCGGCGTGAAATACGAAATCAACCCCCGCCTCGTCCGCGGCCTCGACTACTACACCCGCACCGCCTTCGAGTTCACGCACGGAGGATTAGGCGCGCAGAACGCGCTGCTCGGCGGCGGGCGCTACGACGGCCTGTCCGAAGCTATCGGCGGCCCGAAGGCCCCCGGCATCGGCTTCGCCATCGGAGCCGACCGCCTCATCCTCACCCTGCAGGCGCAACAGGAGCAGCCAACAGAGTTAGCCGACGCCTTCATAGCTCCACTTGGCGAATCTCAGAACTCCGCTGCCCTCAAATTAGCAAGAGAACTGCGCCGCGCCGGACTCCGCATCGAGCTCGGCGACGGCAGCTTCCGCCTCAAAAAGTCCTTCGAAATCGGAAACAAGCTCGCCCGCAAAATCATCCTGTTAGGCGAAGACGAACAAAGCTCCGGTATCCTGACAGTGAAGGACTTCGCCACTGGCGAGCAGACCAAAGTCCCGCGCGAACAACTCGTACAGGGCCTCAAAAACATTTCATAAGCAAAGCAGGATCGAAGACATTGCTGGATTTTCTAGGCACACTGACGCGCACCCACACCTGTGGAGAGTTGCGAGCGAGCGACGCCGGTAAGAGCGTTGTGCTTCTCGGCTGGATCAACCGCCGCCGCGACCACGGCAACCTTATCTTTCTTGACCTCCGCGACCGCTATGGCCTAACGCAGGTCGTTCTGGACAATGACCTGAGCGCCGCCGCGCACGCCAAGGCTGAGCAGTCCCGCCCCGAATACGTCGTCGCCGCCATCGGCAAGGTGCGCCTGCGCGGCAAAGACGTCGTCAATCCCAAAATGTCCACCGGCGAAATAGAGATCGTCGCCAGCGAGCTCCGCATTCTCAATGACGCCAAGCTCCCGCCATTCTCGCCGTCTGAAGATGCCATCGCCAACGAGGAAGTCCGCCTCAAGTACCGTTATCTCGACCTGCGCCGTCCTGAGATGCAGCACAACCTCGAGGTGCGCCACAAAGTCGCGCTCGCCGTCCGCGAATACCTCTCCGGCCAGGGCTTCTTCGAGATCGAAACCCCTTACATGACGCGCTCCACGCCCGAAGGCGCGCGCGACTACCTCGTTCCCAGCCGCGTCCATCCCGGAGAGTTCTATGCATTGCCGCAGTCGCCGCAGCTCTTCAAGCAGATCCTCATGATCTCCGGCATGGATCGCTACTTCCAGATCGCCCGCTGCTTCCGCGATGAGGATCTCCGTGCCGACCGCCAGCCCGAGTTTACGCAGATTGACCTCGAAATGACCTTTCCGCAGCAGGAGACCATCTTCCGCACCGTCGAAGGCTTTCTCGCCGAGTCCTTCAAGGCCGTCGGCATCGACCTGCCCAAGCCCTTCCCGCAGATCACCTACGACGAGGCCATGCGCAATTACGGCATCGACAAGCCCGACCTGCGCCTCCCCGGCCTCACCGACGTAAAATCCGCCTTCACCCCCGAAAACCTCGCAGCCCTGGCCATCGACGCTAATCTACCCGTCATCGCCCTACGCATCCCCAAAGTGGGCGAGCTCTCCCGCAAGGAACGCGATGACAACAAGCCGCTCTTCGACACCCGCAAGGGAGCGAAATACATCGACGACCTCAAACGCCTCGAAAAGTCTTTTCCCGAGGCCACAGCCCAGGTCCGCGAGCTTGCAGGAGCACAGTCCCCCTCCCATTCGAATGACCTGCTCATCCTCGTCGCCGGAGATGCCACCACGCACATCCGTGCGTCCGATACGAAAACCACCGGCCGCCTCTCCGAGCGCGAGATCGCCGTCTATTCCGCCGCCGGAAACTTCCGCGTCGAGCTGGCCCGCAAATACGCCGAACGCCACGGAGCCTTCGTCGTCACCGACCAGGTCGTCTCCGACGAAGCCCGCAACACCGGTATTGTCGACGGCTCAAAGGCCTTCCGCCCCATCTGGGTCACCGATTTTCCCATGTTCGAGTTCGATGAGGAGACGCAGAAGTGGATTCCCTCACACCATCCCTTCACCTCGCCGCACGAGGAGGACATGGACCGCCTCGTCTCCGACCCCGCATCGGTCCGTGCGCGTTACTACGACCTCGCCATGAACGGCCTCGAGCTCGGCTCAGGCTCCATCCGCATCCATCAGCAGCACATTCAGCAGGAAATCTTCCGCTCCATCGGCATGTCAGACGAAGAGGCCAAAGCCCGTTTCGGCTTCTTCCTCGAAGCCCTGCAATACGGAAGCCCGCCCCACGGCGGAATCGCCCTCGGCCTCGATCGCATTGTCATGATCCTCGCCGGATCCACCAGCCTGCGCGAGGTTATCGCCTTCCCCAAGACCGCCAAGGCCATCGATCTCATGGTCGACGCGCCCACCCCGGTCAGCGACCAGCAGCTAAGAGAGCTGCACATCCGGCCAACGAAAAGCTAAGGCCCAGTCAGCGAAAAGGCGATTAGCGCGTGTTGCGGCCGGCAAAAAAGCGGTCAGCGGACTTAATGCCGCTGACCGCTTTTTAGCTGGCCGCTTTACCAGCGGCCAGCTTCCCTGGCTACTTTCTGAGCGTTCCAAACTTGTACACAACGCCCACCGACCCCGCAAACTCGCTCTGCATCGTGAATCCGTAGCGAGTCGGCTGGTAATCGGCGATCGCGCGCACCGCCAGTCTGCTTGAAAGGTTGTAATCGGTCCACCAACCCACTGCGGCGCCAAAGGCAAGTTTGTTGTTGTAGATGCCCACCACGTTCGGCTGCACGCCTGAGGGAAAATCTTTGTCGAACGAGCCATAAGCGGCGCCGACCAGCACATGCATGCCCGCCGCATAATTCTCCTTGCGGAAAAACCGGAACGTCGGCCCGAACAAAAACAGGTTTTCCGACATCTTGGGGCTTGCCGGAATGTTATAGGCATTCGCCGGTACGCTCATGTTGCCGTACACTCCGCGAGCACCGCCCTCAATCCCCCACAAAGGATGGAGGTAGACAGTCGCCGTGCCATTCCATCCCAGCAGATTATTGGCCTGAATATTGGGTCCCGGGCTGGGATTGAAGTGTGCGTACTGCGCGCCGCCGTAAACCTCCCAGCGGTGATTGTATTGGGGGGCTTCCGTTACCGGAGCCACAGCCGTAACCTGCGCATGCGCACTGGCGCTCAGCAAAAAGAAGGGAATCACAAAAAGAACGGCGCTCATGGCGCGGACAACGGCTTTCACGCGAATCCTGAACCTCATTGAATTGACGAATACCACGGCACAAGGCCGCAAATTTTCACGATACACGATTTTGGCCAGCGGCGCGGCCAGCACTCTAGTTCATCCAGCGCCGGTCGTTTGGATCACGTCCTGAATCTTTGTCCGGATCAATATACCGGCCGTCCTTGTCAAAGCTCACCTCGCGGTTCTGCTTTTTCATGTACACCTCGAATTTGCGCGCCGCCCGGCGGCGCTTCCAGCGATAGTAGTTGTTGCGGAAACCGAAGTAGCGTTCGCTCGACGCCGAGGCAAATCCGCGGCGCGGCGCAAATTTGATGTAGAGATACCCGAACAGCGCCCCGCCCAACTGCGAAAACGCAAACGCCCGCTCACTGGAAAAAAGCATGGCCAGCGTGATCAGCATGTAAACCCACACCAGGTACTTCGCCCGAATCATCATGGGCAGCGGAAACATCATGAACTGCTGTTCCCCGTAAAGAACACCAAAGGCAATCAGCAGCCCGAAAATACCGCCCCAGCACCCGATTAGAACCGAATAGCTGGACGGCATCGCCGCATAAAGCGCAAGTGCGAACAGTCCCGCCCCAAACACTGACGCAAAGTAGATCTCCGCCAGCCAGCGCGAACCATGGATTCCCTCCAGAAAGCTGCCCAGAAACCACAGCGAAAGCAGCGCAAAAGCCGTATTCAGAATGCCTTGCTGCACAAAACTGTAAGTGATGAGCTGCCAGATGCATCCGTGGAACACAGCCGGAGGAAACAGCGCCGTCCAGCTCACAACCGAGGCCGCCGTGGGCCCGGAAGCCACTCCCAGCAGCAGCAGCGCAAAGAAGGCCCCCAGGTTCCAGAGGATCAGCTTGCGCGTGAATCCGCTGAAATCAGGAAAAGCGAGAAGTCCGGCAGAGCGTGGCATACAAGCTTCTATTGTATGCAGGTTTTACCGGACAGGCATCGGAACCACCGCCGGGCTCGCATGTCCGGCCGCGTCCACAGCGCGCACCCCGAAAATCACATTGTCCTTTGAAATTGGCAGCGTAACCGTGTATTCGCCATCGGCCCCATTCGGCGCATGGATGCCTCCGCCTATAAACCGTTGCCAGTTCGGAGCCGCCAGCTCCCTCCACACCACCTCATAGCGTGTGCCTGCCGGAGCTCCTTCACCCGCCGTCCACCGCAGAGTCGTATTGTTGTCCAGGTTGTTCACCACAATCCCCACCTTCACCGGCGCAGGAGGAGCAGCCGCCAGCGAGGCCATCGTTGCCGCATTCACCCGCGCCACGCGCGCAACATAGTGGAAATCCACAAATTTCAGCAGATCGCCATATTGCACGCCGTTCTCCACGCGCACATCCTGGTGCTGATGGTTAAAGTCCTCGCGCCACTCCGTAAAGCGGACCGCCGCAAAGCCCTGCTGGTTGAACGAGAAATGGTCGCCGCCCCGCAAAAAGCGGTCCATGCGAAACTCCAGCACCGGATGGATCGCCGTAGCTGCAGGTGCCGCATCATACGTCCGCGCAATGTCAGTCACCGCCCGCGCCAGCTCTCGTGAAGGAGAATCGCTGTTATACCCCAGCATCACCAGCCTGTGAATCTCCATTGGCGTGGCCGTCGTCGAAAGCCCCTCCGAGAAAACCCGCACGGCAGACTTGTCCTGAAATGTGTCGCCGGGCGTGGTATTGCCGCCAACAATGTCGTTGTTCAGAGCCCCTTCAACCTGCCAGCCCTCGCTCTTGGCCAACATCGCCAGATGCGCGCTGCCGTACAGCCCCTGTTCCTCGCCTGCGACCGTGGCAAAAACCAGCGTGGCCGGCAGCTTCAGCTTCGAGAGCACTCGCGCGCACTCCAGGCTCACCGCCACACCGCTCGCATCGTCATTCGCGCCCGGAGCCGCGCCGTGGTCATCCATCACATCCGTATCGCGCGAGTCGTAATGGCCGGTCACCAGAATCACGCGCCCCGCCTGCGCCGGATCCGTTCCCCGCAGCACCGCATATACGTTGGTGATTTTGGTGGGTCGCACAATGCGCGCGTAAGGCCCGGTCCCGGCAGGCTCCATAAAGGTATCCGTCTTTACCTCCAGGCATCCCCCACACGCCGCCGAGTAGCCCTTCAGCTCATCCTCAATCCAGTCCGCCGCGGCGGTCACGCCCTCGCCCTTCGGCAAATCCGTCGCCATGCTCGACAGCGTACTGCGGGTGTGGAAGCTCACCAGCGTTTCGATCGTATGCTGGATTCGCGCCGCGGAAATGTGGCGCAAGGCCTCGGCAATGTGCGGATCGGCCGGCCCCGGTTGAATTGCCGAACCCGTTGCATCCAGATCGCGTTTTATTGCGTCAGACGAGGAAGCGGCTGTGGCAGAGGTCATCCCCACAGCCATCAGGAGGAAAGCAAGTACTGGGACGGTCACGTAGCGCCGTCGAGTCAGGAAAATCCGGTGCCCCATTCTGAACCCCTTCCGTCTAATCTGGATGAAATTTGCTCAGGGTTGGCTTGACGTGCCAGCCGGTTCTCTTCAACATTAACGAAGTTACAGTATGTCGCAATGTCATCCTGGCCCTTAATGAATAATTGATCTCCCTCGGAGGAACTATGCCAAACTGTCCTGAATGTGAAACCGTGCTTGATTTTGAAGCCGATGAAGTCGACGAAGGAGACGTAATCGTCTGCGACGAATGCGGAACCGAGTTTGAAGTCATCGCCACCGATCCGCTTGAAATTGTCAAAGTAGACGAGGATTATGAAGATGATGAAGAGAATGCCTCCGACGAAGAGGAAGAGTAGGCAGGGATGAGAAAATCAGCAGCTCGTTTGGCTCTCGCCCTCCTGCTCATGGCCCTGACGGCGAGTGTCGCCCTGGCCCAAAGCAACGCCACAAAAACGCTCCAGGGCAAGGTTTTCGGCAGCAACGACGCTCCTCTATCTGGCGCAATCGTCTACTTGCAGGACGGCAAAACCAACGGCATCCGCAGCTTCTTTTCCACCAGCGATGGAAGCTACCGCTTTGGCCCGCTCTCCTCTGACACGGATTACCAGGTCTGGGCGCAATACAAGAACGCGAAGAGCGCCACCAAGACCATCAGCTCCTACGACTCACGCCCCCGAGTTGTCATCGATCTCCACATCAAAACCAGGAAATAACGTGCGGAAGCTCCGGAAAAATGACGCTGTCTCCAGGCAGCGCCCTTCTGTCTTTAGATTCGCCTGACTTTAAATTCTGTTGACTTCCTCTTCCGCATCGCCGGCCCGGTCCGCAAGCTCCTCCAGCAGTCCCCGCATCGTCTTCTCCAGCAACGGATGCCGCATCTCCGGCGCGATCTCCGCCAGCGGCGCAAGGACAAAGCGGCGGTTGGCAATCTCCGGATGCGGCAGCGTCAAGGTCGGTGACTCGTACACAACCGCCACGCCGTCCTCATCCATTACCAGCAGAAGATCCAGATCCAGCGTGCGCGGCCCCTTCGGAACGCCCGCGCGACGATCCCGCCCAAAAATGCGCTCAATCGCCAGCAGTTCCCGCAGCAGGCCCTCGGGCTCCAACGCCGTCTCAAGACACACCACCGCATTGATGAAATACGGCTGCTCGCGAAGCCCCACCGGAGCCGTTCTATACAGCGACGACTGCGCCGTCACGCTGCCCACAGCAGCCAAAGCCCTGACAGCGGCCTCCACCGTCTCCGCTGGACTCCCCGCCGACGACGCAAGATTCGAACCCAGCCCGATATATGCCGTATACCCCATACGCTCTTTAGAGCATAGCTGCCCCAGACCCCGTCAAAGGTACGATGGAAGCACCATGCGTGTCGCTCTCTTCGGCGGAAGCTTCGACCCTCCCCATCGCGGGCACGTCGTGTTGGCGCGCCTCGCGCGCGAGCGGCTGGCTCTCGACCGTATCCTCGTAGCCCCTGTCGCCACCCAGCCACTCAAACAGGAAACCCCTCCCGCCAGCTTTGCCGACCGAGTTGCCATGACTCGACTCGCCTTTGCTGGAGAACCCCACACCGAGATATCCCTCATCGACGCCCCCCGACCCGGCGGAAGCTCGAACTACACCATCGACACCATCGACATCCTTCGCCGGCAGCTGAATCCAGATGACGTCCTCTTCTGCGTCATGGGCGCGGATTCGTTCCTCACTATCGCCAGGTGGCATCGACCCGTCGATCTGCTCCTCGCCTGCGACTGCATCGTCGGCGCTCGCCCCGGCTTCGATTTGGCACAGGCCGCAGCAGCACTCCCGCCCGGAATCTCCGCAGCCGCCACAGCCACCACCCTGCCGAATACGCGGCTCCTCGAATTAACCGGCTCTGGCAATCGCACCGCCCGTCTCTATCTGCTCACCGACCTCGCCGAAGACGTCTCCGCCACCCAGATTCGCGCCGCCCTCCACGACAACACAAAACCCGGAGAAATCCTCAATCCGGCTGTCGCCGAGTACATCCGCCGGCACCACCTCTACCGGCATCTATAAAATGAAGTTTGCAGCTTGGACCGATCGGGAAACCACCCGGAAAGAGCTGCACGAAACGAGGAACCACATCAGGATGCCATCGAACGAAGCCCGCGCTATGGTGCTTGCCGCAGCCGCGGCCTGCGAAGAGAAAAAAGCCATCGACACCCGCATACTCGAGCTCGACCCGCTCGACTCCGGCTTCACAGACTTCTTTCTCATCACCAGCGGAGCCAACACCCGCCAGACCCAGGCCATCGCCGACGAAATCGAGCTGCATCTCAAGCGTGCCTTCGGTACCTATCCCAACTCCGTCGAAGGCCGCCGCGTCGCCGAGTGGATTCTCCTCGACTACGTCGACTTCGTGGTCCACGTCTTTCTCGAAGAGAAGCGCGCCTTCTATGACATCGAACGCCTCAGAAAATCGGCAAAGAAAATCGACCTCGAAGAATTGAAGGCCCTCCTCACGCAGAAGACGCTCGCCGCACGTCAAAAGCCTGCGGCAAAGAAGGCCGCAACGAAAGCCGCTCCGGCAAAGAAAAATTCCTCGCCCACAAAAAAAGCCGCAAAGAAGGCTACCAGACCGTCGGCCAAAAAAACTCCATTAAAAAAGACTGCCTCGAAGCGCACAAAGAAGGCATAGTAGTCTCGTTAAACCTCAAAATCACACTGAGATATTAAGAGTTATGTTTGCGATTGCGATTGTCATAATCATTCGCAACACGATTTGACAAAAAGGCATATCGTGAAAACGCTGGGAGGATAGCTTCGATTATGTTTGCTATCGTTTTCTCAACTCTAGTGCTGATAGCAATTCTCAATATTTGCTGCAACCTCATTATGAGGATTCGCCTTATCGAAAAAGAGCCGTCAAACAGCAAGTTTTCGGTGTGGACACTAGGATCTGACGAGGTCAGCAATCTGTATGGACGATTCTTTCCAAAAAGTCGCCTACCTCTTTTCATCCAATCTTCCTTCTGGCTTTTTATAGCCTCGGCTTCTGTTGTCTTGGTTATTCGCCTATGGAAGTGAACTAGCCTTCAGATCGCAAATCCGGCAGTTGACATCCCTCCGGGCGCGCATTTAACTTGGTTCTAGATGCAGATTCACCTCCATCATCGTCAGCACCACCATCATCATGCGACGAACATGCCGGCGAATCTGTGTGGCCTGAGTTAACGGCCTGAATCAGAGGATCATCCAAGCCCGCCGGCGCCCAGCTCCGGCGGGCTTTTTACGTTCAGGCAAACTATACCTAAAAGGAAAAGAAGCAGAATGAGCGAAAAAGATTTAGCGGAAACAAAAGAGATCAAGATTGATTTCTCTAAAGTGGAGGGCGGACTCGCTCCCGGCATCGTGCAAGACGCCAAGAGCGGACAGGTCCTCATGGTCGGCTTTCTCAATGAAACCAGCTACCAGAAGACCCTCGAATCCGGCTTCGTAACCTTCTGGAGCCGCACCCGCCAGAAGCTCTGGATGAAGGGCGAAACCAGTGGCAACCGCCTCCGCATCCTCGACGCAGCCACCGACTGCGACAACGACACCCTGCTCTTCCGCGTCGAAGTCGAAGGCGACGGCCTCGTCTGCCATGAAGGCACCGTAAGCTGCTTCACCAAGCCCATCGCCATCCCGGCCTTGCAGGAGACACGATAATGACCAACAAACTCCGCCTCGGCATCCCCAAAGGCAGTCTCCAGGACGCCACCATCGCCCTCTTCGAGCGCGCCGGCTGGCGCATCTACGCCAATGGCCGCTCCTACTTCCCCTCCATCGACGACTCCGAGATCGAGTGCATGCTCATCCGCGCACAGGAGATGGCCCGCTACGTCGAGAAAGGCGTCCTCGACGCCGGACTCACCGGCATCGACTGGGTCGTGGAAAGCGCCCTCGACGTCCAGAGCGTCACCAGCCTCGTCTACTCCAAGCAAAGCCGTCAGAAAGTCCGCTGGGTGCTCGCCGTTCCCGAGGATTCTCCCTATCAAAAGGCCGAAGATCTTGCCGGAAAGATCATCGCCACCGAACTGGTCGAAGTTTCCAAGCGCTACTTCGCCTCGAAGAACGTTCCCGTCAAGGTCGAGTTCAGCTGGGGCGCAACTGAAGTTAAGCCGCCCACGCTCGCTGACGCCATCATCGAAGTCACAGAGACCGGCAGCTCTCTCCGCGCCAACCGCCTCCGCATCATCGACACCGTCATGGAGAGCGAAACCCACCTCATCGCCAACCGCGCCGCATACACCGACACATGGAAGAAGCACAAGATCGACAGCATAGCTCTCATGCTCAAAGCCGCCATCGATGCGCAGGGTCAGGTCGGCCTCATGCTCAACGCGAAGAAGGCCAATCTGCAGGAGGTCCTCAACATCCTGCCCGCCCTCAATTCGCCTACTGTGTCCGAGCTCAGCGACTCCGAATGGGTCGCTCTCAACACCATCCTCGAAGAGGGCGTTGTCCGCGAGGTGATTCCCCGGCTCAAGGCTGCAGGCGCAGCCGGAATCGTCGAGTATCCGCTGAATAAGGTGGTGCTCTAGCAATGAAGCTCATCGCAACCACAGGGCGCGGCGCAAAGGCAGGAAAGGCGAAGGTACAGGCCCTCCTCGCGCGCCGCAATGCCGCCTATGAGCGCGCTCTGCCCGCCGCACGGCGCATTGTGGAGGGCGTGCGCAAGGGCGGCGACGCTGCTCTGCGCCGTTACGCTGCAAAATTCGATGGAAATACGCAACCACCACAGTTACAAATATCACCCGAAGAGATGCGTAACGCGCTCGAAACCGCTCCACCGGCCTTCGAACGCGCTCTACGCACCGCCGCCGCGAACATCCGCGCCTTCGCCGAACGCCAAAAACCCACAGACTGGGACTTCGTTCCGGCCAGCGGAGTCACCGTAGGCCAGCGCATACGGCCTATTTCTAACGTTGGCTGTTATGTGCCGAGTGGACGCTACCCCCTTCCCTCAACCCTGCTCATGACCGTCATCCCGGCGCAGGTCGCGGGCGTCGAGCGCATCGTCGTCGTCTCCCCGCGTCCCGCGCCGGAGACCCTCGCCGCCGCCGCCATGCTCGGCATCACCGAGTTCTATCGCATCGGCGGAGCCCACGCCATTGCCGCGCTCGCTTATGGCACCAAAACCATCGCGCGCGTCGACAAAATCGTCGGCCCCGGCAACGCCTTCGTCACCGCAGCAAAAAAGCTCGTTGCCTTCGACTGCGCTCCCGTTGGTTGTGCTATCGACATGCTCGCCGGCCCCACTGAGATCGTCGTCACCAGCGAGAACGGCAACCCCGACGAAATCGCCTCTGACCTCGTCGCCCAGGCCGAGCACGACCCCGACGCTCAGGCCATCTTCATCACCACCAACGCCGCTCTCGCCGTTGCCGTCGTCGCCAGCGTTAAGCAGCGCGTCCGCACCAACAAAATCGCAGCAGAGTCCATCGCGCGCAACGGGTTGGCCATCGTCGCATCTTCTCTCAGCGAAGCTCGCGCCATCACCAACGACATAGCGCCCGAGCACCTCACCGTCGACGCAACGGAAGACCTCGCCTGGGTCAAAAACGCTGGATCGGTCTTCGTAGGCCGTTCTTCCGCGCAGCCGCTCGGCGACTACGTTTCCGGCCCTAACCACACGCTGCCCACCTGCGGACTCGCACGCGTGCGCGGAGGCCTCAGCGTCATGGACTTTCTCAAGGTCGTCACCGTGCAGGAATACAAACCTGAAGGCCTGCAGCGTCTCGGCCCCGCAGCCATCACCCTCGCCGAGGCCGAAGGCCTCCACGGACACGCCGAAGCCATCCGCACACGAGGCATCCATGAATAACGCCGCCATCACCAGCCCGCAGCCGCGCGACCTCATCCGCCGTATGAAGGACTATCACCCCCCGCTCGGCGACCGCAGCGGTGTGCGTCTCGACTTCAACGAGAACACCTTCGCCTGCTCGCCCATGGTGCTCGAAACCCTGGGCCGCGTCTCCCGCGCCGAACTCACCATGTATCCCGAGCGCGAGCACGTCGAGCGCATCGCCGCCGCGCACCTGGGCCTCAAGCCCGAACAGGTCCTCCTCACCAACGGAGTCGACGAAGCCATCCACGTCCTCTGCCAGACCTATCTCGGCGAAGGCGATGAAATGCTGCTGCCCGTCCCCACCTACTCTATGTATGCGGTCTATGCCTCCGGTACTCCGGCAAAGCTTGTCGAAGTACCTGCCAGCGAAGGCTTCCGCTTCCCGCTGGAAGCCCTGCTCGCGAAGATCACGCCGTCTACCAAGCTCATCGCCATCGCCAACCCCAACAGCCCCACCGGACAGGCCGTCAGCCGCGACGACATTCTCCGTATCATCGAAGCCGCGCCGCATGCAGTTGTCCTCGTTGACGAGGCTTACTTCCATTTCTACGGCCAGACTGTAATGGACCTGGTTGGGAGCGTGCCCAACCTCATCGTCGCCCGCACCTTCTCCAAAGCCTACGGACTCGCCGGCCTTCGCCTCGGTCTGCTCGCCGCCGCTGACGATCAGATGCGCTGGCTCCGTCGCGTCATTTCACCCTACAGCGTAAACTCACTCGCCCTCGCCTGCCTGCCTACCGCCCTCGATGATCAGGCCTATATCGACTGGTATGTGAGCGAAATTCTCCAGGCACGCAGCGAATTTACCTTATCCCTCGACCGTCTTGGAGTAGGCTATTGGCCCTCTCAGGCAAACTTCGTACTCACATCCATCGGCCCCAAACACTCTGAATTCTCGCGCGCCATGCGTGAGCATGGAGTCCTCGTCCGCGACCGCTCCACCGACCCCGGCTGTGACGGCTGCGTCCGCGTCACCATCGGCACCCGCGAGCACACCAACCAGGGCATAAATGCAATGACAACAGTTCTCAAAGAAATTGGATGGACCGGAGACAGCAAGTGACAAAGAAGCAAGTGATAAAAAAGCGTACAGCAACCATCGACCGCAAAACCGCAGAGACCCAGATTCACCTTAAGCTCACCATCGAAGGCGAGGGCCGCTACAAAGTCTCCACCGGCATCCGTTTCTTCGATCACATGCTCGAGCTCTTCACGCGCCACGGAGCCTTCGACCTTGAGCTCACATGTAAAGGGGACCTCGACGTCGATCAGCACCACACCGTCGAAGATGTGGGTATTGCGCTCGGCGAGGCCGTCGATCGCGCGCTCGGAGACAAGCGCGGCATCCTGCGAGCCGGCTACTTCCTCATGACAATGGACGAAACCCTCGGCCTCGCCGCCATCGATCTCAGCGGACGCACAGCTTCCGTCGTCAAAACGAAGGTAAACACGCGGCTCGTCGGCGATCTACAGTCCGAGCTGGTCGAAGACTTCTTCGAGGGCTTCGCGCGAGGCGCCCGCGCGAACGTCCATCTCAAAACCATGTACGGACGCTCCAACCACCACAAAATTGAAGCCTTGTTCAAGGCCTTCGCCCGCGCTCTCCGCGTAGCCTGCTCGCGCGACAAACAGCTCGGCAAAATGCTGCCATCCACAAAAGGACTGCTGTGATCGCTGTCGTTGACTATAAAGCGGGTAACCTCACCTCCGTCATGAAGGCGCTGGCCGCCGTGGGCGCAAACGCCGTCGCCACGGAAGATCCCGACACCGTGCGCCACGCGGAGAAAATCGTCCTGCCCGGCGTAGGCC
>JBARHV010000267.1:0-2744 GCA_049799415.1 Silvibacterium sp.
TAAGGGACGGCTTCGAGGACGCTATCCAGCAGGCGAGCCCGGACTCGGGCACGACGGTTTACCATTACGACTCCGACGCGAACCTCACGAGCAAGACCGACGCCGCAAGCGTCGTCACCAACCAGACCTTTGATGCGCTCGATCGCGTGCTCACGACCACCTACCCCGCCGATTCCACACTGAATGTCGCCTACACGTATGATCAGACCGGCACCGGCTTCAGCTTCGGCGTCGGCAGGCTCACGAGCCTCACCGACGCGTCGGGATCGCTTACCCGCGCCTACGACGAGCGCGGCAATCTCTTAACCGAGAAGCGCACGAACGGCACAACGGTTCTGACCACCAGCTATACCTACGACGTAACGTCACGCATGGCATCGATGACCTACCCCTCGGGAACGCTGATGACCAATACCCGTGACGCCGCAGGGAAAATCACAACTGTCGCCGTAAAAGCGCCCGGAGCCAGCAGCGCCACGAACCTGGTGTCGAGCATGACCTATGCTCCCTACGGGCCGATGACGCATATGAGCGCCTTCAACGGCGTCAGCACGAGCTACACGCTCGACGCCGATTACCGCATCACGGCCATCGACGATATTTCGCACACGGGCTACGTCTACGACAACGCCGACAACCTCACCAGTACGTCGGACTGGACCTACGCCAACGGCAACCAGACCCTCAGCTACGACTCGCTCAACCGCCTGACCTATGCCTATGCGGTCTGGGGATACGGCACCGCGACCTATTCCTACGACGCCAACGGCAACATGACGACCCAGAACGGCACGACGTACAGCTACTCTTCGGGCACGAACCGGCTTTCAGGCGCGAGCTGGACCGACCCGATGTGGGGACCCCTCAGCTGGGCGATGAGCTACACGGCGACCGGCAACGTCAGCAACCTCGAGATTGGCGGCGCTTATTCCAACTTCACCGGCACTTACAACGCGGCCAACCGGCTTGCGTCGGTGTCGAATGTGCCGCTCGGCTGGACCAACAGCTACGACGCCTTCGGGCAGCGCATTACGAAGACCCAGTCGGGCTCAGGCACGCCCATCCTCTACAGCTACGACCAGCGAAGCAGCCTGCTGGAGGAGCAGGAGAGCGGTCTCTACACCGACTACATCTACGTCAATGGCAGGGTCATCGGCCTGCAGGAGAACAACGGCAGCGGCAGCGTGCTGTATTACGTGAGCACCGGCACGCCGCACGCGGCCACCGACTCCACCGGCAGCCTGATTTGGAGCTATTACCACTTCCCTTACGGGTATGAGGACGGCTTCGGCTCCTCCATCACGCAGAACCTGCGGTTTCCGGGGATGTACTCCGACGACGACCCGGACGGGTTCACGAACAACCTGCAGCGCGATTACTACGCCCCCACGGGCCGCTATTTCGAAGCCGACCCCATCGGACTCGCCGGAGGCCTCAACCCCTACCGCTACGCCAACGACAATCCTATGAAGTACATCGACCGAACTGGAAAAGATGCGCTTGCGATAATTGGCCTAATCGCGGGGGCATACACTGGTTACATAACCAGTCCAAATAACCCGATAACCGGAGCATTGATCGGAGGAAGTGTCGGTTTCGCTACCGGTCTTTTCGCGCCATGGCTCACCGGACAGGCTGTTGACGCTGCCATTGCGGCGGGCCTCGGCACATCGGGACAAATGGTTGCGGGCGGTCTCACCATCTCGGGGCTGACGGCGGGCGCAACTGCAGCGGGAACCGCGGCGATTAACTGTCTCAATGGCGAATCGAAATGGGAGGGTCTCGGAACGGCCGAGGCCATTGCATTCGCATCGATGCTTCCAGGAATGGATTTACTCGGGAGTGCAGCTTTTGCGGCTGGGGCAGACATAGCTGCAAGCGATCTCACTTTCGCTGGAGTAGTCTCCGCCGTTCTTGCATCAACCGCAACAACCATCGACCAGCTTTGGCAGTCCATCCGGTCCAATGGAGCAACAGCTCTGCCCTCTTCCCCACTCAATTCCTGTCCGCCAAGCGTTAACGGTGTGTTGCATATCTGTATCCCTTAACTCAGCGTCGGTGACGAGTGTTTCAGCCGAGGGGTCTGCTTTCTTTAGCAGACCCCTTTTCTTATCTCGGGGTACGGTTTTTGTTTAAACAGAAGGCCTGAAGTGTGATATGAGAGTTCGTAACTGCTATGGATTCGCATGCAAGAAGGTGTTCCCAAGGAAGTGCACTGTTTCACATACAAGCGCACAAATTCTCACAGCGCCGCGTTTTATCTGTTTGTTGGTCTATTACCTAGCTTGAGTATTCTATTGATACTGGCGACGATACAGATATTTGAAATGCACGACCAGGGTCGGTGGGGAGATCCTGGGCGGGCAATTCCAGTCTGTATTGAACTCGCATTGTATTTTGTGCCTCTCGGCGTTCTCGCATATCTTGCCCAAGAGAACCAGATGTCCGATATTGTTATTGATCCTTCAGGAATTAGCCGGTACAGCCGGGGAAAGCTGCGGAAGACAATAGCATGGCCGGAAGTGAGCAGAATTCGCGTCACTCCTATTATCATGCGTAAACCAGCTACCCTGACGTACGTCGTGGAAACAATGAACAATCCTTACCCCAAGCGGATACCTGGATACGGTGGAATACAGGTCACGAATGCAATCCAGCGTTTGCAAGAGCTGCTTGATCTGTTGAATCTCTACGTTGCTCATCACGATATTCCCATAATAGATAGCCGCGGAGGCTCAGCTATA
>JBARHV010000268.1:0-21462 GCA_049799415.1 Silvibacterium sp.
GGCCGTCTCTCTGCTCCTCAGAATTCCCGTCTACGACACCCAGTGCGGCGCAAAGCTGTTCCGCATTACCCCTGAGCTGAGCCAGGTGCTCGCTGGGCCTTTTCACTCGCGATGGATTTTTGATGTCGAACTACTTGCGCGCTTCCTCGCTCTTCACAAAAACAACGTCCCGCAAATGGAAAAACAGATATACGAGTATCCGCTTCCCGTCTGGACCGATGTGGCAGGCTCCAAGGTCAGTCCGCTGGACTTCTTCCATGCGTTTGGAGAATTGGCGGTCATCTATCGCCGATACCTGTCGCGATAAAGGTTCCATTTCTGGCAACGCCCGCATTGCCGGGCTGGCTGGAACCCCAGTGATCGAGCGCTCCCGCGCTAGCACAAAACGCCAGTCGCCGATCTTTCAAGCGCAGATCAGATTACTTCAAATACGCCCGCACCAGGTCGATCAAATCCTCCGCTAGCTCCTCCATCGGAACCGTGTTCTTTTCCTCGCCCGTCATGTGGTGCCGGATATGGTCTTCCAGCACTTCACCCATCAAACTATTCACGCCGCCGCGCACGTTTGCCAGTAGCATCAGCACATCCGCGCAGTCGTCACTATTCGTGAGCGACCGCTCAATCGCATCAACCTGTCCGCGAATCCTGCGGATCCGCGCCACCAGCTTCTGTTTGTCCTTCGCCGTCTGCGTCATAATTTTTTGTCCTTGCGTATATGGTAGGGGGATATAGTATAAAAGACAAGAGCGGGTTGTAACCAGCCTGCAATCTAAAACTGCGACCATCCCCCAAGGATCCTGCCCAGCTAACGCCGCCGGGAAACACCACCTTGAGCTTAAGGAGAAAACAACGGGTGCTGCGCCACGCCGCCATTCCCTGTCTATTGCTCGCACTGGCCTCCGCTGCCGGCGCACAGTCCGCGGTGTCTCTGCCCGATGCGCCCCTTGCCGCACCGCTCTTGACCGTCGCGCAGTCTTCGCCGTCGCCTCAAACGCCTTCGCTGAGCACGCAAACCGGGCAGAGTGGCTCGCAGCCGGCCACCTCCACTCCCCATGGTCCAGGCACAGACCAATCCACTGATAACAACTCCGGCTCCAGCGATCCTGTCACCGTCTTTCCCCACTCGAGCACCAGCCGCTATTGGATTTCGGGTCAGGCAAACATCGTTTTACAAGGGCATCCGGCGTTCGCGGCAAAATACAGCGGACCCAACAGCCTGACCGCATGGGGCCAGAGCGCAACAACGCACGTTGTTACGCTCTATACCGGCTATGAGCTGACTCATAACACCGAAGTATTCGCTGATGTAGAGGATGCAACCGGCTCCGGCATCGGAAATGCGAACGGCCTTGCCGGCTACACCAACCTGGACTCCGTGCGGTTAGTGCAGGGCGTGGCGCTTTCAACAGCGCCCTATCTCGCGCGGTTTATGCTGCGGCAGATCATCCCGCTGACGCAGGAGCGCGTCGAAGCGGACCGCGACGAGCTTCACCTCGCTACTTCCCTTCCCGCGCGCCGAATCGAATTTCGCCTCGGCAAGTTCGATCTGGCCGATTTCTTCGACCTGAACACCTGGGGCTCCGACAGCCACCTTCAATTTTTGAACTGGACGGTGGACAACAACGGCGCGTATGACTACGCCGCAGATACGCGCGGTTACACCGATGGCGCGATCGTCGAGTATGACGATCATTGGTGGTCGGCACGCTTCGCCGAGACTCTGATGCCGAAAACCGCAAACGGGACCTACCTGGACGCCGATCTCGCGCGTGCGCGAGCGGAGAACTTTGAGCTTGAGGCGCGCGGAAACCTGATCGCGCATCGGGCAGGTACAGTGCGCCTGTTGAGCTATGTCAACCACGCCAATATGGGCAATTACGAAGACGCGATCGCGAACTACCTCGACCATAAAACCCCCACGCCGGATATCATCGGGACGCGGGAGCAGGGACGCCACAAATACGGCTTCGGCCTGAACTTCGAGCAGGAAATCACATCATCGGTAGGCGTCTTCGGTCGCCTGGGCTGGAGCGACGGCCGAAATGAGTCTTTCGCCTACACCGAAGACGACCGCACGCTCGAACTCGGCGGCTTTGTGACGGGCAGCTCATGGCATCGGCGTAACGATCGCACCGGGGTCGCCGTCGTCGGCAACGGAATCGTGGCCGCGCATCAGCAGTATCTTGCTCTCGGTGGACTCGGCTTCGTGCTCGGCGACGGCGCCCTCACCTACGGTCACGAAAAAATCGTAGAAAACTTTTACACCGCGCACCTCTGGCGCGGCTTCTTCGCCTCCTATGATTTTCAACACATCAACAATCCGGGCTATAACCAGGCCCGCGGCCCCGTCGCCGTCTCAACTCTACGTTTCCATACAGACTTCTAGCGCGCAATACGCGCCTTGAGTTTGTGCTAGCCCAGATGCCGCATTTCGAACCAGACTGCAAGCCACACGCTGAGGATGGCCAGCAGTAAGAAGAGAATGATGGCATGCACAATCTCCCAGCGCCTCCATTTGATCCGAGCGACGCGCCGCTTGTTTCCTTTGCCTAAGATTTTTGCTTCCGCCATAACGGCCTCCCGAAAAATACCGGAGACGCTTTGCAGGAACCGTCTCCGGCGTTATGCGGCTAAGGCATTTCTCCGATATACGACAATCGGAGAAATGCCTTAGAAGTGAAATCCGATTTCGGCGGTCAGGGCGCGCGGAGTTACGTAGTGCGTGCCGCTGAAGGTCGAAAGGAAGTTGTACAGCGCGTATTTGTTGGTGATGTTGACGGCGGTCAGGCGCAGGCTCCATTTGTATCTGTCGCCGTTGAAGAGATTGTCCTGTCCCAGCGACATATCGAACAGGCTGCGCGGCGCAACGCGCGGCGGGTTGTGGTCGTTGTCTCCCATGCCCGGCGCGGGGACGCTGATAAGGCTCGATGTGAACTCCGAGGCAGGGCACACTGCGGGCAACGGAGTCGTGGGTGTTGCTTTGACTCCGTTGCAGGCAAATCCCGCTTGAAACTCTTCATCAGCGGTCAGGGGAAGCGCTACGGGTGCTCCGGTTACCGGGTTGGTGGCAGCGGGTATGTTGTTGTCCACCAGCGCTACCGCAGGCGCGCCGTTCAATGTGGCTGAACTGTTGGGGCACGCAGAGTTAGGATCGGTCGGGTTATAGCAGGGAGTGGATCCGGCTACGAGGCCGCTGTCATAGCGCCAGTTGAAGCCGTACCAGGGACTACGCCTGCCCGGTAACTGGTACTGAATGTGCGTCGTCTCGTTGAATCTTTCGTCGTGATCGATGCGGAAGGGATAATACGCGGCACCCTGGGTAACCCCGCCAGTCGCGCCTGCACCTGCCGCCTGAGGCGGGTAGAAGCGGGCCGCTACCGACGACGCCACGAAGAACGCGCTGAAGCCATGCGTCTCAGGAACCTCCGTGCGGAGCGCGAAGCCGGGGATTTTAGAGTTGTGCCAATCGATGGGGAAGGTGATCGGAGTGTTGCCGAGCACGCTGAAGTCGAAGGCGTTGTGCGTGTACTTCCAGATGTACTCGCCGCCCACTACGAGATGTTTTCCAAACGCCTGCTGCAGGCTGGCGTGGAACTCATTGCGGAAGCCGGGCTGAAGCGTTCCCGATACGCCGGGCGCGCAGGCCAGCAGCGGCGCCAGTACCGCGTTCGTGCAGCCCTGGCTCGACAGCACCAGGTTCTCGTTGAACGGCGTCTCCAGCGTGCGCGCATAGGAGATGCCCAGGACGGTGTTCGTCCGCTTGACGTTGTACGCAGTGCCTAAGCGGGGCTCTATCTGGTTGGCGTCCGTAAGGCCGTTGTAAACGTCCTCCCGCAACCCCAGCATGGTTACCCAATTCCCCATTTTGAGCTGGTCTTCAGCGTAGAGCGCCAGCTCCTTGACGTCCGTATGGCCGAAGTAGGCGTAGCTCGAACCGCCGCGAGTCAAGTCATAGGCGGCCAGCACCGGCAGGTAGTTGGGGTTCGGGATCGCGCCAGCCGAGTTGCTGAGGCAATCCGAAGGGTTGGAGTATCCCGGCAGGGGATTTCCGTTGACGTCCAAACAGGGCGAGTTGTAGGTGTTCTCCACGATGCCGAGAGTGTCGCTCTCGCGCAGGAAGGTCTGGCCGTATTGCGCGCCGACTTTGATGTTGTTGATCCCCTTCACATACGAGTAGTCCGCATGCACGGCCGTATTCATCAGGGTTCTGATCTGGGAGATGGATGAGGTTTGCAGGTTCGCTGGTCCCAGATCGGCAAGAGGGTTGCCGCTGGGAAAGTAGTTATACAGGTCCTTTCTGACCCATGCCCCCAGATTGAAGACCGAGTTGTTGTTGATAATCCGCGTGTAGCTGGGATAGATGTTGAACGTTCCGATCTTCGAGTGCTGGTCGGTGTCGCCAACGTTGGTGAAGACAGGGCTGGCGGTGGAGCCGGTACCCAATACCACGTTCTGCACATTCAGGTTCTGGTAGGCGTTGGGCGTCTGGAACCAGGAGCGGCTGTAATTCATGTTCAAATGCACGGAATCGAGCGGGGTCACGTTATAGTCCACGCGATCGAAGATGTTTTCTTCATTGCCCTTGTCGTGGAAGACCACGAATTCCGGGGGGTCGAGGAAACGTCCGGTGTTCAGGCCGTCGCCCTCGATGAAGTTGCCCCAGTTCTTTCCGCCATACGACAGATTGGCGCTCTCCGTTGTCGAACCGAACGAGCCAAATGAGGTGCCGATGGTTCCAGTGGGCGTGGAGATACCCTGCCCGGAGCGTGTGGTGGCCACGATCACGAGGCTGGTCTTGTCTCCGTATTCGGCGGGCGGAGCGCCGCTGATGACCTCGATGGATTGAATGGAGTCGGACGGAATCTGGTTGGAGAAAACTTTGCTTTGCTGGTCGGTGATCGACTGGTCGTCGATGGAGAAGGAATTGGAGGCGTGGTCGCCGAGGCCGTGGAAGAGTCCATTCGAGTCAGCAGCGACACCGGGCGAGGTGAGAGTAACAAGCGAGCTGAGAGACGAGGACTGGCTCTCCAGCGGAACCTTCTGAAACAGGCTGCGGTCCACATCCGTGTGAAAGGTGGAGGTGTTCTCAATGAGGTCCTGGCCGTTGACGGTGACGGTAGTTGCCGCTACGCCGACGCTGAGGCTGTTCTTGAGCGTGACGGGTACGCGGGAGTTTACGTCCACGTCCTGCGTGAAGGCCGCGAAGCCATTGGCTGTGATGACCATGTGGTAGGGATTGAGCGGCACGTTGACAAAGCGGTACTGGCCGGAGCTGTCGGTGGTAGTAGAGCGGTTGTATCCGCTGACGGGGTCCTGGATCGAGACGGTTGCATCGGGGATGACGGCGCCTGAGGCGTCGGTCACGGTTCCCAAGATCGCTCCGGCATTACCAGTGGCCTGAGCGAAGGCAAAAGAAGAGACGGCCGCTTGCAGAAACAATGCAAGCAGAGAGATGACGGCGCATCGCACGAGTGTGCGCATGGAACGACCTCCGGATAATTCGCTGAATTGTGAGTTGGGTCTGCTTGGGGCATCGTTCCAATGGGGGTATTCATTGCAGAGAATGCGCTGCGCCGTCTTCTCTTAGTGAAAAGACAAGTCGCGGCTATCGCTGCAGATAGACCGAATCGGAGAGATGCTCAGGCGATGGTGGATTCAGCGGGCGGAGGACGGCAGTCGAGGCGGAAGAAGAAGCTGCGGCGGGGAAGCTCAAGTCGAGGCTCGGAAACAACGTGCTCGACGGGCTGGCTGGATAGATCGAGGGTGATGAGCGCAACAACCTGAACGGCCTGATGCGCGGTTACGCAGAGCGAGCAGTCAGGATCGATGCGCCCTGAGGGGTGGCTGTGCACCACCTGCACGACCCCGACCAACAAAACCAGCGCGACGCAGGCGATTCCGACCAGAGCTACCCAGTTGGAGCGCGAGCGCAGTTTTGAAGAGAAGGAGCGCATGATCCTTGAATATAACATCGCCTGTTGAACGTCGTCGCTCTGTCACCCGCCCGCCGTCTCAACTCTATGTTTCCGTACTGACTTCTGACACACCTGCGGAGGACTCTTCGGCTCCATCCAGATAAGCCACATCGATTTCTAAAGCAACAAATCAAACCTCTCGCAGAACACGATGTCCGAAATTGCCCTGAGAAATCACTCACACCGCAGCGCGGTCATAGGGTCGACGGACATAGCCCTGCGCGCCGGCGCCAGGCACGCGATTGCGGCAATCACCAGCAGCAGAAACGAAACGCCCAGCGCAATCAGCGGATGATGTGTCGTATTGCCCACCCATCCGGAAATGATGCGATTCATTCCCAGGCTTAGCGCAAGGCCAGCGACAATGCCCAGGCCAACGCTCACACCCGCGGAAGTCATGACGATTCTCACAACATGAAGTCGTCCCGCGCCCAACGCCATGCGAATGCCGAACTCATTCGTTCGCTGCGCCACCGAGTACGAAACGACGCTGTACAGGCCGACCGCTGAAAGAAGGAGCGCCACAATCGAGAAGCCTGCGAAAAGCGCGGAAATCAGCCGTCCTCTCGCCCACACCGGCTCGTCCTGTATCCATTTTTCGAGATCGCTGATTGAGCCATACGTCTGCTGGTCCGGATTAATTTTGGCGATCTGCCTGCGGATGCTTTGCGCCATCGTTTCCGGAGCGACACGTGTGCGGACGAGAATCTGCGTGCCCATCAACAACTGGATGCTATAGGGGGCATAGATTTCAGGCCGTATCGGCTGATCCAAACCATCGTTCAGCGCATCGGCGGCCACACCGATCACCTGCATCCAGCCATCGGCTCCGGGGGCCGTCAAAACATGCGGCGGATCGTTGCGGAGCGCCGCTAATTTCAGCGAATGACCGACGATGTCGCCATTCGGATAATAGCGTTTGGCGAATGTCTGGTTGACGACTACCATCAATGCGCCGCGCGATATTTCAGCAGGAGTCCAGATGCGGCCCTGGAGAAGCGGAACCTGCAAGGTGTGGAAGTAGCCACTCCCGACAAGATCCACTCTGGCAGTCTGCGCATCCGGCGACTCACCAGGCTTCCCAAGCAACTCAAACTTCTGTTCAAAGCCGCTGTTGGGAGGTACGGCGTTGACGGCGATCCCCGCGGACGTCACGTCGGGCAGCTCGGCGATACTGGCGCGGAGTTGCTCGTAATAATTCGTGCGCGCCTGCCAGGTCGCGTAGGTGTTCTCCTGCAAAGGCATGCCCACGGCAACCACATTGTGCGGGTTGTAGCCGAGCGGGATGCGCAGTAGGTGCACAAAACCCGCGACGGCCGCGCCCGCCGCGGTCAGCAGCAGCAGCGTCAGTGCGATCTGCGCAGCCACCAGCGCGCCGTGCAGCCGTCGGCCGCGTACGCTCCCTGCGGCTCTCTTCGCGCCGGACTGCATCACCTGGCTGATCTCTGGTTTGGCCATCTGCAATGCCGGAACCAGCCCGAAGAACACGCTGGTCACCAGCGCCAGCCCTGCGCTGAACAGCAGCACCGGCAAATTGATGCGAACCGACACGTCCGGCGGAAACAAGTGCGGTGGCAGCCACGCTACGATCAGCGCCAGCAAGCGCCACGCCAGCACAATGCCCAGGGCCGTCCCCGTCACTGCAAGCAGCAGCGACTCGGTAAGCAGTTGCCGCACGATCCTGAAACTCCCCGCGCCCACTGCGGAGCGCACAGCAAACTCATGCTGCCGCGCCGTGCCCCGCGCCAGCAGCAGGATGGAAACATTGCTGCACCCGATGGCCAGCAGCATCGCAACGGCGGCAAAAAGCAGATGCAGCGTGCCGCCGATGTTGCGCGTCACCTCCCAGGTCAGCAGGCGTATGTCCACCTTGAAGTTGCGCGGGAAGCTGCGTGGCTGCTCCTGGGCAAAGCGGTCCAGCAGCGGTTGCAGCTCCGCGTCGGCGGCAGCCAGGCTTGCGCCCCGCCGCAGTTTCACTACGACTCCGCCGCCTGCGGGATCGCCGATCTCCTGCGGCAGATACACATCCGCGCCCCAGTCCCAGGTGAAGTTGGGGCGCGTCACTCCAATAATGGTGTAGCTCTTGTGGTTCAGCTCCAGAGTCTTGCCGACAATCGTAGGATCGCTGCCGAAGCGCCGCTGCCAGAACCGGTAATGCAGCTCCACAACTGGTTGCGGCTCCTGTCCGTCTGGAGAATCGGAGGGCCCGAGATTCCGGCCCAGCAATGCCGGGACGCCAAGCGCGGGAAAGGTCTCTCCGATTCCATAATATGCATTAACATTTTCGGGCACGTCGCGGCCTGTGACCGTCAGGTTTGCCCCTCTCCATGTGGCGATGCCGTCAAAGGCGTGGACCTTGCGCAGCTCCTTCAGCTGCGCTCCTGTAAACCAGGCGTCTCTGATCTCGCCGTGCGCATCACGGATGCTGAGGTTGGCCAGCCGGTCGATATTGGCGTAGGGAAACGGATGCAGGAGCACACCGTAAATAACACTGAAGACTGAGACGGTGGCTCCGATGCCGAGCGCGAGAGAAAGAATCGCGGTAAGAGCGAAGCCGGGATTCCTGAAAAGCTGTCGCACTGCATACCGGAAATCCTGAGAAAAAGTCGGCATGGCTGCCTCCCAGTGAACTGCTAATCATAATCGCATGGCGCTATCGCAATCGCTGCAATCACGGCTCTTTATCGAACAAATTTGCCGGATCATCCCACTTCGTCCACTGGCGCAACTCCGCCAAAATACGCCCGCACATCCGAGCGGAATATCAGGAGATAAGTAATCAGCGCAAAAATCACGGCATGCACGACGACTCCTTGCAGTGCGTTGAAGAAGCTGATCGCTACATGGCAGGCAAGCCACACCAAGGTAAGCCACCGTGCCCAGTTACTTCCTCGCAGCATAAAGATGCCGCAGACAATCCCCGCCACGCCGAACAGCGCAACCCAGATCAGGTCATATTGAAAGGGCCGCAGCGTCTTCGTCTCGGAGAAGCCATGAGCCAGTCCCAGCACCCCCGCCGCAATCATCAGCCAGCTCACACCAGTCACGGCGATAGGACGTTTGTTCATAGCTGAAGAAGTGCTCTCACTTCGCGGCCCGCAACACCGTCGCGCCCCACTGTTCAGGACTTAGGTCGCGAGCATGACGGGAAAACAGCCAAAGGTGGCCATCAAGATCCTCAGCGCCATACTGCAGTTCGCCATAGACGGTTTCATGGAGATCTTCCACGATCTTTGCCCCGGCCGATTTCGCATGCGCAAAATGGGCCTCGACCTGGTCGACAAACACCGTCAGGCTCTGCGTTCCATAGCCAAGTTGTTTCGGGGTCAGGTTCCCGTCGCGGACTCTATGCACCATGATCCACGCATTGCCCAGCTTCATCTGCGCACCGCTGACCGGATCGCCATAGCGAAAATGCTCAACAAAGCCAAAGGTGCCGCTGAGCCACGCAACGGCCTCCGCCACATCGCGATACGCAATATGAGGCAGTAACGTGTCCGTCGGCACCGAGCGATTTGAAATCATCTATCTCAACCGCTTCTCTGGCTTACTTCGAGCTCTGCTGAACCACCTTCTCCAGCTGCGCAAT
Organism: Silvibacterium sp.; assembly: GCA_049799415.1. Classification (GTDB taxonomy): domain Bacteria; phylum Acidobacteriota; class Terriglobia; order Terriglobales; family Acidobacteriaceae; genus Silvibacterium. The sequence continues at coordinate 9,565 of JBARHV010000268.1, forward strand.
CTGCTGCTTGATCAGGTCCGCGTTTGGCCCCGGCTTGATGTACGTCAGGCTGTTCTGCAGGTGCTTCAGCGCCTCCGCATACTCGCCCTGGCTCGCAAGCATCACCGCCAGCAGTTGCTCCGTGTTCGGAGCCAGATGCTGCGGATCCATCGCCAGCGACTTCCGCGCGCTCGCCTCCGCCACGTCTACCTTGCCCAGGTTGTAGTTGCCTACCGCGTCAAAATACCAGAGCTGCGGCGTGCCCTCTGGATCGAGCTTGAGCGCCGTCCCCGTCGCATCCGCCACCGTTTGCCACTGCTTTTGCACGGCAGCCAGCTCGGCAATGCGCTCATAGGGCGAAATGAACTTCGGATCGACCGCCGCGGCCTTCTGGTAAGCGGCCAGCGCATCCGGAAGCTTGTTGTTATGTTGCTCCATCTTGCCCAGCTCGTACCACGCATCGGCAAACGTGGGATCGATCTGCACGGCCTTCTGCAAATCGTGCTGGGCGCCGTCAATGTTCTTGTCCATCCACTCCGACCGCGCCTTGTCGAACTTCTTCATCGCGTCTTTTGAGGCCGTCGTGTACGACGCGCTCACCACCGATGCCGTCGCGCCGCTGTCTGGAGTCAGCGTAATCGTCCCCAGGTCCATGTTGTCCATAATGTCCAGGTTCGCAATGTGCAGCGAAGTGGACTTGAAGCCCGGCATCGAAGCATGCACATCGCAGCCAATCATCTGCGACGCCGTCACCTGGCCCATGCTCGCCTTTGTCTCCACCAGCTCCGACTGCGACGCATCTCCCTGGAGCACAAAGCTCCCTTTTGAGTCCGCCTCCGTCCGGTAGCGCACCGTTCCGTTGCACGTCACCACCACCGGAATCGGGTCCCACGGAAACATCGCATCCTCCACAGCAACCTTGCCCGTAAAGCTGATCCCTCCGCGCTGGTGCTCCGCAAGATTCGCATAGTTGGCCTGGTTGCCAATCGAGCTGTTGCCTTCCGGGCCGCCCGCCTTGTCTCCCGCAGACTGTGCGGTTGCGGCTGCCGACTGCGCGTGTGCCTGCACGCCCATCCAGACTCCCAACGCCATTCCGGCAATAACCAAAAGTTTCAGTCGCATCTCTCTCCTCACTCTCTTCTCCGTCAGCCCGGCGCGCGCAGGTGTTTTCGCGCCTGGACAGAACCCACCCATTATCCTCCCCGCAATGCGTCCCAGGGAAGAGCGCCGCCGTCTTTTCTCGCCCGGTATAACCCGCGTATCCTGACTGCGTGATCTCCCCTCTGCGTCAGGCCTTCAACGCGCGCTTCCGCCCCGAGGATTACCGCCATCTCCTCCAAAACCTCGACGCCTGCACCCGCACCCGCGTCGGCTTCCGCATCGCCGAAACGCCTGTCTTCTTCCCTGCAGAACTGCTCGACTCCATGGCTTGCATCGGAGCCGATCTTACCCACTCGCTGCTGGCCAATCCCGATTACCTCGCCGCCTCCGCCAAAGCCATTCCCGAGTCCGTCCACGCTGCCGCGGAAACCCCGCATCCCCACTTCATGACCGCCGACTTCGGCCTTGTTCGCGCTGCCGACGGCGCCTTCCAGCCCATGCTCGTCGAGTTGCAGGCCTTCCCCTCCATCAGCGCCTTTCAGTTTGTGCTCGCCGAAAACTATCGCTCCGTCTACTCGCTCGACGCCTCACTCCAATACTTCCTCGGCGACTACACCGAAGCCACATTCTGGAAGAAGCTGGAGCAAATCATCCTCCGCGGCCACCACCCCGAAAACGTCGTCCTCCTCGAAATCGACCCGCTGCATCAGAAGACCCTCCCCGACTTCAACATCACCGCCGACCGCCTCGGCATCCGCATCCTTGACATTACCGAGGTCGTTCCGGAAGACCGTCCCGGCGGCCCGCCCCGCCTCTGTTACCGCAACGGATCGCGCCTTGTGCCCATCCACCGCATCTACAACCGCGTCGTGCCGGAAGAGCTCGTGCAAAAGCATCTCGAGCTTCCCTTCGATCTCCGCGAGCCCTTCGATGTCGAATGGGCTGGCCATCCCAACTGGTATTACCGCCTCAGCAAATTCTCTCTGCCGTATCTCGACCATCCCGCCGTCCCGTCCGCCGTCTTCCTCGACGAGTGGTTCGCCGGCAAGGGCCGCGACCGCATCCCCGACGACCGCAATCAGTGGGTCCTCAAGCCGCTCTTCTCCTTCGCCGGACAAGGCATTCGTTTCGCCCCCACAGAAGAAGACCTCAGCGCCATCCCGCCCGCCCAGCGCAGGAACTATCTGTTGCAACAGCGCATCGACTTCGCCCGCGTCATCGAAACGCCCTGTGGCCCCACGCAGCCCGAAGTCCGCATCCTCTATCTATGGCCCGACGGTGGTCAGCTTGAGCCGGTGCTTTCGCTCGTCCGCCTGGGACGCGGCCAAATGATGGGAGTCACTCACACACAGCATCAAGAATGGGCCGGAGTCTCCGCCGCTTTTTCCCCGCGACGTGAGTGCTCCAGTACTGCATAGATCGCAAAGCTCGCGCCGATCGCAGCCAGCAGTCCCAGAATCTCCACTCGCGACGCCAGCGCAATCATCGCCACCATGCTCGCAATACCTGCCACCGCTGCAACGGGCAGCCACCGGAAGTTCAGCGGCGCGCCAGCCTCGGCCACGCCCTTCCGCTTCAGCTTCCACGCTGCGGCGCATCCGGCGGCATATAAAACCGCGACGAAGAGTGTGGAAACCACTGCGAGTTCCGCAAAGGTTCCCGTCAGCGCGAACGCCATCGCCATACCCGCATAGCTCAGAATCGCCACATAGGGGCTGTGATTGCGCCCATGTACGCGGCCCAGCACGCGCGGAAGCATTCCGTCCTGCCCAAACGCGAACAGCGTGCGCGAGCTGGCAAGGATATCGCTCGAAAGCCATCCGAACATCGCCACTGCCGTGCCCGCCAGCATCAGCGCGCGCAGCGCCGGACTCACCCGCGCCATGGCGTCCATCAGCGGAGTCGTCGACCCCGCCAGCGAACCGCCGAGAATTCCCTGCGCCACCACCTGGATCGCGATGTACAGCAGCGTCATCGCTGCAATCGCAATCGCCAGCGCGCGCGGAATACTCCGCGACGGGTTGCGCACCTCGCCGCTCGCGCTCAGCGACGACTCCATACCCACCAGCGCGAAGAACGCCAGGATCAGGCCGCGGCCCAGCCCCTGCGTCGAAGGCCTCGCCGTCATCGAAAAATTCCCACTATGCATCGCGAACGCGCCCACGACAACAAAAATTGCCAGCGGAACCAGCTTCACCATCGTCGCAATATTCACCAGCCGCGCACCCCGCGCCACACCGCAGACGTTGATCAGCGCGATCCCCCCGATCGCGCAAAGGATGACCGCCGTGCGCACCGGAACCTTATATGCCGGCGGCGTCACGCTCACCGCCACATCGGCCAGCGCCGCAGCCACGCTGCCGCACGCCAGCAAACAGCAAAGCCACAGCAAGGTTCCTGCCACGTATCCAATGCGCGGCCCGAAGGCTGCTTCGATATAGCCGTAGGCCCCGCCGCTGGTCGGCATCCGGCTGCCACCTTCGGCAAAACAGATGGCGACCGCTCCCATCGCCAATCCACAGACAACAAAAGCCAGCGGCGCATACGGGCCGATGCAGGCTGCCAGCGCCCCCGGCACGGCGAAAATCCCGGCACCGATAATCATGCTCACGATATTCGCCGCCAGGCCCCAGGTCCCGATTACCCGCACCAGCCCGGCATCCCTCTGGCTTCCAGTCATTGGCAGCAACTCTACCACGCATGCCTCGCGCCGGCATGGTGAATCAGGACCATGCCTGGACAGGTGCCTCTACTGCATTTTTCCCTTTTCCACAGCGCCCCAAAAAGCGTAATCTCCTGCTAGCAGACCTGAACGCATCGGTTTAACCAATCCAGGTAACCATTACTGCGGAAATGTTAGACTTTGGTAATTTAACGGTGCTATGGTTCTTGAGCATTTCCTCTGGGTCATTCGTAAAATGTCGTTTGAGGAGCCCAACCAGAATGAATGAACGCGCCAGAAAATATCGGATAGAACCTGGAAACCTGGAGGAGCGATCTGCCATCCGCTTCCCTCTCTCGCTACCGGTTCATCTCATCGCATCCGACAAGCTTTACGAAGCCACGACAGAAAACATCTCCGCCAACGGCGTACTCTTCAAGCTGGACGAAGTGATCGCCCCAGGAACCCGCGTCGACTTCCTCATCCAGGTCGCTGAAGGAACCACCGGCCCTGCGGAAACCGCCGCCATCCACTGCCAGGGCCGCGTCGTGCGCGCCTATCAGGAAGGCTCAGCGGCCCATGCTGCCGCCATCATTGACGAATACCGGTTTCAGACTGACGAAAGCAGTACCGAAGAGGAATGACCCAACCAGAGACCAATTCGCCCGCTGCGGCAGCGCTTACGCCACCCGAGGCCAGTCACCGCAACCACGCCCGGGGCACCATCCGCATTATTGTCGCTGACTCGCAGGCCATCTACCGCGTGGGCATGTCAAAAATCTTTGCCGCCGAACCCGACCTCCACATCGTCACCCAGGTCGATAAACTCGAAGACCTGCACAACGTCCAGGACACTGCCGCCGATGTTCTCGTCCTCGAAGGCAATCTGCTCGCCGGAACCACCGACGCGCTTCCCCGGATCGTCAGCGCCTTGCCTGAAATCAAAATCATCGTGCAGACCTCTGACGCCAGCGAGAACCATACCGTCGAGCTTTACCGCCGGGGCGTGCGCGGCATCGTTCCCCGCTCCATCGCGCCCGAGCTGCTCGTCCGCTGCGTCCGCAAAATTGCCGCCGGCGAAACCTGGATCGACAACAAGTCCGTCAACTGGGTCATCGAAGCCTATCGCGCCCAGGCCACCGCCCTCACCGATCCCAAGCTTCAGCCGCGCCTCTCGCCCAAGGAGCTCTCCATCATCGCTCACATCACCCAGGGCAAGCGAAACAAGGAGATCGCCTTCCAGATCGGCACCACCGAGCAGGTCGTCAAGAACTACCTGCGCAAGATTTACGAGAAGCTCGGTGTCTCCGACCGCCTGGAGCTGGCCCTCTACTGTCTCCACCATCAGCTCGACAAAAAGGCGCAGGAAGTCCTGCAAAAACCCACCGAAGTCTAAAGACACCGGGTTGCAGCGAAAACCAGCACTACTTCGCCGGTTTCACCGTCTCCGCCGGTGAGGGTTTCTCCGCGGCAAACGCAGGCTGCTGGTACTTGTAGAGCACATTGAAGAAGAACTTATACGTCCCATGCGACTGGGCTCTCCATTGCGGCTTGAATCCATAGAGGAAAACGCGCCCTTGCCCATACGGAACCTCCAGCGCGGCAACCTTCCCTTCAATCGCCTCCGGATGCAGTAACAATCCGCTCTCCAGCGGGCTGGTGTCCTTTGGATACTGCGCGAGAATCGCTCCGTTGAAGCCGGGCAGCGTCTCAAACGCCGGCCCGCGCTCGAACATCACCACCGTTTCCTCCGGCAGCCCAAAGGTCACAGGACGATCCTGTGATTTCAACTCCACGCGCAGCAATGCGCCAGAGCAGAAAAACTTATCGCTCTTCAGCCCCGCCAGGTCATCTTTCACCGGCAACGACAGCAGAGGAATCAGCGTCACCGCCGTCTGGTTGAATGCCACCAGCGTCCCGCCCTGCCGGACAAAGTCGCGCAGGTTGGCCAGCCCCTCTTCGTTCAAACCGCCCGCATACTCGCCCGGCACAATCCCCACATTGAATCCGCTCATCAACTCGCGCTCGCTCATATCCGGCAAGATCAACACGTCTACGCGATTGCGCAGTCCGCCCGCCCGCATATCGGCGTTATACAGGCTGATCGGCTGGTATCCATACTGCTCCAGAATCCACCGCGTCCAGCCTTCGTCAATCGATGGTTCCCACGGTCTGTACAAGCCAACACGCGCGCGCTGAATCGCCGTCTCATGCGCCGGAGCTTTCTCCATCGCCTGTGCCGACACTCCATACTTCCCGCTCAGCTCATCCAGCGCGCTGCGGCTCAATCCGCCAACGACAAACGCGCCCGTTTCCATGCCCTCCGGCGTCTTTACCGGCTCGTCATCAAAGGCCGCCGAACCGCCCTTTGCCAACACGTCGTTCACCAGCCTAAAGCTCGCATTGGCTTCATGGCTCACGGCGAACTCCGTCCCCGCGCCCTTCACCGCCGCCGTCGGCAGCGTAATCTCCGTCACCGGCTTCAGGTCCGCCAGCTGTTCCTGCGTAATCGGATCGCTCACCGGATCCACCCGCACGCCCATCTGCAGCGGCAGCGTCCAGCCCGTCACGTCATACGGCAGGTCCTCGGCCTTCATTCCCCCGCCGCCCATCGCATCGGGATACCGCTGGATCTCGAACACCTCTTTTGCCAGGGCCGAATACGGCTGGTTCATCAGGACCACCCACGACCCGGCGGGATACTGCTGGCCATTGGCCTTGAACCCTTCCGTCGTTTCGTTCACCGTCAGCCCGTTCTCCAGCATGATCTGCGCCAGCGATCCGGCCTCGGGAACATCCCTCTGCTCACTGGGAATCACATACGCAAACGGAGGCTCATGCTCGTATCGCTGAATGTTGTCCCGCGCCGACTGGTACTGGTTGTACAAAAGCGTCTCTTTGTACCGCGCCGACGTATCGAGGACCGACATCGATGCCGCGACCATATAGTCCACCGCGTCCTTCAACCGCCACCATCCGCCCTTCCACGGAGTCGTGTACATCGTCTGCACGCGCAGGTCCTGCATGTTCTTCGGAAATTCGTCCACCGTATAGAACCGCGGCGTCGCATATTCGTAGAGCGCCGTCTCCGTAAAGAAGGAAATCTCGTTGCGGAATGAGCCCGCATAGTCCACAAATCCCGGATACCAGTTGTCGAACTCCGATTCGCTGATCGCACCCGGCATCTGGTGCCCGTTCAGATACGCCGTCATGTCCGACCCGATCACATTGAACCAGCTCCGCACATAAGGGCTGATGTTCGACGAGATCGGGTTGGAAAACGGAGGGATCCAGATGCGCGCAGGAAACGGGGCCGTCTGGTGCTGGCAATAAAAGATCGCCGGGCTATACTCCAGCTCCGTCTTCGTCACCACCTGCGACTCCTTCATGTTCAGCATGTAGCCGTCGCGATTGTTATCGTGTCCCACGTAATCCTGGAACAGCCACGGCATCGGGCTTACCTCATACCGCGTTCCCAGATTCTTCCGGTACCACGACACCACCATGTCCTGCCCATCCGGGTTCAGCGTCGGATACAGCAGCAGGATCACATTCTTCAGAATCTTGTCGATCTCCGGATCGCCCTGCGCCGAAAGCAGCTTGTACGCCAGAACCATCGAGTGCTGCGGCCCCGCCACCTCGCTCGCATGCAGCCCCCCGTCGATATGGATGATCACCGGCATCGACTCCGCCAACGCCTTTGCCGACGCATCATCCAGCCCCTGCGCGCCAAGCCCCTGCGCCGTCGACAGCCGCTTCGCGTCCGCCTTGTATTCATCCAGCTTGGCCAGATTCTCCGGCGACGAAATCATGGCAATCTCAATATCGCGGCCTTCCGTGCTCTTGCCCACCGTGAACATCTTGATTCGGTCCGAGTGCGCCGCCAGCGCGTGGAAGTAGGCAATCTCTTCCTCGTAGTTCGCCAGGTAGTAATCGTCTCCGGGGTTGTGCCCCAGCACCGAGATCGGCGTAGGAACCTGCCCATATCCGCGCAAAACCAAACCACCGCACACCACGGCCACCAAAACAGACAACCAGCAAGCACTCCGTAAACGCATTCCAGCACCTTTCGCTAAAAAACCGATTCTCGACGCAGAACGGCAACACAGCCGCCCATAACGCAAAACACAAGTAGAAAACGGGAAAGAAAAGCAGAACCACTATAGACCATCAAGCCAACAGACGATTCTGATCCCTGAGCCCTGATCCCTGATCCCTGATCCCTGTGCCCTGCTCCCTCTGCCCTATTCCCTAATCCCTGATTCCCCTTTACCCTGTTTCCATGCAATTTACGCGCCGCTCTGCTCTTGGAATGCTCGCCGCCGCCGGATCCAGCCTCTTCGCTAAATCCGCACCCGCCTTCGCCGCCCAAACCGCCGCCAGTGAAACGCCCTCCGACTTCCAGCATCCTGCCGGATCGGAGATCGAGCCCGGCCCATTCCAGGGCACGCGCGCGTCGCTCAAGAACTACGAAGTCCCCGACTGGTTCCGCGACGCTAAATTCGGCATGTGGGCGCACTGGGGCCCGCAGTCCGCCATCGAACAAGGCGACTGGTACGCGCGCAACATGTACATCCAGGGGTCCGACCAGTACAACTACCACATCCAGAAATACGGCCCGCAATCCAAATTCGGATACAAGGACACCATCCCCGCCTGGAAGGCTCAGGACTTCGACCCCGCCCATCTCATCAAGCTCTATAAGGCCGCCGGAGCCAAATACTTCATGAGCATGGGCGTCCACCACGACAACTTCGATCTATGGAACTCCCGCTACCAGCGCTGGAACGCCGTCCAGATGGGTCCCCACAAAGACATCGTCGCCCTCTGGCGAGACGCCGTCCGCGCCGAAGGCCTGCCCTTCGGCGTCTCCGAGCATCTCTGGATCACCTATAAGTGGTTCTCCACCAGCCACGGCAGCGACGCCACCGGCCCCTACGCCGGAATCCCCTACGACGGAGCCGATCCCGCCAACAGCGATCTCTACGTCGACTCCGACCAGATATCCCCCGGCCCCGGCGGCCCCGAATGGATCGAGGACGGCATCCCCGTCTGGTGGAAGCAGCAATGGTTCAAGCGCATCAAGGACCTCGTCGACCACGCTCAGCCCGACTTCCTCTATTCCGACGGCGCGCTCCCCTTCGAATACTACGGATACAACCTCGTCGCCCACCTCTACAACGTCAGCGCCGCGCGGCATGGAGGCAAAACCCAGGCCGTCTACTTCTCCAAGCGCATCGAAGACGGGGCCTCCGGCATCTGCGTCCTCGACCGCGAGCGCGGCATCCTCAGTGACATCTCCCCGCGCCCCTGGCAGTCCGACACCTGCATCGGCCAGTGGCACTACAAACTCGGCCAGAAGTACAAAACGCCCAAAGAAATCGTCGATATGCTCGTCGACATCGTAAGCCGCAACGGAAACCTCATGCTCAACGTCCCGCTGCCCGCCAGCGGCCAGCCCGACCCCGAAGAGCTAGCCATCGTAGCCGCCATCACCGACTGGATGGGCGTCAACGGCGAAGCCATCTTTGCCACCCGACCCTGGAAGACCGCCGGAGAAGGCCCACCCGCCATCACCAGCGCCGCCGAAGCGTCGGCCAGCTTCAACGAGTCCGCCCGCCGCGCCCTCACCGCCGAAGACATCCGCTTCACCACCAAAGGCTCAACCCTCTACGCGCTGGTCATGGGCTGGCCCGACTACCAGTTCACCATCAAGTCTCTCGCGCAAAACACCGCGCTAAGAGTAGGCAAAGTAGAAAACGTAGAACTCCTCGGAACCGATCAAAAACTAACCTTCCAACAAGACAACCAGGGACTCACCATCCAGGTCCCCAAGGAAGCCCCCAGCAAACACGGAGTAGCCTTCCGCATCACCGGAGCCATCTGAAGACTGGCTGTTGGGTTGCTTGAAAGAGCTTTCGATATACGCCACATACCCGTTAGCTTGCCACCTAATGGAAGTCGCTATGTGGTGTTGCGTGATCTATATAGAAACTGCTTATAAATTTTTATAACTTGTGATATCTTTGCTTCGCCAATCCTCTGACTATAAAACTTATTGAGTATTGATAAGGCGCATGCCTACGTTTTCTTTGGCGGAGCAAACAATGAAGAAGAGCAGTGAGTCAAAATCTGTACCGACTACCCAGAAACGTCTCTACTTGTCCCAATCGGATGTACCGGGATGCACGCTAGAAAATGCACTACGAGTGGCAAAGGCGATCTCCGATAACTACGGGGGTGGACCTTCTACGCCGCTTCAGGTTGCAGCTGCTCTAAACGTATCACCCGCCTCTGGACCATTTCGCTCTCTTTGTGGAGCCTCAATCGCATACGGCCTCACAGATGGTGGCTGTAACGCCTCGCAAATATCGATTCAACCACTTGGCAAGAGAATTATTAAGCCGCTCGAAGAAGGCGACGATATACGGGCGAAACGGGAAGCAGTCTTGAAACCACGTGTTGTCGGAGAATTCCTAACAAAATATTCAGGTTCCCCGTTACCCCGATTAGATATTGCGATGAACGTATTGCAGGAAATGGGTGTGCCCTCAGACAGAGCCGAATCGGTATTTTCACTAATAGTTGAAAGCGCTCAAGCTGTCGGATTGCTTAGGGAAATTAAAGGGAAGCAATATGTGGAGATGTCGGGTATTAAAATCGACGCCACAAAATCTCCAAAGGAATTAGAAAAAGCAAATGGAGATTCAAAAGTTAAGGCCGCAGTCGACGAATCGCTCATATCATCCGAACATGAAGTAACCACCCTGCGCCCAAATTCAGCCCCGACTCGCCGCGTTTTCATCACGCACGGAAAAGACAAGTCCTTTTTAGAGCCGATAAAGAAGCTACTGGGGTTTGGAGAGATGTTTCCCGTCATCTCGGTAGATAAACAGTCGGTTTCCAAGCCCGTTCCTGACAAAGTCATGGATGACATGCGAAGTTGCAGCGCAGCAATCATCCATGTTGACGCAGAGCAAACCCTTATCGACAAGGAAGCGACTGAACACAGGATTGTAAATTCGAACGTCTTAATTGAGATTGGTGCGGCAATGGCTCTTTACGGACGCCGTTTCATCCTTTTGGTCCGCGACGGCGTTGAGCTCCTAGCAATCTTCAAGGGCTATATGAAGTGCGATATAAGGGCGACAGTCTAGACGGCGACGCAACTATTAGGCTCCTCGAAGCCATTAACGACATTAAAAATAATCCTGTTCCTGAAAGATACGCAGAAAGCTCCTAAGAAATGCGGGTGTCCACTCAATCCTCCTCGCCTGAGCGGGGCAAGAACCAAAGCCTCGCGAGGCCAGGTGGAAGCCCCGGGCTTTAGCCCGGAGATAAAGTGTCGCTCCGAAGGAGCACCCTCGCTGCCGCAGGCCGGAGCGCAGTCGAAGACGAAGCGACCCGCATTTTTCAGCCCACTTCCCGTACCCTAAAACCGTGCGCCTCTTCCTAGCCATCCCGCTTCCCGCTGCACTTATCGACGAGCTCTCCGCAATCGCCGTCCGCTACCAATCCCCCAACGACGGACTCCGCTGGTCCGCGCCCGAATCCTGGCACATCACCCTGCAATTTTTAGGCAACATCCAACCGGAGCAGCGCGACTGCGTCAACGCGAGACTCCGCACCCTCCATCACCCTCCCGTACCCGTCCATCTCGACTCGCTCGGCTTCTTCGATCGCACCGGAATCTTCTTCGCCGGAGCGCTCCTCTCACCCGAACTCCTCTCGCTCCAGCAGCAAGTCACCACCGCCACCCAACCCTGCGGATTCATCCCCGAGACCCGCCCCTACCATCCCCACATCACCCTCGCCCGCAGCAAAGGCAAAGCCGGAGCCGGCACTCTCCACACACTCAAAGCCAACCTCCGCCGCCAGCCCGTCTTCACTCCCTTCACCGCCCACGAATTCGTTCTCTACGAAAGCCTGCCCACCCCCTCCGGCTCCCGCTACGAAATCCGCGAACGCTTCCCCTTCCATCGCTGACGGACCGCACGCGGGGAATCGTGTCAAGCTCTCGAATTTGTATCTCATACATATCATGAGACTTAGTGTATGCAGGTGATTTATGCTGATTTGGTATTCTGAAAGAAAGGGGTAAATTCTCCTGAAAAGGCGCGGCCACTGGCTGCGCCTTTTGCTTTTGGAAAGGGTCA
>JBARHV010000269.1:0-1511 GCA_049799415.1 Silvibacterium sp.
TCGCGCCAGACCGCCATCGGCGTGCGGTTACCAAGCGCCTGGTGGGGACGGCTGCCATTGTAGAACGCCATCCACACCCCGATCCCGGCGCGTGCTTCCCGGCCGTCGGCGTAGCCCTTCAGATAAATGTCCTCGTACTTCAAGCTGCGCCACAGGCGCTCGATAAACACGTTGTCCATCCACCGGCCGCGCCCATCCATCGAGATGCGGACGCCGGCAGCGGCGAGCATGCCGGTGAAGGCCGCGCTGGTGAACTGGCTGCCCTGGTCCGTGTTTAAGATCGCCGGCGTGCGGTAGCGCGCCAGCGCCTCCTCGACCGCCGAGACGCAGAACGACACATCCATCGTGTTCGACAGCCGCCACGCCAGCACCGCCCGACTGGCCCAGTCGATCACCGCGACGAGGTAGAGGAAGCCACGCCCGATCGGGATGTAGGTGATGTCGGCCGCCCAGACCTGGTTCGGCCGGTCAATCGCCAGGTTGCGCAAGAGATAGGGGAAGATCTTGTGGCCCGGCGCGGGCTTCGTCGTTCGCGGCTTCGGCCCCAGCGCCGCGATGCCCATCCGGCGCATCAGCCGTTGCACCCGCTTGCGATTGACGACGCATCCTTCCGCCCGCAGCATCGCTGCCATCCGCCGCGAGCCCAGGAACGGCCACGCCGTGAACAACTCGTCGATCCGCCGCATCAGCGCCAGGTCGTTGTCGTTGGCGGCCGGCGGCTTCCGATAGACGCCCGAACGGGAGACCCCCAGCAGGACGCATTGCCGGCGGATCGACGGCTCGCGGTGGTCGCGATCGACGAGCGCCCGGCGGTCCGGCGCGCTCATCTTCCGGACCTCCGCGCTAAAAAATCGCGCTCCACAATCAGTTCGCCGATCTTGGCGTGCAGCTTCTCGATCTCGCGGTCACGCCCGGCCGCGGCGTCGCCGCTCCCGTTCTCAAACGCTCGCGCCGCCTGCTCCAGCAGTTGCTTCTTCCAGGCATAAATCTGATTCGGATGAACCTCGTAACGCTGAGCCAGGTCGGCCACCGTCGCCTGCTCCCGCAACGCCTCCAAGGCAATCCTCGCCTTCAGCGCACCGTCGATCTTCCGTCTCGTTCCCTTGCTCATCTTCCGCTCCATCTGTTGCGACAGAACGGCCTCAAATCCAATCAGTCAACCGGTCCCAAATTCCGGGTCCACTTCAGTCCGCGGGTTGCGGACGGTCAAGCCTCGAGGGAAAAGTTCCGACTGCTGGGCAACGGTTGGGGTGACGCGCCTTGGTTCGCAAATTAATTCAGTTCTGCCTCTCCGGCCCGGCGGCGAGGGAGGCCATCGTGCAAGATTTCAAATGCTCATTGTGGCAAAGCTCTGCGACCTGTCGTTCGTAACGTTCGCGATCTCCGTAGCCGTCCAAGAAGCCAATGCGACGTCCGGTCACGTAGCCGCCAATGCCCGCTGCGATACAGCCGCCAAACAGGAACAAAATTAGAAAATAGCGGATCATTCAATTTGCCATCCGTGAGGCTCG
>JBARHV010000270.1:0-6036 GCA_049799415.1 Silvibacterium sp.
CCTCCATCCACTCCATCTTTCGGCGTATTGAACCCCGGCTGCAATGCGCCCGGTGCCGGCCCTTCGCCAGTTCCATTCTGCGCATACACCGGCGTCTCGATCAAATCCATGAAGTGAAACCTGCGCGGCGAGGTTGCCGCCGCGACCATCGCCGGTCCATGAAAGCTGATCGGCGTATCCAGATGGATCACTCCCTGCTGCACAATGTCTGTCAGCTTTGCATTGTCGAAGAGGACCACCGTCTGATTGCCGTCCGTCTCTGCGCCCAGTATCTTCACAGCGAAATCATTTTTCACCATGAAGATGTCACCCGCCTTCAGCGCGCGTATCTCCGCTGAGGCATTGTTGAAGACCGCACCATGGCCATTGCTGCTCACACCCACAATCGACGAAAGCACCGCGCCCTCGTCGATGATCTTTACTTCCGGCTTATACGTCACATGCGCATAGCTCTGGCCTGCACCTGCCGATGCGTTCTGATCATGCGCAACCTTCTGCGCCTCCCACCCCGCACCGCCAAACTCGGTTCCCGAAGCAGCGATTGCAGGCACCGGCTGCGTAGCCGGGGCAGTCTGGGCGGCCGAAGGATTCTTCTTGCAGCTCGAAACCGCCAGCAGCAAAGCTGCCGCTGCCAGAATCAAACTGCTCCTCTGCAAAAAATCCTTCATAAACCAACCACCTTTCCCGCCCAAGCCAGCCTTACTGCCGCTGCAATTCCACACGCCTGTTCCGCGCGCGCCCTTCCAGAGTTTTATTGTCCGCAATCGGCTGCGACGCTCCATACCCGCTCGTCGTCAAACGGTCTGCGGAGATCCCATATCGGGTGACCAGAGCAGCCTTCACCGCCGCCGCTCTGCGTTGCGAAAGCCCCATATTGAAGCCGTCATCGCCAATGTTGTCCGTGTGCCCGCTCACACTTAGCTTCCAGTCGGGATTCTTGTGCATAATGCCGGAAATCTGTTGCAACACTGGCTCCGACTCGGGCTTGATTACCGAGCTGTTGAAGTCGAAGTAGATCCCATAAATCTCTACCGGCTTCTTCTCGGCGAGCGCCTGCTCCATCTGCCCCGCACCGCCACCGCCAGAACCGCCACCACCGCCTCCGCTGCCAGTTGTTGGGGTTGACGGCGGCGGAATCGTGATCCGGATTACCTGCAGCCGCGCGCTACCGATCTGGAATGCCAGCGTAAGCGCATTCGCTGGCTGGTCAAGGTAATAGATATGGATTTCGTCCTGGTTATCCGCTGTGCAGGTCGCATGAAGAGCAGGCAGGGTCACCGGCTGCTGGTTCACAAGAACAGGAAACGCCAGGTCCGCCGTCTCCACCCGATGGAGTTGGCAATACGTCGTGCCCGGCGTCTGTCCTGGATGCGGGGCCGCGGGAGCGCCCGTCTGGGCCTGTTTCGGCATGAACATCTGCATCAGGGATGAAATTCCACCCTCGTCATAGCTGAAGTCCACCTGCTGCCCGGCGCGAAGCTGGTTCAGCACTTCCGTCGATGCGGTAATCGCCGTCGTGCCCGGAAAATGCTCCACTGCGCCCGTCCCGCAGAACATCTCGTTGTACGCGTGGGCCTTCGCCAGATCCGCCGTATCGATCTGCCGCACACAGGTTGTGTGCTTCAGCTTTAACTCCTGTCCCGCAGGTGGCGCAGGAGTACCCGGCAAGCGTGGCTCTGGCACAGCCGCCGAGTAACCCATACTCACTACAGTTGGAGTCACATTCTGGATCGCCTTGAACGACTCATAATCTCCGATCGGCTGCGCAATCGCTGTCTCCACGAGCAGACCTTTCACCAGCGGAACCGGCAGATTCGGAACATCCGCCGCAATCGGCTTCCAGCCCGGAAGCGGCGGCCCGGCAGGCTTATCCGCGGCCCCACTCGTAATCGCACCCAGGCGAGCTGCAAGACTTCCCGGCTGATCACCCCCACTCACAGCAGATGAAGAAGCGGATGCGGAGCCGGACGAAGAAGCTGAAACCGCAGGAGCAGGAGTCTTCCCGTTGCACCCCGCAGCCGCCACAACCAGCACGACTGCCCATTTGGCGCCGGTCAGAATGGCCCGCCATTTTGTTGATTTTTTTATGAGGCGGGCACCATTCTGGAAGAGCAGAACCATAAACGGCAGAAGTGAAACAAACCGCATACCGGCACTATCCCCACCAAAGGCCAAAAGCGCAAATCAATCGTTCTCAAATTTTCTTTAGCGATATTTAAGACTGATGATTGCCCATAACCTCTTGCAAACAATGGTTGCAACGCGGCTTCGGCCATCGTGTTCGCGAACTGCTTTTAACCCAGGAAGTTTAAGGAATTGTTAATGGTCGTATGCATGGGCGTCAGCGGATCGATCCTGCCTGCCGGGATTACTTCGAAAGGTCTGCGATTTGCACATGATATGGATCTAACAAGTTGCCGGTTGCGTGACCGACTGCTGCAAGTGCAATTTGGTAGTTCACTTGCGTCTGCAACAAAACCAGCTCCGCCTGGGCGAGCTTGTTTTGTGAATCCAGCACGAAGAAATTAGTCTCCGAACCTAGTTCATATTTGCGCTGATCCGAGGCAAGGGATTTTTGCGCCAGTTCGAAGGCCGTTGTGCCGGCGGCTAAAGCGAGCTCCGCTTCCTCGAGTTGATGGACCGCGTTGCTTACTTCCTGTGTAATCTGCTCCCGGATTTGCCTGTCGCTGTATAAGTCGTGAGTTCGTGACACGAGCGCAGTGCCCAGACCGGCCTTTGCACCACGATTCCTCAGGGGGAGACTCAGCGTCAAGGCTCCCCCGTATCCAGGATAGCCAAAACCGAAGAGCTGGCCGAACGACGAACCAAGACCGCCGGGCGCAATCAATTGACCGTTCAATAGGTTGTACTGATTGCCGCCCAAGCCGCTGCTTTGATAGAAGCCGGTTAAAGACAGATTGGGTCTGAGCTGATTATGGGCGAGACGGATGCTGGTCTCATCATTGGCCAGCGAATCCGCGGCAACTTCGATTTCCGGCCTATGGTCAAGGGCCTCTTTAAGCGCTGTCTCCTCGTCCAGAGTCTCCAGCGTTCCGGAAGGCAGTGGTTTTTCCGTCAGGTCAAAGTCCAGTGAACGAAACTGAGGATCCTGATCCGCGCCAATCGTGAGACGCAGTGCATCCTCCGTCTGCGTCAACGCATACTGAGCCTGGATGACCTGCACCTTGCGGGCTGCGACTTCGGATTCGGAGCGGTAGATGTCCAGAGGAGGCAAGGCTCCCAGTTCCAGTGCCCGCTTATCGCGGTCATAGCTGACTTCGGCCAGTTTGAGTGACTTCTGTTGAACATCGAGAGCGCCGCGAGCCTGAACGGCAGCCCAATATTGGCTAACCACCTGCAAAATAGCGTCGTTCACCTCAGCTTCAAAGCCAGCTTGCGACTGGTGCAGTGTGCGCCGCGCAATGATCAGAGGAGCAGTATTGGCAAATCGGCCTGCGCCACGCCAGAGCGGCTGAGTGAACTGAAAATTAAATGTAGAGCTGAAGTACGGATTGAAATAATAAAAGGAACTGTTCGTCGATGATTTGCTGCTGGAGATGCCCGCAACGATATTTGTGCCGGTAACGAATGTTTGCGTGTATGAAACCTGCCCGGTTTGACTCAACGAATTCAGTGTCGCGTTGCTCGACTCTCCGACACCCTGGAGCTGGCTGTAGCCTGGGTAAGAATATCGATTGACGTTGAAACTGCTTTGGATCAACGGATCGAATGGCTGGTGCGCACCCAGCAGAGAAAATTTCTGCGCTTCGATCTGAGTCTCGTCAATCTGGATGTTGCTGTTGTTTTCGAGCATAAGAAGAACTGCATCACGCAGGCCGAGACTGAGCTTGCCGTTCTGCACGTAGTCCTTCAAATGTTCCGATGGCGCCAGCTTGCTGGAGCGGACGCGTGGTGTAAGAAGGTCGTTATAGCTCTCATGAGCCTGGGCCCGAGCCGGGGAAGCAATTGCCAGCAGCAGAAACGAAAAGAATACATAGCGCATGAACGTCATCCCCGAATTGTGTTGCGTTATCCGATGGTGGTGAAGGCGGTTGTATTCGCGGGACTGTTTAAGATTCAAGGCGACCGCCTCACTCATAACGAATTGCCTCCACAGGATCCAGACGCGCTGCTTTCATTGCAGGGTAGATTCCGAACACCAGCCCAACAGAAATCGAGACAAGAAAAGCCAGCGCAATGGAGCCGAAAGTTACAATCGTCGACCATCCGGCGAGCCACGCGATCATTCGGGAGATGACGAAGCCTAGCACCACGCCGATGGTCCCACCGGCGAAGGAGATCATCACAGCTTCAACCACAAACTGTCGCACGATGTCGGATTGCCGGGCCCCCACCGCGCGGCGAAGACCAATCTCCCGCGTTCGCTCGAGGATGCTGGTCAGCATAATGTTCATGATCCCTATGCCGCCCACGACAAGAGAGATGGAGGCGATGGCAACCATCACAGTGGTGAACAGATGCTCGGTGCGCTTCTGTTCGGCGAGGAGTTCGGCGGGCACTACAATACTGAAGTCATCTGCACCATGATGGGATGAGTCGAGAATGGCTCTGATAACCTGCGACGCCTGGTATATATCCGCGTTCTCACGCATGTTGATATATATTCCATCGATCTCATCGCGGACATCGCTGTAGCTGTCTTCCATACGAAGAAATGAAGACGTCAAGGGAATGTAAATACTGTTGTTCGCATCCACGGCGGGCGTGCCGGCTACATCAGTTCCTGAGCTAAGCTGAGGACTTGCGACCCCAATGACGCGAAACCACTGCTCGTTCACTTTGACGTACTGGCCGACAGGATCTGACGATCCAAATAAATTCCACCTTGCAGCTGCTCCCAGCACGCATACCGGAGCGGCCCGATCCTCATCGGCCTGATCGAAAAACCTGCCATTCAATAAGTGAAGCCCGGCAATCTGCTGGTAAGCAGGATTAACACCGTAAACTACAGGAATATCCTGTTGCGATTTTGGGATGGTCTTTGAAGGGGTGAATCGTTCGCGGGGTGTTGAAGCCACGATACCGTCGACATCATCGCGGATGACCCGGTAGTCTTCCAGAGTCAGTCCGGGAGAAATCTTACGAATTTTTGAATGGGCCTGCCATTCCAAGGTCTCCCTGGCCTCTACGATGATGTTACGAACCCCCATTTGTTCGATCAGCGCCATCACCTTCTGACGCGCGCCCGCGCCAATCGAGAGCATGGCTACTACGGCTGCGACCCCAAAAATCATTCCCATCATCGTCAGCAGCGAGCGGAGCTTATGCAGCGTGAGGTTCTGCATGGCCAGCTGTGCGTCTCGAATCCATTGCTGATAGCCGCCGCGAACCAGCGCGGATACCGGTGAGCTATTCGCAGCCATCAGGGCGCTCCTTCAATGTTGCCGGTTGTAGAGCCGCCGGAAGCTTTTCGCGGAACAGTCGGATCGATTAACGCGACCCGGCTTCCCTCCTGCAGTCCTTCAATCACCGCGCGACTTTCGCTTTCGTTCTGAATTCTGACCTCCTGCTGTGCGAATCCGCCATTTTTGCTGACGTAGACGATCCGCTTGCCATCCTTCATGAACAGCGCCTGCCTGGGGAGATAAAGCACATTTTTTTCGCTCTTGCCGAGAAAGACCACCTGGGCCGTGAATCCAGAGCGCAGGCGAGGGTCCGCATCGTCGAGTTGAATCGAAACATCGAAGTTGCCGCCAGTGTTTGATTCGAAGAATTGGCGGATGGCCATACCACCCACACTCTTGACCGTTCCCCGAAATGAGCGACCGGGCAACGCGTCGAAATCAACTTCTACGGCTTGTCCCTGCCTGATATTGCTGCGGTCCCGCTCGCCGACGCTGGAGACGAGATCCATCCCCTGGGTATCCACGACCTGCGCAATCGGGCTCCCGGGTTGCGCCTGATCGCCTGGATGGTAGTCGGGAACGGACATCCCGGTAAAAAAGAATCCTCCCGAGGCATTCATGTTTTTTTGAATCGAGACCAATCCATCCATGGGCGCAGTGACGTTCATTT
>JBARHV010000271.1:0-9461 GCA_049799415.1 Silvibacterium sp.
GGAGGATATCGCACCGGCCTCTACACCTCGCCGCACCTCGCGCGCGTGAACGAGCGCATTCGAATCGATGGGCGCGACATCTCTGATGACCAATTCGCCGCCTGCTATTTTCGCGTGGATGACTGCGCGCGGCGGTTAGTTTCAGAAGAGCGCCTTAAGGGACATCCCAGTTTTTTTGAGGCAATGACTGCTGTGGCCTTCCTCGCATTCGCGGAACAGGGCATCGACATCGCAGTGCTCGAGGTGGGCATGGGAGGCCGGCTGGACGCGACCAACATCGTCGAGCCGCTGGTTTCGGTGATCACCGATATTTCCCTCGATCACACCGAGTGGCTGGGCAACACCATTACGGAAATTGCGCGAGAAAAAGCCGGAATCCTGCGGCAGAACGGCGTCCTGGTGACACTGCCACAGCATCCGGAAGCGAATCAGGCAATCGGCGAGGCTGCGATGGCTCTGAACGTGCGCGGGGTGAACGCCGCCGAATATATTCCGTCGCGCGGAGACGAGAGCCGCGCCTATCCGCTGACCGTCCTGGGCGAGCGAATCATCGCCGAATCGCCTCTTACCGGCGCGCATCAGCACCGCAACCTGGCGCTGGCCATCGCCACAGCCGTTGAATTATGTAACCATGACGGTTACAAATTAACTCCGGAGCAGATCGCCGACGGCATCCGCGCAACGCGCTGGCCTGGACGCCTGGAGCGGTTCTCCCGCGCAGGCCGTCCCGACGTGTTGCTGGATGTAGCGCACAATCCCGCCGGAGCCTGGGCCCTGCGATCGGCTTTGTCGCACCTCGAC
The DNA here is from genome assembly GCA_049799415.1 of Silvibacterium sp. GTDB lineage: Bacteria > Acidobacteriota > Terriglobia > Terriglobales > Acidobacteriaceae > Silvibacterium. The sequence continues at coordinate 802 of JBARHV010000271.1, forward strand.
CCGCAGCCGGCAACAATGACCGCGATTTTCGGCTGTCTCAAGGACAAGGCTTTCACGGAAATGGCCCAGGTCTTGTTTCCCTTGTTTGATACGGTTGTGCTGACCGAAGTGTCCTCGCCCCGCACCGCCTCTTTGCAGGCGATGCAAACAGCCGCCGAGGCAACGGGCACCCGCGTTCTGACAGCAAGCAGTCCCAAGGAAGCTTTAGCCAAAGTATTGGAGCTAACTCCTTTAGATGGAATAGTTGTCGCGACCGGGTCAGTGTATCTGGTAGGCGAAATACGGAGCCTGCTAATGGAGTCCGGCTCATGAGCCAGCGAATTCTCGTCCCTCGACCGAATCCGCTGCCCTGGAGCGAGCGGGTCGTAAGCTTTTGCTTCCGCGCCCCACTCTTCTTCACAGCAACAGCTTTTTTCGGCAGCCTCTCGTTGATCTCTTCACTCTGGGATCAATCGGGAAAGATCCAGCACAGCATCGCGCAGCGCTGGGGCCGAACCATAACCCGGATCGGCGGGGCAAAGGTAACGGTGCTGAACGGGCAATATCTTGACGGGCGTGTCGCTGTCTATGTGTCGAACCACCTGTCCTATTCGGACACCCCGGTGCTCTTTGGAATCCTGCCCTTTCAGTTCCGGATTGTGGCCCGTCACGACCTGTTCAAATTACCCTTTATCGGCTGGCATCTTACACGATCTGGACAAGTTCCGGTGAATGTGACGAACCCGCGCGCCTCCATCTCCAGCCTCGGCAGCGCGGTAAAAACCTTGAAGTCGGGCATGCCGGTTTTTATCTTCCCGGAAGGTGGACGATCGGAGACTGGGCATCCAGAGAGTTTCCTGAACGGCCCGGCTTTTATGGCGATCCGCGCAGGTGTTCCAATTATTCCTATGGCCCTGATTGGTACGCACGAGCTGCTGCCGATTCATACAGCGCAGTTCCATCCTGTCCCGATCACTCTCGCCGTGGGTGAGCCAATCGACACTACTGGCTACTCGATAAGACAGACGGAAGAGCTCACGGAGCGCGTGCGCGATGTCGTCAGCCGCCTCTACTATGAGTATTCCTATCTGAAACCGCCAGCCAGGACTGCCGAAGCCGACGGTCCGGTGGAGAAATGTGATGAAGCAGCCGAGAATTGCAATCCCTGAACCCACCTCAAGTGACACCGCCTACAACCAGCGCGCCTGGCCACAGTATGCGCACGCAGTCGAGGCCTCCGGCGGCATTGCCGTAAAGGTTCCTGCATCGGCGACCCAGTCCGAAGTCGCTGAGCTCGTGGCCTCCTGCGAGGCCGTGCTGCTTCCGGGTAGCGGCGCGGACGTGGATCCCGAAAAATATGGGCAGGAGCGTATTCCCGAGTGCGGCCCCGCCGATCCGGCTCGTGAGGCTGTAGATGAGCTACTTATGCAGGACGCAGCAAACCTCTATAAGCCTCTGTTCGGAATCTGTTACGGCTTCCAGGCATGGAATGTCTGGCGTGGTGGAGCTCTCATTCAGGATTTAAAGTCGGTAGTCAACCATAAGCCTGGACGCGAGGTTCGCCAAGCCCATCGGGTTACCGTGACGGAAGGCTCCAAAATTGAGGCAATTACGGGCGCGGATGGCCTCATCGTCAATAGCAGCCATCATCAGGGATTGGCCCGCCCCGGCGACGGCCTCTCCGTGGCTGCACGCAGCATGGAGGATGGCCTGATTGAGGCCGTCGAGGGAACCGAGGATCAATTCGTGATCGCCGTTCAGTGGCACCCGGAACGCAGCTTCGACTATGACGCAGCCTCCAAAGCCATGTTTGTGGCCTTTGTGAAGGCAGCGGCTGAGTGGCATCCGCGCGTGGTTCGGGAATCGATCGCGCCGTGACGCCTTTGGAGATAGCTCAAGTCATTGACCAGGCAGGACTAAGAAGCCTGCCTCCCGCAGCCTTGATGCAGTTCGAGTCGTACCTTGCGCTTCTGTTGAAATGGAATGCCAGGCTGAATCTTACGGCGATTCGAGACCCAGCAACGATCCTCCACAGGCACTTCGTCGAATGTATTCAGTGCGCGCAGGCGCTACCCGATCTTCCAGAAGGATCAACTCTGCTCGATTTTGGTTCTGGCGCCGGACTGCCGGGCGTCCCGATTGCCATCTGTCGGCCCGATATTCGCATTACGCTTGCCGAATCTCAGGGCAAAAAGGCGGCATTTTTGAAAGAAGTTGTTCGCGCACTAAGCCTGAATGCCGAAGTGATCGATGAACGGGTTGAAGAAATGCCCTCCGACTGGCAGTTTGACATCGTAACGCTCCGGGCCGTCGACAAAATGCCCGAGGCATGCAGAGCAGCGGCTGAGAGAATGTCTCAGCGGGGATGGATCGTAGCTTTCTCTACAACTGGAACTGCAAACAGCATAAAAGCAGTGCTCCCAGAGATCGAATGGCAGCGGCAAATCCCGCTATCCACCCTCAATCATGGCTTACTTCTTTTTGGCCAACATAAGCGATAAACAAATGTTCCATGTGGAACATCGCCCTGGATTCATCATCCAAACCTCATGTGTTCCATGTGGAACATTTGAAGATTTCCACCGGCGCACTCAAAAATGCCCCAATCTTACCCATCTTCACTGTTGAGAACATCCCTCATCTTCTCAGAGCTTTGCCGACCCCAGACTCAGCCCACCCAGAAACCTTCCACAAATGCGTCCCCTTTCTGCACAGGCCACTCCATTTGCCTTGCGCGCTGTCCCGCACTACTCTTGATGCTTCATGGCTATTGTCCTGGCAGTTGTGAACCAAAAGGGCGGAGTGGGCAAAACCACGACCGCCATTAACCTCTCGGCCGCTCTGGCCTTGGAGGGTCTCAAGACGTTGCTCATCGATTGCGACCCCCAGGCCAATACCACAGGCGGCTATGGATTCGCCCGCGATGATCAACGCAAATCAATCTACGATGTCCTGACCGATGGATGTCCCCTCGTGGAGGCGGTCCTACCCACCGAGATTGAAACTCTTTTCCTGGTTCCTTCCAGCAAAAACCTGATTGGCGCCAACGTTGAGCTGATCCAAAATGAGCGCCGCGCCTTTCAATTGCGTGAAGCGCTGAAACCCCTTCGAGATTCTTACGATTTCGTAATCCTCGATTGCCCCCCCGCGCTCGATCTGCTGACCCTCAACGCGCTGGTGGCTACAGACCGTCTCCTGGTCCCGATGCAGGCCGAGTATTTTGCCCTTGAAGGCATCAGTGAGCTGGTGCATACCCTGGAGCGGGTACGCAGCGGATTCAATCCGAAACTTGAGATCGAAGGCGTACTGCTCACGATGTATGACGACCGCACAAACCTCGCGCAGCAGGTCACAGAGAATCTTCGCGGCTTCTTCAGAGAGAAGCTGTACAAGACAGTGATTCCGCGCAATGTGCGCCTGGCAGAGGCGCCCAGCTATGGCAAGCCGGTCCTTTTATATGACCCGAAGTCGCGCGGCGCCGAAAGTTATCGCGATCTGGCAGAGGAGCTTCTAACTCGAAACAGCATCGAAAGTCCGCGCGCCAAAGAACGCAAGGCCGCCGCTGCAATCCGCGCCAAAGTCAATGTAAAGTTCTGGCCTTATGGAAGTTAGCGGCTGTTGAATCAGGAAATCAAGAACAAAGAATCTGATCGAAGGAATCATCAAAATGGCAAATGCTGGAGAGCCTTTCAAGAGACAGGCGTTAGGTAGGGGATTGGAGTCGTTGCTGCCGCGAATCGATGCCGTGGCTGAAGATCGCGCCGCAAAACCGGCCTCTGACGGCACGCCACGCGAGATTCCCCTCGAATCCATTGACCGGAACCCATACCAGACGCGCACCCGTTTCGAGGAGTCGGCTTTGGCTGAGCTGGCTGCCTCCATAGTGGCTACCGGAGTGGTTCAGCCCATCCTCGTCCGACCCCTGCCAGGCGGACGATTTCAGCTCATCGTCGGAGAACGTCGCCTGATGGCCTCAAAGAAAGCCGGCAAGGCGACCATCCCGGCGTTTCTCCGTCAGGTCTCCAACGAACAGGCGATGGAAATTACCATCGTCGAAAATCTTCAGCGCACCGACCTCAACCCGATGGAGCAGGCGCGTGCCTACGACCGCCTCAGCCGTGAATTCAAGCTTACGCAGGAGCAGATCGCGCAGCGCACCGGCAAGGATCGCGCCTCCGTCGCCAATTTCTTGCGCCTCCTCCGTCTGCCTGCCGAGATTCAGGCCAAAGTCGAAAATGGAGAGCTCACCTTTGGACATGCCCGCGCTCTGCTGCCTCTCGAAGATCCCGAAACCATCCTGAAGGCTGCGCAAAAGGTCATTGCGCTCTCCATGTCCGTGCGGCAGACCGAGAGTTACGTGCAGGGCATGGTCAATCCGGAGAAGCGCAAGCCGGAGGAAAAGGTCAAAGAACCACTCGATCCCAATGTTCGCGAGGCTCGTGATTTGCTTCAACGCGCTCTTGGGCTGAAAGTAACCATCGAGGACCGCAAGGGCAAAGGCCGAGTAATCATTGAATATTCCACCCTTGAAGACTTCGACGAGTTGCTCGAGACAATCGAGTCAATACGTCGGGCCTGAAGCGCGGGTACGTTTATAAATTTTCCCTATAACTCCTCGCTTATCTATGAATTACATATTTCTCGATGACATACTTCACCCCTAGAATGGGACAATAGCTCCAGCAGGCATCTCGTCCCGCGGATGCCGTCAGGACCACTGAAAGCCAGGTGCAATGAACGATCTCTCGCAACTCCTTACCGAAGCCCGCAACCCGGCGACAGAAAATCTTGATCAGCTGACTACGCTCGATCTGGTGACATCTCTTCATACCGCCGACCGCGAGGCAATCGCTTCCGTCGATCCCGAGCTTCCGCAAATTGCGGCAGCGATCGATGGCATTGTCGCGCGCCTGGAGCAGGGTGGTCGGCTTTTCTACCTTGGAGCCGGAACCTCCGGGCGCCTCGGCGTGCTCGACGCCTCCGAGTGTCCGCCTACCTACAACACTCCGCCGGAAATGGTGCAAGGGCTGATTGCCGGGGGCGACCACGCGCTGCGGCACTCTGTCGAACGTGCCGAAGATGACGAGACACTGGGTCAGCACGATCTCGAGGCGCGCGACTTCAGCAGCAAAGACGTGCTGGTGGGCATCGCAGCCAGTGGGCGCACGCCGTATGTGCTCGGCGGCATCAAGTATGCGCGCGAGCTGGGCGCTCTCAGCATCGGGTTAAGCTGTGTCCCGGATTCTCTGCTGGCGCGCGCAGCAGATCTGGCGATCACTCCGGCGACAGGCCCCGAACCTGTGACCGGATCCACGCGTATGAAGGCCGGAACTGCAACCAAGATCGTGCTGAATATGCTTTCAACCGGTGCCATGATCCGTCTGGGCTATGTTTTTGGCAACCTGATGGTGAACGTGCAGCCTACCAACGTAAAGCTCCAGGACCGGGCCGCGCGCATCATCGCAACAGTCACAGGCCGAGGATACGATGAATCCAACACACTGCTTCGATCGGCGGGATCCGTCAAAACTGCCATCGTGATGGCAAAGCTCAACGTCGATCGTGTTACCGCCGAAGAAAAACTGGCAGCAGCGCATGGGCGTCTGCGTACCGCCTTGGATAATTGAGCAAAATAGCAGGTCTTTTTAACAATATCGCAATATGTAACCATAATAGTTACATATCTGGAACGGTGAGAACGTGCGGGCAACTCAGTTTGAATTTCGATTCAGGTTATGGATCGGCTTTGCGATCTATCTCCTCGGCTTCTGGGCGCCGTGGCTGCGCTACGGCAGTTTTGCAAGGCCGGTCACGTCAACCTGGCTCGAGCTTTCTGGCGAACTCGCCCGCTGGCTGCCGCTCGAAACCGCGTCCATTGCTGTAACCTTAGCCGCTATTTTGCTTGCGGCGCTCGGCACCCTCTTCCGCATCTGGGGAACCGCCTACATGGGCAGCTTCGTGGTCAAGTCAGGCGCCATGCATGCGCAGGGCATCGTAGCCGCTGGACCCTACCGCCGGATGCGCAATCCGCTCTACTTCGGCAGTTTCCTGTTTTTGCTGGCAATGGCCATTCTTATGCCGCCCTCGGGAGCAATCTTTGCTCTGGCCGCGAGCATTGTGCAGATGGTGCGGCTGATCCAGCGCGAAGAGCTTTATCTTGAAACGCAACAGGGCGAAGCCTATCTCGCCTATAAAAGCCGGGTTCCGTCCCTGTTCCCCAGCCTGGTTGCGCGCGTGCCGCAATCGACCGCGCAGCCGCATTGGCTGCAGGCCTGTGTCGCTGAAGTTTTTTACATTGCGATGACCGGCTGCTTTGCCATACTGGCGTGGCGATACAACGCAACGCTGCTCGTCCAGGCATTGCTGATCTGTTTTGGACTCTCCCTGGTCGTGCGCGCCTTCGCCGTGAAGAGCGCCTGAGCAAAGAAAAGGGGAGACGAGCCTCAGTCCGTCTCCCTCTCCCTAATTAGTTTATTGCCGCCTGCTGTCGATGTATGGCTGCGGCTGCCGTTTGAGCAACTACTTCTTGGGCGGCGCGATGACGTCCTTCGCTGCCTTGGCAACGCGGAACTTCACAACGGTTTTGGCCTTGATCTTGATCTGTTCGCCGGTCTGCGGGTTGCGGCCCATGCGCGCCTTGCGCTCTGCCTTCACCAGGCGTCCCAGGCCGGGGATCACGAACACGCCGTTCTTCTTCGTTTCCTTGATCGCGGTTTCCGCGAGCAGGTCGAGGAAGGCCGCCGACTGCTTGTTGGTCAATTCGAGCTTCTCAGCCAGCTGGCGGACGAGAGCGGTCTTGGTCATGGTTGTTGCCATAGTTGTTTCCTCCTGATTCGGTTATGCTCGAACCGCGCAAAACCGGTTCGTTGCTGCAAGATCTTTCCTCTCCGCATTCCACCTGCAGGAACCCCGCAGCCGTAGCTTAGAAGCCCTGTGTTTATGCGGGTCCGAGAGAACCCACCGCCGTTTACCTTGCGTCTTTTGAAAAACTTTGTCAACAGCAAAAGCCCGGTTTCCACAGGTTTTTTACGGTTTTCTTCGGTTTTTTGGGGTTTTTCCCACTTTTAGGCCTAAATAACGGGCTTAAGAGCATGTGAAAACAGCGCTCAGCAAGGGCTGCGCTCGGTTTCTCTGCCGTTGAGTGTAGGCGCAGCCGTCCGCATCAGTAAAGGCCAAACAGTGCTTTCTTCCTGGTCCTGGCTACCCGTAGCAGCGGCTCGTTCAGGAATTCAACCAGCGGCGTAGACAACCTGAAATATTCTTCCACCGTTGCCGGCAGTTTTGGCTTGAGCGCCTCGGTTGCAGGCAGCCTGGCGATCACGCCCCATTGCCGCCATTTGAGCCATTCGCCCGCCGGATGCTCTGCAGGAAATCCCTTCGGCGGCCGCGTCAATGCTTGAGGGTCGTGCAGCGTCATCTTGGCGCGCAGCTTTTTATTTTCAATCAGCCGCCGAAACTCCGCGTGATGCTCCAGCAGGTGCTGACGAATCGCGAACAGTTGCTCTTTCGGCGGCATGTACACGCCGACGGCAATCACCAGCTCCGTCGCGCTCAGGTGCAGGTAATACCCTCCGCCCGAAGTCTTCTCCAGGCCATTCCGCGTCCACCACGCTGCCAGGTTGGTCTTGTACGGCGTCTTATCGGCGGAAAAGCGCGTATCACGGTAAATGCGCAGCATGCACTTTTGCGGCGGACGAAGATGGTCCGGCGCATACTCAACCATGCCCTGCATCACTCGCTCGATCAGCGCCAGCATCGGCTGTTTGAGCTCAAGCTCATACACATCGCGACGCGCCTCAAACCATTCGCGGCGATTGTTACGCTTCAGCTTGCGAAGAAAGTCGATCGCATCCGAGCCAAACCACGGGCTCACTGCAGACCCAGTAGCATTTTCTGTTTGAGAAATTTTCTTTCGAGCGGTCACGCCGTTATTGTACGAAGGGTCGCCGCTTGTGTCTCCCGGCCACTCTTCCAAAACACCTTACATTCCATGGAAAACTACCGGTAACCTTTCTCTCGATGCATGTTCCAATAAGGCAGGAGATTCTCGATGCTCAAAACGATGGCGCGCGCCGCGGCGCTGCTTCTGGCCGGATTGCCGCTGCTGAGTTGCCAGGCCGCTACAAACTCCCCCGTCCCTCCCGCGAAAATCGATGCGCCGTTGGCCGCCGCTTCGTCTCGAGTCACGGCGGTATTCGCCGGTGGATGCTTCTGGGGCACACAGGCCGTCTTCGAGCGCGTCCGGGGGGTGGCGGAAACAACCGCAGGCTACTCTGGAGGCTCGGCCGCAACCGCACACTATGACGACGTGACCACGGAGACCACCGGTCATGCTGAGAGTGTGCAGGTGGTTTTTGATCCCTCGAAGATCACCTACGGCCAGCTGCTGCGCGTCTTCTTTTCCGTCGCGCACGATCCCACACAGCTCAATCGTCAGGGCAATGATGTCGGCACTTCCTATCGTTCCGTAATTTTCTACGCGAACGACGAGCAGAAGCGCATCGCCGATGCCTACATTGCGCAGCTCGACGCCGCGCATGTTTTTCCCAAGCCCATCGTCACCCAGGTCGTTCCGCTCAAGGCCTTTTATCCCGCAGAGGCCTATCACCAGGATTATGCGCTGAAAAATCCGGACAATCCTTACATCTACATCTGCGACCGGCCCAAGATCGCCGCATTGA
>JBARHV010000272.1:0-28837 GCA_049799415.1 Silvibacterium sp.
GGCCTCGAGGCGCGCGGCCTGCATTGCTGATTCGAAGCTACGCGCGCGCTCTTCCAACTCCAGCTCCAGCTCGCGGATGCGCGCGGCAAGCTCTTCCGGGTCCGGAGGCGGGGGCGCATCGGTCACGGGTTGAGAGGATGCAAGGCCCGCGGCAACGATGGCGCGATACTCCATGCGATGAACGGTGGCGGGAGAGAGTCGGTTCTCGGTCGGTTCGAGCATATCTGGTCCCTGTGGTTCACTCTTTTGCGTTTCGGTTTGCCGGCCTTTGTTTTGCGGCCATCGTCCGGCGGCTACATGATCAAGTCGTCGCCCTGCTCCAGTTTGAGAATGACTTTGCCTTCGGACTCCAGCCGCCGCGCCAGGTTGAGGATCTCCTGCTGTGCTCCGGCAACTTCGCGGGTGCGCACCGGGCCCAGCACTTCCATATCTTCTTTGAGCATTTCGACGGCGCGCGAGCTCATGGCGCGGAAGACATGGGCCTTCAGATCGTCGCGGGATCCGCGCAGGGCGAGCGCCAGCTGGCGCTTATCAATGGCGGAGATGATTTCGCGCATGCTGGCCGCCGGAATAGTGACCAGGTCTTCAAATGTGAACATGAGGTTGCGGACATTCAACGCCATTTCAGGATCGGTGTCTTCAATCTGTTCGAGAATCTTCTTGGCCTGCTCGGCGTCCTGCCGATTGAGCAGGTCGGCGACCGCCTTGAAGCCGGAGTAGGCCTTGCGGCTGGTGTCGCCGACATTTTCCAAGCGCTTGTGCAGGATGACGGCGACCTTCTGCGCCATCTCCGGCGAGAACTGCCGCATGGCTGCGAGACGCCGGATGGCATTGACGCGATGCTCGGGGCCGAGGCTGTCGAGCACCTGCGAAGCGCGACGCGGATCAAGGTGCGCGAGCACCAGCGCCACGGTCTGCGCGTGTTCGCCATCGAGAAACTTGCCCAGCTGCGACGCATCGACGCGCTGCAGCATGGAGAGATTGCCCTGGCTGGCCTCCTGCGCGCGCTTGACCAACGCCAGCAGGTCCTCGGCGCGCTGCTTGCCGAAGGAGTCAACCAGCAGGCGGGTGGCGTACTCGAGGCCTCCGTGCATCATGTACTGCTGGGTCTCGAGCATCTCGTAGAACTCTTCGACCACCTCGAAGGAGAGGTTGGGCGAGATGTTGCGGAGATCGGCCAGCTCTTCGGTGACCCGCTGAACATCGGCCTCAGGCAGGTTCTGGATGATCTTCTTGCCCAGCTCGTCGCCGACCGCCACCATGAGGATGGCCGCCTTGCGAACGCCAGGGAGTCCGGCGGTGAGCGAGCGGTGCGGCGCGGCGGGAGAGGCTGGCGCGGTGAGGCTGGTTGTAGATGCCGGAGGCGATGACGACGAAGGAGATGATGACGAAGGCGGCGTGGGCGGGTTCGGAGTCGGCAGATTGGCTTGTGTGCTCATGGCTTCCGTCGCTATTCGGTGTGGATCCAGCTCTGTAAGAGGCGTGTGCTCTGCGCCGGCTCGCGCTTCAAGTGGTCGGTGACCTGATCGAAGACCATCTGCATGTGCTGCTTCTGCTTTTCAGCGGCGATCTGATCCGGGGTGGACGGGGTATCGGCTCCGGCCTCCAGGGCAGCGGACTGCGCAGGCGTCTTAAGAGCCGCCGCTGCGCCGGGGCGCATGGCGGCCGTGATGGGCCGAACGACGAAGAGCAGCAGGCCGAGCATAGCCAGCAGGATGGTTGCATATTTGAGCAGCGGCCCGGACTCCGAGGCGGCGCTGAGCAGCCGCTGGCTGAGGGGCGTCTGGGGCACAGCCTGATTGTTGAAGGGCAGATCGACGACGCTGACCGTGTCTCCGCGCGAAGGATCGAAGCCGATGGCGGCCTGGGCGAGCTCCGTGAGGCGCTTCATCTCCTCAGGGCTGCGCGGCTGCCAGCTGACCTTTTTGCCGTTGACCACCATGACCTGGTTGATGAGCACGGCGGCGGTAACGCGATGGATTTTGCCCGCGCCCTGGGTGGTATGGCGCACCTTTTTCGACGCGCCGTAGGTCCCGCTCTCCTGCTTCTCGCTCTGCGTTTCGGGTGTGGATTTGGGGTAGACGGGGGGCTTGGTGTTGGGCGCGTTGCTGGCGGTGCCGGGAACTCCGGCAACTTCGGGCGGCGCGCCCGCCGTCTGTTCGGTGCGCTGCATGGAAAGCGTGACCACGTCATTGGGGTCGTAGGTCTCATCGACTTCATCGGACGTGGAGCTGTCGTATTCCACATTGACCGATGCCCGGACATTGCCGTCGCCCGCGACCGGCTCCAGCGTCTGAATGAGCGTGGCGGCCAGCTCCTGCTCGTGGGCATCGTTCTGTGCGCTGCCGCTCTTGCGGCCTAATTGCTCTCCGGAGGCGTCGACCAGGGTGACGTTCTCGGGGCGCAGGCCGTCGACGGCGCCGGCGACGAGGTTGCGGACCGCGGCGGCCTCGTCATCAGAAACGCTGCGCCGCCGCAGCGTGAGCACCACGGAGGCCTTGGCATCGCGCTGATCTTCGGTGAAGAGCGAGTCGTGGGGCATGACCAGGTTGACGTTCGAGCTTTCGACGTCGGACAGCGTGTCGATGGTCTGCTCGAGCTCGCCCTCAAGCGCGCGCTGGTAGTTCACCTTTTCGTCAAACTCCGATCCGATCCAGTTCGGCTTGTCAAAGAGCTCAAAGCCCATGCGTCCGCTGCGTGGGCCGCCCTTGGCGGTCGCGGCCAGCCGCGCCTTGTCCAGATTGTCGGCGGTGACGCGCAGGGCCGTGCCGTCGGGCGAAACGTCGAAGGGAATGTTGGCCGCCGTCAGCTCCGCGGCCATCTCGCGCGCGTCCTCCGGGGCGAGCCCGGCGTAGAGCGTGCGCCAGTCGGGGCGCGCGGCGTACCAGGCGAGCCCGAGGACGCATGCCACAAGAAAAGCCGTGGCTCCGATGAGCCACTTCTTCCTTGCCGGGTCGAGCTGCCTGAAGCGCGATGTGATGCCGGAGGCAAACTCCATCGCGCGCTGCTCCAGGCCCATGCCATCCGCGGCGGTTGTCAATTGCTGATTTCCTTCCATCGATAGGTTTCCCGCGCCGTGTGGCGATCCGTTTCAAGAGATTTTCCTGCGGCAGATCTACATTGGACGACACACTCTAGAACTGCATCTGCATCACCTGCTGGTAAGCGGCAACCGCTTTGCTGCGCACGGCCAACGCCATCTCAAACGACATATCGGCCTTCTGCGTGGCGATCATGGCCTGATGCACGTCGACACCCTGGCCGGTCATCAGCCCTTCGGTCGCGCTTGCGGCCTGGTCTTCAAGGCTCTGCACGTTGCCGATGGCACTCTTGAGCAACCCGGCAAAGGGCGTCTGGCCGGCGGCAGCGCCGCTCGGTGACAGCAGATCGTTTCCGGCCAGGTCGCCCCCGGCCATGCCGGCCCCGGACAGAGTGGCGCTGGCTGCGTTTGCGATGGCGTTCGAGATGGAAGCTGTCTGCATACAATGTTCTCCTTCAGGTGAATTACTTCAGGATGTCGATCGACGCGTCGATCATGCCTTTGGTGGCCTGCACGGCCGAGCTGTTGAGATCGTAGGCGCGCGTGGCGCTCATCATATCCACCATTTCAGTCAGCGGATTGATGTCCGGATAGGTGACGTAGCCGTCCTTGTCGGCGTCGGGATGCTGCGGGTCGTAACGGCGCATGCCGGTGCTGTTGTCGGAGACTACGGCGGCGATCTTCACGCCGCCGATATCTCCGTTGCTCTCCGAGAGCAGATGATTGGCGAAGACGCCCTGGCCCATATCCTGGCCGGAGGCCGCTGACTCGAAGACCACCTCCTGCCGCTTATACGGGCCGCCCTGGGGCGTGCGCGTGGTATTGGCATTGGCCATATTGGAGGCGACGACTTCTGCCCTGAGACGCTCGGCCTGGAGGGCCGAGCCGCTGACATCCATTACCCCGAATAGATTCATTGCTTTTTGCTCCCGTATTGCTGATTGCTTCTACTTGCCTGGACTTATTTTTTGTCTGGACTTACTTATCTGGACTTACTTATCTGCGTGAATCGCGTCCATGACGCGCGTGAACTCATGCTTCAGCAGCTCCTCGCCGACGCGAAACTGCAGCTGGGCTTCGGCCATCTTTAGGCCTTCGCGATCCATCGAAACGTTGTTGCCGTCGGGCCGCTCGATGAGGCCATCAACTTTGACGACGTTGACGCCGGGCCGGGTGGACTTTGCGCCGTTTTTGCGCTCGGCCAGCACCTCGCCGATCGAGCTTTCCATCGCTTCCGCGAAGTCGAAACCCACGGTCCGGTAGCCGGGCACATCGACGTCCGCCATGTTCTGCGCGGTCAGCTTCAGCTCCAGTCCGGAGAGATCGAGATACTTCGTCAACTCATCGCTCAAAGGGGTGGTAATGTTCATCGCTTTTCCTTTCCGAAGGTAGAGGGCAAAATCGCTGCTTTCTCAACCGCCTTGCCTGCATGGTTTGCAGGAGTTGCGCCACTTGGCCGGAGGTCACATTGGAAAATTCTTAGAATGCCCGCGCATATTCGCCGAATTCGATCTCTTCCGCGCCGATTTCGGGGCGATCTTCGGCCAGAATGGAGGCGCGCTCAAGCACATGCTCCAGCTCGCGGATGTTGCCCGGCCACTTGTGCGCGGCAAGCACCTGCATGGCTTCAGTGTTGAGGCTTTTGGCGGGACCGCGCTCGGCCAGCCGCGCCATAAAATGGCCGATCAGGCGGGGCAGATCGTCCTGATGGGACTCGAGCGACGGCGTACGGATAAGGAAGACGGCCAGCCGGTAGTAAAGATCGGCGCGGAAGCTGCCCTGTTCGGCCAGCTGGCCGAGCGGGCGGTGGGTGGCGGCGATGATGCGCGCATCCACCTTCACGGGCTCGTTCTCGCCCACGCGCTGGAGCTCCCCGCACTCGACAAAACGCAGCAGCTTGGATTGCAGCGCGAGCGGCATCTCTCCTATTTCGTCGAGGAAGAGGGTCCCGCCCTGCGCCGCCTCGATCCTTCCCACTCTTCCCTGCACCGCTCCGGTAAAGGCACCGCGGGTATGGCCGAAGAGCTCGGCCTCCAGCAGGGTTTCCGGGATTGCCGCACAGTTCAGCGCGACGAAGGGCCGCGAGGAACGCGGGCTGAGGCGATGCAGCGCGTGCGCCACCAGCTCTTTGCCGGTGCCGGTAGGCCCCTCGATCAGAACCGGGGTGCGGTGCGGCGCAACCAGGCGAATGCGATGGCTGACCTTGAGCATGGCAGGATGGTCGCCGATCAATTCAGGCAGGCGGCAGGACTTGCTGAGCACATAGGACACGCTGGTTGCGGCCCTGCTGATTGCCGTTGGCGGCTGAGAGCAGCTCTCGTTGAGCGCCTCTTCAAAGGGCGGAAAGGCAATGGTAGTGGCCGGACCGCTGATGTTGTGGCGCTCAATCTCGGGCGCGCTATTGGCGGCGGCTCCGTCGGCGTCCTGGCCGCGGCGCAGGGCGTAAAGTACCTCATTGCGGCGCGGGCTGCGCACGGCGTTGGGCCTCGCCGGGGTATCGTCGACGGTGACCAAGTCGACGCCGGGGTGCAGCTTTTCAAACTCCGCGATGAACTCCTGAATCTCAAGATCGGGCAGCCATGAGTCGAGAATGAGCGTCTCGGCGGGAGCGGCATCGAGATGCGCGAGAGCTTCTGCGCCTCCGGTTGCTTCGCGCACCTGCCAGCGCAGGCCGGTCAGAGCTTCGCGCACGCGCTGGCGAAAAGAAAGATCGGCGCTGGCGAGGATCGCGGTGCGTGCAGCGGGTTGAGTGGGCCGGAGGGTTGCGGTTGCCATGATGTTCTCCTTTGAGACTTCCGTTGAAATCTGATTCGTCAAGCTTTCTGCCAAATCCCTGCGCCGCCAGATCATGCGCTCAGACCAATGGCATAGCCTTCGCCGCGCACGGTTTGAATGAGCGGCGGACTGGCCGCTCCGCTCAGCTTGCGACGCAGGTAGTTCACATACACATCCACAACATTGGTGCTGGCCTCGGGCTGCATCTTCCACACCTGCTCCAGCAGTGTGGCGCGCGAGACGGCGCGTCCGCGGTTGAGCAGCAGATATTCGAGCAGCGCAAATTCTTTGCCGGTGAGCGTTACGGGGCGGCCTTCACATCTCACAGTGCGTTCGACGCGGCTGACTTCGAGGCTGCCATGCCGCAGCAACAGGCTGGCATCGCGGCGGCGGCGCACCAGCGCCCGGATGCGGGCGCGCAGCTCGGCCAGCGCGAACGGCTTCAGCATGCAGTCGTCGGCGCCGAGGTCGAGGCACCTGAGACGCGTCTCCATTTCATTGCGGGCGGTGAGGATGAGGATGGGGAGATCTTCGGTGACAGAGCGCAGAAAGCTGAGGACCTCGGTCCCGTCCAGGCGCGGCATATTGAGGTCGAGGATGGCGAGGTCGGGCGTCTGCTCAAGAAAGCTGTCGACCGCGGCCTGGCCGTCGCCGGCCAGCCGGACTTCGTGGCCGTCCGCTTCAAGCCCGCGCCGCAGGAACATGCCCAGCGCCTGATTGTCTTCCGCTACGAGAAACCGCATCTGCTCTCCGCACCCTCTCCGCAGCCCGGCGGTTCGCCGCGCTGCATGAAGCAACCTTCTCCTGTAACAAATCCGGACACAAGAACGGAGTGTGAGGAAAATCCAATGCAGTGCAGGAGTGGGAAGAAGGCCGCGTAAGGTTCTGAAATGGGAATGCTGGATTTTTTCTGTGAAAATAAAACTGCGCGCGGTTCGCTTTTTATTCGCTATAATTCGCGCATGGCTATTACTCGCCGGCGAAAAGAGGTGCTCGACTTTCTTTCGGGCTTTACGCAGCGGAACGGCTACTCGCCTTCCTATGAAGAAATTGCGCACGGCCTGGGCCTGCGCTCGCTGGCGACGGTGCATAAGCACATTACCAACCTGCATAACAAAGGGCTGCTGCAGAGGGCGCAAAATCGCAGCCGCTCGATTGATGTGCTGCCGCAGAGAGCGAAGGCGAGGCCGGGAGAACGGTTGCCGCTGGCGGGGCGCATTGCCGCGGGGCAGCCTGTAGAGGCGATGGAAACCGCAGAGACCATTTCGCTGGGCGACATTATCGGGAATCGCGACGCTTTCGCCCTGCAGGTGCGAGGCGAGTCGATGCGGGACGAGCACATTATGGACGGCGATTATGTTCTGGTGGAGCGCACGTCCACAGCGCATGAAGGAGATATCGTGGTCGCGCTGGTGCGTGGTTCAGAGACCACGTTGAAGCGCTATTACGTGGAAGGGCCGGTGGTGCGGCTGCAGCCCTCGAACAACGAGATGGACCCGATTTATGTTCCTGCGGCGCAGGTGGCGATTCAGGGCCGTGTACTGGGCGTGCTGCGGCGGTACTGACATGGCTTTTGAGCGCGGTACTGGCATCCTGCGTCTTCCATCCGTTAGGATTGCGTTTGGCGGGTGACGCCGGGGATCGGAAACTCAAAGTATGAAATCAATTGTGTTCTCACTTGTTCGCAGACGGAGACGCCAGCAGGCGGAAGCGGGCTTTACCTTGATGGAACTGCTGATCGTGATCTCGATCATGCTGATTCTTATGTTGATCGCGATTCCGAACATGCTGAACCTGAAGAGCTCGGCGAATGAGACGTCAGCGATCCAGTCGCTGCATGCGATCTATGAGGCTCAGGTCCAGTACCAGACCACCTATCCGGCCAATGGCTATGCGTGCTCGCTGGCGGCGCTGGGCGGGGACGCTTCGGCAGGACCGCCAAGCCCGCAGGCCTCGCAACTGCTGCAACACGATCTGGCATCGGGGTACAAGTCTGGATACACGTTCAATATTGTCAACTGCACCAAGACAACCGTGAATAATCAGGACATGTATACGAGCTACGAGGCGGTTGGGGTGCCTCAAGCGGTCGGCAAGACGGGACATAGAGGGTTCTGCATCGACCTTACGGGCGAGATTATGTCGGACCCGAACGGGGGCACGAACTGCACGCAGCGTCTGCAGTGAAAAAGCCTCATCCTCTGCAGATATTTGGACGTCTGCTGGTCCTATGTTTTCTGGCCTGCACGTTCTTTTCAGGAGCGGGATGGGCGGCGCAGGCGCAGAGCTTGTCCGCCGAAGCGCTGGCCAGGCGGGTTGACCAGCACTACGACTCGCTGCATTCGCTTGAGGTCCACTTCACACAGGAATATGAAGGCATGGGCATGGACCGGCGCGAGGCCGGAGTGCTGCTCTTGAAAAAGCCGGGGCGGATGCGCTGGACATATTCAAAGCCGGCGGGAAAGCTTTTTATTCTCGACGGCCACAACGGCTATTTTTATTCGCCTGGAGACACGACAGCGCAGCGCGTTCCGGCAAAGGACCTGAATGATCTGCGCTCACCGCTGCGGCTGCTGTTGGGCCATACCAAGCTGGAAAAAGAATTGACACGGCTGGCGATCGCTCCGGATGCCGATGGGGTGTATACGCTGACGGGGATTCCGCGCGGGCTGGAGAAGCGCGTAGCATCGTTCAGCATTACGGCGACCGCGGATGGTGTGATCGAGCGGATGCAGATCGAGGAGACGGATGGGATTCGCAACAGCTTTGTCTTCTCTGACGAGCAGCCAAATGCACCGGCTCCGGACTCGGCGTTTGTGTTTGCGCCTCCGGCAGGCGTGCGCGTGGTCGATGGGATGCCGCCGGTCTAGGGACTACGCGTCCAGCGACATGCGCTTCGCGGGACTCGGCATCCAGGCACGCGCGCCTTCGACGCCATCCGGATGCCGAAATCTGTGGCCCTCCCGATGGTCGGGAAATAATATTGCTTCCATGAAGAATTTTGGCTCACTGCGGCATGGGATTGCTGCTCTGCTGTTCTTCGCTGCGAGCAGCGGTTTTCTCTGCGCGCAGGAGACGATGTCGGGACCTTGGGTGATGCAGGTGAGTGGAACTACGGCGGCCCTGCGCGGCATTCACGCAGTGGGCGGCGGAGTGGCGTGGGCGAGCGGCACCAACGGAACGATTTTGCGCACGGAAGACAGCGGCTACATGTGGCAAAGCTGTGCGATGCCTCCGGGCGCGGAAAAACTGGATTTTCGGGGTATCTGGGCGTGGGATGAGAACACCGCAATGGTGATGTCGAGCGGGCCTGGGGGTTTGTCGCGGATTTATAAGACGACGGATGGGTGTTCGCACTGGAAGCTGCTGTTTACGAATCCGGACAAGGACGGATTTTGGGATGCGATGGAATTTTGGGACAAGGAATATGGCTATATATTGGGCGATCCAGTCGATGGATCGTTTGTTCTTTTGTCCACTATAGACGGCGGAAAGACCTGGGAACGCGAGGACGAAGGATCACTGAAGGTAGGTCCCGGCGAAGCGGCATTTGCGGCGAGCAACTCTTCTTTATGGATGGATGCCGTTGATCCCTCCTATTTCGGGACGGGCGGCTCTGCTGGAGCTTTTGTGCGCTTTACCCGACCTGATGACAAAGGACCCATGTACAAGTGGTTCAGGTCGACTGTTCCCCTTGCCAGCGGGAACGATTCCTCCGGAGTTTTTTCACTCGCATTTCGCGTCGCTCGATATCCAAATGAAGGACAGCCTTGGAAACCTGGCGTTCTGAACTCAGGAGTTCTGCAACGTGGCATCGCCGTCGGCGGAGACTATAAGAAACCGAACGAATCTGCCGGAACGGCAGCGTGGACTTCCGATGGCGGCAAGCACTGGACGGCAGCGGAAAAGCCTCCGCATGGCTACCGGTCGGCGGTGGCGTGGGACGCTGACGTCAAAGCGTGGATTGCGGTTGGGACAAACGGCTCAGATGTCAGCTATGACGATGGCAAGACCTGGATTCCTTTGGATGATGGGAACTGGAATGCTTTGAGCCTGCCGTGGGTGGTGGGGCCGAAGGGGCGGATTGCGAAGCTGGACTCAGGAAAGCTGCCGCCACGGAAGTAAAACCGGATAAACTATCGCCATGACGATTGAACTGCGTGCGGAACTGGAAGAGATTGTCCGGCAGGATATGCAGGCGGGCATCTACGACAGCATGGAGGAATATCTGGAAAGGGCCGTAATGCTGCTTCATAACCAGGAAAGCTGGCTCGCTCTCCACCGGGACGAAATCTCCGCGCAGATTGAAGAGGGATGGCTTGCTGCGGAACGCGGTGATGTGGTTGACGCCGAGCGGTTGAAAACCGAATTGCGCCAGAGGAAGCGAGCTTAACGAAGCTCTTCCTCAGGTATGGATCAATATCAGCTTACTTCCAAAGCCAAAGAAGATTTATTTGCAATTCTGGACTATATTGCTGCGGACAACCCAGCGGCCGCCGATCGCGTAGAAGCCGCCATGCTGGAAAGCTGCAATTTTCTTGCCTCAACCCCGCACGCAGGTCACATTCGCCTGGATTTGACCACGCGCCCGGTACGTTTCTGGTGTCTCCCGCGTTTCCCTAACTATCTGCTTGTGTACGATCCGGCTTCTAAGCTGCTGACCGTCCTGCGAATTTTCCATGCAGCCCGTGATCTGACCCAGCATCTGGAGCCGTAGCCTTGTAGCGGAACCAACGGCCCATGAACACTCCAGGGTGCGGCTGCGTCTATTGTGTGCGGGAACTGGTACCCTGAAGTAGCGTCCAATGGCGGAATTCGTAATCAAGCTGGCTGACGAGCGCGGCCGTGTTCAGGAGCAGGTGCATTCTGCCGCTTCGGCCGAGGAGTTGCGCCATCGTTTTTCGCAGGCCGGATACTACATCTACTCGGTGAAGCCACGGGGGCTGAAGAGCAGCCGGCGCAAAACCAAGCTTGAGACTTTCCTCATCTTCAACCAGCAGTTTCTTACGTTGATCCGCGCTGGACTGCCCATTCTCAGCTCGCTGGAGATGCTGGCCAAAGGTCAGAAGAACCCCAATTTTGCGGGCCAGCTGCAGAATGTGGCCGCGCGCGTGAGGACGGGGGAATCGATTTCGTCGGCGTTTGAGGCACAGGGCGGCTTTCCGGTGATTTATACGACGACTCTGCTGGCCGGTGAACGAAGCGGCAATCTGGAAGAGGTCCTTGGGCGGTTTTTGTCGTTTCAGAGGGTTGCGCTGACCTTTCGCAAGAAGCTGAGCGCGTCGCTGATCTATCCGGCGGTGTTGATTAGTCTGGTCTTTGCGCTGTTCATCTTCCTGATCTCGTTTGTGGTGCCGCGTTTTGCGCAGCTCTACGACCAACTGGGCAGCAAGCTGCCCACATTGACGCTGGGGCTGCTGGCGCTTGGCAACTTTGCGCAGAAATATGTTCTGTATGTCCTGCCGGCGGTGGCGCTGCTTGTGTACCTGATCTATCGCTGGAGCAAGACCGAGGCTGGAGCAGACCGCATCGACCGGATTCGCATCAAGCTGCCATTATTTGGAACGATATGGCTGAAGTACCAGGTGGCTCTGTTCTCGCGCACGCTCTCTACGCTGCTGAGCGGGGGCCTTCCGCTGGTTCCGTCGCTGGAGACGGCGGCGCGGTCGATTTCGAGCAGGCGCATCTCGCAGGCCGTCTTTTCCTCCGTGGTCAGCGTGCGCGAGGGTAAGGGCCTGTCCGCGAGCCTGCAGGGCACGAAGGTGTTTCCACCGCTGTCGGTGGAGATGGTCGATGTGGGCGAGTCGACGGGCGCGCTGCCGCAGATGCTGAACTCGGTTGCGGAGTTTTTTGAAGAAGACGTGCAGACGGCGCTGACTGCCGCTATGTCCTTGATCGAACCTGCGATTCTAATTGTGATGGGCGTAATGGTGTTGTTGATTTTAATTGCGCTTTACCTGCCGTTATTTTCCATGGCGAACTCCAGCAATTTCCATTAGGGCGCTCGCCGGGAGGGGCCGTCCTGGCAATCGAGCTTCGCTCAAGGGCTGTGGCAGTATACGAGAGTTGAGGTAGGGTTTTATGGCAGACGTACCTGTATTGACATTACCGACGGAGCAGGATGAGACAGAGCGCGCAAAGGAGCTGGCGCTGCGCTATCGTTCGGAGTTTGTCGACCTCAAGAACTTCCACATTGAGCATGAGCTGTTCAAGAGCGTGCCGGTGGACATGATGTTCCGCTACAACTTTGTTCCGCTGGAGCAGCATGAGGATCGGCTAGTGATTGCGGTGAGCGATCCGAGCCGGCTGATGGTGATGGATGAGATTGCCGGACTGCTGGGCCAGCGCATTTCGACGCGCGTGGCCACGCTAACGCAGATTACCGATCTGCTGAAGAAGACGGAGCAGTCGCAGCGCGTGCTGGACGAGGCGTCGGAGGGAATGACGTTCGATGTGATCTCGTCAGAGGACAATCAGGACGAGACCATCTCGATCGAAAAACTGACATCGGAAGAAGACATCAGCCCGATCATCCGGCTGGTGGATACGACGATCTTTACCGCGCTGGAGCGCCGCGCTTCCGATATTCACATCGAGACAAATGACGACTCGCTGGTCGTGAAGTACCGCATCGATGGCGTGCTGCAACCGGCGATGGCGGCGATTGCGCGCGAGCACCATTCGACGATTCTTTCGCGCATCAAGGTGATGAGCGAGCTGGACATTGCCGAGCGGAGGGTCCCGCAGGACGGGCGTTTTCGCGTGCGCTACAAAGGGCGACTAATCGACTTCCGTGTCTCCATCATGCCGACGGTGCATGGCGAAAATGCCGTGCTGCGCGTGCTGGACAAAGAATCGATGAGCGAAAAATTTCGCAACCTGACGCTGGACGTAGTGGGATTCCACGAAGACGACCTGCGGCGGTTCCGGCGGTACATTCGCGAGCCGTATGGGATGGTGCTGGTGACCGGGCCAACGGGATCGGGCAAAACGACGACACTGTATGCCGCGCTGAACGAGATCAAGAGCGATGAGGACAAGATCATCACCATCGAAGACCCGGTGGAGTACCAGATTCGCGGCATCACGCAGATTCCGGTGAATGAGAAAAAGGGGCTGACCTTTGCGCGCGGGTTGCGGTCGATTCTGCGTCATGATCCGGACAAGATCCTGGTGGGCGAAATCCGCGACCAGGAGACGGCGCAAATTGCGATCAACTCCGCACTCACCGGACACCTGGTATTCACAACGGTGCATGCGAATAACGTGGTGGATGTGCTGGGGCGCTTTTTGAACATGGGGGTGGAGGCTTACAACTTTGTCTCCGCGCTGAACTGCATTCTGGCGCAGCGGCTGGTGCGCACCATCTGCGAAGACTGTGCGCGTTCGGTGCATTACGATCATGAAGCGCTGCTGGCGAGCGGGCTCGATACGGTGGAGTGGCGCAATTTTGATTTCCGCGAGGGCGCGGGCTGCATTGAGTGCGGCGGAACGGGCTATCGGGGGCGCACGGCGATCCATGAGTTGCTGGACCTGACAGACCCGATTCGCGAAATTATTCTGGAGAAGAAGCCAAGCTCCGAGGTCCGCAAGCTGGCGCAGCAGGAAGGCATGCAGTTCCTGCGCGAGTCGGCGATTGACCGGGTGCGGCGAGGGTTGACAACACTGAAAGAGATCAACAAGGTTACGTTCATCGAGGCTTCGCGCTAGTGGAATTTCCTCTTCGCATATTTTCGTCGAGCACCAGCCTGCGTCCCGCGCTGGCGTGCGAGGTTACGCCGGAAGGCGTGCTTGCGGCGCGGCAGACCGGCGGCGAGCAGGCAACGGTGGCTTTTGCTCCGCTGGCTGCAGGCGTGGTGCAGCCGGGACTGGCCGCATCGAATTTTCCGGAACAGACATTGGTGGTTGCGGCGCTTCGTCAGGCCCTGGATGAGGTAGCTGCGCGAGACACAAAACTTACGCTGGTGGTTCCGGACGCGGCGGTGCGGGTGCTGATTCTCGACTTTGATTCGCTTCCCTCGAAGGCCCAGGAGACGCTGCCGATCGTGCGCTTCAGGCTGCGCCGGCTTGCTCCGTTTGACGTGGACGATGCCGCGGTTAGCTACCAGATCATGAGCCAGCAGCAGGGACAGACCCGGGTGCTGGTGACGGTGATGCCGGCTGCGATTCGCGCCGAATATGAAGCTGCGGTGCGCGCGGCTGGATACGAGCCGGGCGTAGTGCTGTCTTCCACGCTTGCGGCCCTGGCGGCGCTTCCTTCAGGGGATGCGGCTATGGTGGTGAATCGCAACGGGCTTTCGCTTACGACGGCGATCACCAACGGCGATGAACTGCTGCTGCATCGCACGCTGGAGTTGCCGGAAAATGATAAATCACAACGCGAGGACCTGACGCAGGCGGTCTCAGTAGCCGCAGCCTATTTTGAAGACATGCTGCATGCAGCTCCGCGCATTCTTTATTACGTTGGCCCGGGCGGGGCGGAAGATTTTGCGCGCCAGCTTGGAGCTGAGCCGGATGGGATGGTGCGCGACCTGGTGCCCAGCCCGGTAACAGGAGCGGTGAGCGCAATTCCGAAGGGATTGGCGGCAGGAGTGATGGGGGCGCTGGCAAGCTGATGAAGATCACTCTCAATCTCGCGAGCCAGCCGTATGTCGATCTGCGTTCGGTGCTGAAGCGCCTGCGCCTGATCATGCTGGTGCTCATTCTGCTGGCAATCCCGCTCTTTCTTCTGCTGAAGTCCGAGGAGAAAAAGGCGCAGAGCGCGACCGCACGGGTGAACGCGATGCAGGACCAGGTGCAGAGCCTTGAACGGCAGCAGCAGAGCTATGAAGCGCTGATGCAACAGCCGCAGAATGCTGTGGTACTGACGCAGGCAAGCTATTTGAACAGCCTCTTCCGGGAAAAGGCGTTCTCGTGGACAGCGACCATGACTGATCTTGAAACAATGCTGCCAGAAGGAGTGCAGGTGCTGAGCCTTGATCCCGCGATTTTGAAGAACGGCGAGGTTGTGATTCATCTGCGGGTAAGCGGCGCACGCGACCGGGCGCTGGAGCTGGTTCAGAACCTTGAAAAATCGAAGCACTTTGCTTCGCCGCGACTTGCGGGCGAAACGCTGGCACAGACCGCGGGACCCACCAACCACTTCGAGCCGATCTCGGCTGCTACGCCGGTGAATTTTGACATTCTGGCGGATTACCGTCCGCTCACGAAGGAAGAAAAAGTGGTCGGGGAGAAATCAGCGGCAAACACGAAGCACGAGTCCGGGCTTGTGGACAAAGTGGGCAGTCATCCGAGCGTGAAGACACGGCATCGCACGATTGCGGCGAAGAAGCGAGGGACGCAATGAAGGACCTCCGTCGCTGGTTTACGTTTTTGAATTTGCACCTGGCGGGCACCGCGGCGCTGGCCGTGCTGGTGCTGGTGCTTGCAGTGAAGGCGGTGCTGGCGTTCCATGCAGCGGGAGCGGTTGACTCGGCGAGCTACCAGCAGCAGCAGATCCACTATGTGCAGCTGCATGCGCAAATGGCGCATGTGCAGGGGCTACCGCAGAAGGTCGACCAGGCGCGCGATGATGAAGCGCATTTTCTTAAGACGCGCATCGCCCCGAACTACTCGACGATTGCCGAGGAGCTGGGCGGGGCTGCGGTGAAAAATCAGGTTCGTCTTTCACGCGCGCAGTACACGCCTACAGCGGCCATTGACGGACTGACGGAAGTTCGCATTGACGCGGGCCTGAGCGGCGACTACACACCGATGATGCAGTTCATCAACGACCTGGAGCGGGACAAGAACCATGTCTTCTTTATCATCGACGGCGTGACGTTCACTGGACAGCAAGGTGGACTGGTAAATCTGCGGTTGAAGCTTTCAACCTATCTCCAGGCGGGCGCGACCGATCTGCCTCCGGCAGGCGACAGTACCGCAGAGCAGGAGGTCCGCTGATGGCGCTCAAGATCGGCTCGGAAGATAAAAAGAAAGTCGCCATCGCCGCCGTTCTTGCCGTGGTGGTTCTGATTGCTGCGGTGTGGGCGGGGATGCAGGTGCTTCCGATGTTTGGGGGAGGGACGCCGCCGGCTCCGATGCCGCCTAAGATTGCGCGAACTTTGGCTGCGCCAGGAACACAAACACAGACGCAGGAGACAGGTTCGGAGCATGAGGCGGAGCAGGTTCCGGGCTCGATCATGAACCTTGATCCGACGCTGCATCCGGAGTGGATGGCTGCAGCTGAATCGCTCAAATACACGGGCACAGGGCGGAATATTTTTTCGATGTCATCGACTCCGGTTGTGATCGAGAAGCCGCAGGGGGCGATTCGCCCGAATGCGCACAAGGTGGAGGTCGCACAGGGACCGCCTCCGCCACCGGCGATTGATCTGAAGTTTTTCGGGTATGAGGCCCACGCGGGCGGCGCACGGAAGGTGTTCCTGTTGCATGACGACGATGTGTTCATCGCCTCGGCGGGCGATGTGGTGGACCATCGATACAAAATTTTAACGATTGCGCCGTTGTCCATTCAGGTGCAGGACATTCCGTACAACGACACCCAGACGCTGCCATTGATCCAGAACTGATAGCCGGGAATTGATAAAGAACCGATGCCAAATTTGCGCCAATCCGTAAAGCACGCTGAATCGGAAGAGGGATTCATTCTTCTGATGGTGCTGTTTCTGGCGGTGCTGCTGCTGATTGCGCTGGCGGTCGCCGCGCCGAAAGTTGCGATGTCTATCCAGCGCGATAAGGAGATTGAGCTGGTGCATCGCGGCGAACAGTACAAACGCGCGATCAAGCTCTACTACAAAAAGTTCGGCGCGTATCCCACCTCCATCGACCAGCTGGTGAATACGGACAATATCCGTTTTCTCCGCAAGAAATATGCCGATCCGATCACCGGCAAAGACGACTGGAGGCTGATCTATCTGGGGCAGGCAAAAGTTCCGCTGCTGGGCTTTTTTGGCCAGCCGCTGACCGGACTGGGCGGCCCGACGAATGTCGGCACGCCGATCGGCGGAGCGACGGGAACATCCTTTATGGGAGGGTCAACGGGCGGGTCAACGGGCGGCACATCGGCTTTCGGGTCTTCAACCACCGGGGCGTCTGCTTTTGGGTCTTCAACTGGCGGGGCGTCTGCTTTTGGATCTCCAGGCGCTGGATCGTCGGCCTTCGGGGCATCTTCGTTTGGTTCTTCTGACTCTGGAGCTGCGGCTGGAGCTACACCGACCTCGGCGAGCGGTTCAGATTCTACCGGCTCTGCTTCGGGCACAAGCCCGGGAGCGGGAGCGGGTGCTTCCGGCACCTCGGGAACAGGAACTGGCGATACGGGGAGCAGCGGGAAGGACGCTGCCGGCTTTACTATTACGAGCGACAGTGGGGATGCCCCGATCAGCGGAGGGCCGATTGTCGGCGTAGGTATTCCCAGCCCCAAGGCTTCGCTGATTGCGTATAAGAAACAGACGCACTACAAGGATTGGGAATTTGTCTACAATCCGCTGGAAGAACAGATGCAGGCCGCAAGCCTATTTGGCGGCGCAACACAGAACGTGAATGGGGCAAGTAGCGGAACAGGCACGGGGTTTGGCTCCAGCACGGGCGGCAATTCAGGCTTTGGGAACAGCAACAGCGGATTTGGAAATAGCAATGGTGGTTTCGGCAACAGTTCTGGAGGTTTTGGTTCGACTTCAGGAAGCAGCGGCACGGAACCGGGCGGGACAACGAGTTCGCCCACTGGTCCAACCGACCAGCAGCAATAAAAAGATGGCCTCGCTGAGCGAGGCCATCTTTTCGAACCGGCTATGATGCGCCGGTTTAGACGCTGAAGGAAGAGCCGCATCCGCAGGTGCTTTTTACGGCTGCGTTTTCAAACTTGAAGCCGGCAGCTTCGAGGGTTTCCACGTAATCGACGACGCAGCCATTCAGATACATCAACGATGTGGCATCGACGAAGACCTTGAGGCCGTCGAAGTTCATCACCTTGTCCATCATTCCCGCGGCGTTCTCAAAGGACATGGAATACTGAAAGCCGGAGCATCCTCCGCCGACCACGCCGATGCGCAGACCTGCGGGCAAAGGATCCTGCGTCGCCATGATCTCGCGCACCTTGGCCACAGCCGGATCGGTGAAAGTAAGTGGGGTCGATTTGACCTGGGCGATTTCGGGTGTTGCAGTTGCCATAGGATTGTCTCCTGAAAACCTAGAGAATTACTGCCTTTAGTGTATCGCCGGTGGGAAGGCGAGACAAGACGTATTAGTTAGATGGCAGTGACGGGATCTCCGATTCAGTCATTTCTTCGATCAGTCGGTGCCGGCCCATAAATTGTCCCAGGCGACGACCCTGTTGGCGATTCGCGTGTATTCCTCTTTGGTAACAACATGTTTATATACAAGATCAAGCGGGGTGTTATAGGGGCGGTTATCCATGATCGTCCGCGCCTGGGTGCTATTGATTCCGGGGAGAGTCGCCAGTTTATCCTCGCTGGCATAGTTGATATTGACCATGTCGCGGCCGGAGACGATGGTCGACGCATCTTCGGACAGAGTCTTCTCAATTCCCGAGCTGAACTTTTTAATCTTGTCTAAATTGGTTCCGGCGCTGGCAGCCGCAACTTTCATCTCCTTGGTTGCGCTCTGGTCTACCTGCTGTGTGGACTGTTGCCGGATGAGATTGCAGCCTGAGAGACCCGGGACAGCCATACAGCCTGCGAGCGTGGCTAGGCCAAGGAAGGTAACCCTTTTCCGTTGCGCTTGATTATCAGCCATAGATTCGCTCTCCTGGAGTCATCCATTTTAGTTTCCGTTGGAGAGTAATTCATTTTACCCCCAATTCGAGCAAACCAGCGGGTATGAATCGAATCATTTCGCTGCCGGCATTCCAAACAAACTACTCAACTTGGAAAGCAGATGCCTTATGAGGGCAATGATCGCGGCTTCACTTCGGCTCTTTAGAGCGCGATGCCGGCTTATTGAGCCTCAACGAGCGACGATCCGGGCGGAGATCCGGGCGTATTCGGTGCGGCTGAGCACTCCTTTGGCCACCAGATCATGGGGGGTGGCGTAGGGGCGGCCGTTCACGATCCGCCGGGCGCGGGTGAGCGTGACACCAGGGAGGGTGACGAGACGCAGTTCGCTAGCGGAGTTGATATCCACCAGGCCTTTGCCTGGCGCGGCGTTGCCGTGCAGGCCTTCCCTGACTCCAGCGGCAATGTCGTTGACTTTGCGCTCAGCATTGGCCGCGGCGACCTTGGCGTCCGCAGCTGCCTGCTGCGCTCCGGCTTTGACCTGTTCGGTGGTCTGCGCAGCCTGCTGTTTCACCTGCTGATCACTCTGCGACGATGGGTTGCATCCGGCGAAGCATAACAAGACGAGGCAGGCTGCAGAAGCGCTGAATTTCCGATATTTCCAAAGCTTTCGAGTCCCGTTCATTTCACGATCTCCTGAACCAGCCTGCAGGGATGGAATCATTTCATTCGCCGGGGGTTGCCAAGTAAGTTGCGCGGTATGAAAAAACCCCCTATCCAGCCTCCCGGAAACAGGACTATGATTCAGGCGAACGGCCCCTCCTACCCCCGGGCCCGGTGTGACCGGACTTGCTCGGTATCTGGAGCCGGCTCAAATCCGAACCCTGAGGTGCTTTATGAGCGCCATGCCTGTTCTGTGGATCGTGTGGGCCGGAGTAGCTGCAATCCTGCTCATCCTACTTGGCTATCGCGGAACCTTAACCCGGTATGAGGAAGACCAGATCTTTCTCGACGAAGCAGAGAATCACCAGGCACTCGAACAAAGCAACATTCTGGTGAAAGTGCATAAAATTCAACCGTACGTCCGCCTTGCGATAGGGGCGACCTGCGTGATGTCGGCGTGCATTCTGGGCTTGTACGTCTGGGATGCAATTCGGCATCTATCGTAAGCAAGGCCATTACTGACATGGCCGGAATGGACGACATTCCGGCTGTGTTCCCTTCTGCCTGAAAAATGAGCTGCTGTTTTCGAATATTTCTGCCTCGTTACCATTCGAGCAGCAGCATCTCTGCGCAAAAGCCCGGCCCCATTGCGGCCAGAATGCTGCGTGTGCCCGGTTTCGGCCGCTGATGCTTCATCACCGCATCGAGCACGATGAGCACCGAGGCCGAAGAAAGATTGCCCACACGTTTCAGCGCATCCCAAGATAGTTCCAGAACTTTGTTGTCCAGCCCCAGAGCTTCCGCCGTGGCTTCGAGCACTTTGGGGCCGCCAGTGTGCATGATCCATGAGCCGATATCGCTGCGCACCAGGCCTTGTCCGGCGAGGAAGGCATCGACGTCGCGGCCCAGATTTTCGCGCACGACTTTGGGCACGTCGGGAGAGAGGACAATCTGAAAGCCTTTTTCTGAGATGTCCCAACCCATCACATCCTGCGTATCCGGATAGAAGAACTGGCGGTTGGCAACAATGCGCGGGCCGTTGAGATTGACGGCTTCTCCGGCAACCATGACTGCGGCGGCTCCGTCGCCAAAGAGGCCGGCGGAGATGAAATTAGCCACGGAGCGATCGTCACGCTGCCAGGTGAGCGAGCAGAGTTCCACGGAGAGCAGCACGGCAATTTGATCGGGATAGGCGCGGACGTAATCCGCGGCGCGCGCGAGACCTGCCGCTCCGGCCACGCAGCCCAGACCGAAGATGGGGTTGCGCTTGATGTGGCGCGAGAGCTTCATACGGTTGACCAGGCGGGCGTCAATGGACGGGCTGGCGACGCCGGTCACCGACACGAAAAACAACGCGGCAATCTGCTCGCGAGCCACCCCGGTTTGCGCCAGCAGATCTTCGATGGCCTGCTGGCCGAGCTGCTCCGCAACTTCAATCCAGACATTGTTGGCTTTGCCCCAGGTGTCGAGCGCGGCATACTCATCGAGTGGACGTGCGAAATAGCGGCCAGCTACGCCGGTGCGGGAGTGCAGACGTTCCAGCGCCGCAGCCTTCTGTGGATCCCGGCCCCACCAGGCCTTGAGCGCTTCTATAACTTCCTGCTGTCGAAAGTAGTGAGGCGGGAAGGCTGTAGCCGAGGCTGCAATGCGCATGATGGTCTTTTGGACTCCGCACTCAGGTTAGCGGATAGCGACGATCCAAATGTCATTTTGGCGCCATCGTTTGATAACAGGCACACGCGCTACCGCACGAAAATCGTCAAGTGGCCGCTTTCTCAGCCGCTTCTACTGTTTGCGCGATCAGGGTTGCGATGGTCATGGGACCGACACCGCCGGGCACGGGCGTATAGGCGGAGCAGCGATCGATGGCCGGCGCTAATTCAATATCTCCCACGCCGCCGGGATGGTATCCGGCGTCGACGACAACGGCTCCATCGCGAATCCAATCAGCTTTGATGAACTCGGGGCGGCCTACTGCGCCGACTAAAATTTCAGCGCGGCGGACAATCTCCGGCAGGTTCCGGGTGCGCGAATGGCAAATCGTGACCGTAGCGTTGGCGGCGAGCAGCATCATGGCCATCGGCTTGCCGAGGATGGGACTGCGGCCCACAACCACCGCTTCCCTGCCCGCGATTTCGATTTTGTAGCGGCGCAGCAGGCGCATGATTCCCGCCGGAGTGGCCGAGCCGTAGGCGGGCTCACCCATTGCCATGCGGCCAAAGCCGTGGCTGGTCACTCCGTCTACGTCTTTTTCAAGAGCGATGCGGTCAAAACACTCGCGCTCTTCAATCTGTTTGGGGACCGGGTGCTGGAGCAGGATGCCGCGCACGCGGGGGTTGGCGTTCAGTGCGTCAATCTGCGCCAGAAGCTGCTCGGTGGTCGTCTCTTCGGGCAGCGCGATGCTGAGCGACTCCATGCCGACGCGGCGGCAGGCGTTGCCCTTCATCTTTACGTAGGTTGCCGACGCGGGGTCGGCACCGACGAGGATGGTGGCGAGAATGGGTGGGTCTTCGCTTCCCGATTTCTGCTTGATTTTATGAACACGCGCCTGAAGCTCCGCTTCAAGCTCTTTGGAATACGCCTTACCGTCGAGAACCACCGCTGCCATAGAGCTTTAGTTTAGCGGGAGCGGAGCCGATTCAGCTATCCGGGGCGTTGAGCTGGTGGCGGACGTCGGCCCCGCGCACCCAGAAGATGACGTCGGTGGCGATGTTGGCGGCGTGGTCGGCGATGCGCTCCAGGTTGCGCGAGATGATGATGGCCTGCAGAGCCTGGGCGGCGACCTCGGCCCGGGCCTGAATCACTTTGACCAGCTCGGCATGGGCGATGTGGTTCATGTGATCGATCTCGTCATCCATCTCGACAACAGACTCGGCGAGCTGTGCGTCTCCATCGAGCAGAGCCTGGATGGAGGTGCGGATCATACGGGCGGCGTAGCCTCCCATGCTGTAGATATCGACGGGCAGGTCGATATTTTCGTCTTCGAGCAGGGTGAGGGTGCGAAGGGCGATGCTCATGGCCTGGTCGCCGATGCGCTCGAGATCGCCGTTGATCTTGATGACGGCAAGGATGAAGCGCAGGTCGATGGCCATGGGCTGCTCTTTGGCAAGCAGGTCGTAGGCCATCTCGTCCACTTCGCGCTGCGCGGCGTTGATGGCTGTCTCGTTCTCGCGCACGTACTGGCAAAGGGCGGAGTCGCGCTGGAGGTAGGCTTCGACGGCTGCCTCCATGGCCTGCTGCGAGAGCGCAGCCATGGCGAGGAGCTTGTCCTTTAGCTCAGCCAGCTGCTGATGGAAGTGAATACGGGGCAAATTTCTCTCCAGATTGCATTGTGCACCATAGATTGTTACAGCGATGCGAACAATTTCTTGGATGGTGCCTTGTTTGAAACGGCCTTATTGCCAATCCCACTCTCGCGGCAATCGAAACAAACCGCAGGTCCCTCGACTTCGCTGCGCTCCGCTCGGGATGACAACCCTTGTCTTCAGGCCAGTTTTTCTTCCGCCTGCTGCGTCGCTTCGTAAATCTGGTCGAAGGACTCGACGGCGTAGAGAACCTTCTGCATCTCCGAGACGAGGAACTGCTGGTCGAGGACCTGGTCGAGGTTGAAGTCGCGAATCTCAGGGCCGTGGCCGGTTTTGGCTCCTTCAATCACATAGTTCGATTCGCCGTGCGAGGAGATCAGCCCGCTGCCGTAGAGCTTGATTTCGCCGTTCTGCCGTATCACCCCAAATTCAACGGTGAACCAGAAGAGGCGGCCCATCCGTTCGAGCTTGTCCTTTGCTGTGCCGCGGTCGCTATCGGTAAGTGCGGCGCAGACCCGGCCATAGTGCGCGAGGAAGTCGGCGAAGACGGGATGCGCGTGCATGGGGACGTGTCCGAAGACGTCGTGGAAGATATCGGGCTCGGGCGTGTATTCGAGCGAGTCGCGGCTGCGCAGCCAGGTGGTGGTGGGAAATTTGCGCGCGGCAAGCATCTCGAAAAAGGCATCGGGAGGCAGGAATCCGCTGACCGGGGTGGCGTTCCAGCGGGTGCGCGGGCCGAGGCGCTTGTTGACCTCGGCGAGATTGGGGATTGTGTCTTCGCGGAGGCCGATCTGGTGGAATCCGTCGAGGTATTCGGCACAGGCGTGGTCAGCAAGCTGGGGCATGCGGCGGCTGACCAGCTCGGCCCAGATGGCGTGCTGCTCGGGCGTATAAGCGGCCCAGTCCTGTTCGATGAGGAATGGCTCAGCTACGGAGAGCGGGGAGGCTTGCGGGTTCATTGGGGATTCGACTCCGGCAAAACTCTTGAGGATTGCACCTGTGGATTAGACGTGTCAACCAGGTGACTCATCGTTGATCGAGTTTATCCCTCGCCGCCTTCCCATTCGGGAACTCGCTCTTCCCGGCAACGAGTTCGTCTCTACGGAACGACGACAAGGGGACCGGATTCAGGCTCGCCCCCGATAGGCAATGGACGGCGGGCGGCGGAGATAAATGGGAGGTCCCATTTTGGGGACTGCAGGTTGGGCATGGGCTTGGACTGGAAGAGCTTTCTGCATTGCCTTGCTGTCCAGCGGGCCCAGGTTTTGGCTTTCTTTTTGCGGGCGCTGTCGGTTGAAATGCCTGTTCCGGCGTACATCTGACGGTAGAGCTTGGACAGGAACATGAACGCGATGCGGGCGCGCAGAGTCGGGGTGCAGGCGGAGCGCTGCCAGATGGCGCTCCAGTTATAGAACCGGTCCCAGACCTTCTGGGTGCGCTCGCGAATCTCGTCGGAGCTCATGGTGGGATGGGGCGTGAACATCTTGGGACGCGATTCGATCGGAATCAACCAGTAACGGGTGATCGGCACATCGCCCACCATGGTGGGGTGAGCGTCCTGCTCCTTTTCCCAGCGGGCAAAATCGATGGTGCCGGGGAAGGGCGTCATCATGACGAACTGGGCGAAGGTCACACCGGCCTTCAGAGCCATCTGCACGGTTGCGTCAAAGGTCGCGGGCCTGTCGGTCGGGAGCCCGAAGATGAAGGAGCCGAGCACATGCACTCCGTGCTGCTTGAAGGTTTGCAATTGCCGGGCCAGAGCTTCGCCGGAGTAGTTGAAGTCTTTGAAGACAGCTTTGAGGCCCTCGGGCGTCACGGCTTCCACTCCAACGAGCGCGCCTTTGATGTTGGCCTTGCGCATGGCGTCGAGGTATTCGCCGTCCTCGCCTGCTTCCATGGTGATCTGGGTGAAAAAGACCATGTCTTTGGGAAGTTTGGCCAGCTCTTCCATAAGTTGGAAGCGCTCGGCGCGGATGGCCGTCAACTGTTCGAGCTTGGCGGTGTTGTTCTGTTCGCGGGCCAGACGCAGATCGGTGAGGGTTACGGGATAGAAGTTGTCGTCGGCCAGGGCGATGAAGCGGAAACCAGCTCTGCGCAGCTCGACGATTTCGTCGATCACGCTCTGAAAGCGGCGCTGCCGGGGCTGCTGCCCGTCGGTGCGCCAGACGCTGCAGAAGGAGCAGTGCTTGGGGCATCCGCGGATGGTTTGCACGGAGGCCCACATGTATTTTTCGCGCTGTATAAGATCCCAGCGAGCGGCGAGGAACTGGGAGCCTTCGATGCGTCCGCCCTCGTAGACTTTTTCCAGTTTCCCGGCCAGACAATCGGTTACGGCTTTGCCCCAGGCGATGTCGCCGTCCCCCTTGACCACGGCATGCGCGTCTCCGCGCTCGAAGACCTCTTCGGGAAAGAGCGTGGCGTGAATGCCTCCATAGACGACCCAGGCGCCGCGCGCGCGGGCCATGCGGCCGACTTCGTATCCGCGCAGTGCATTGCCGGTGTGGACGCTGATGCCGACGATGTCTCCGGGGGCGATGGTTTCGGGAACGATCTGCTCGAGCGATTCGTCGACGAGAATGGGGTCACCCGCGGATTGCGGGGTTGCGGCAGCCAGGACAAAGAGCCATCTTGGGGTGATGACGGCAGTACCAAAGGAATTGTCGCTGGGATTTACCAGATGAACGCTCATGAACTCCGATCGTTATGTGGTGCGAGTTCGGTGACTTCAGAGAGCGTCTTCAGGATGAGACGGGGTCGTAGGCCAGATTGGGTGGGCATGATCGCTGACAACGAACTTCCCGCTCTATATTGGCAATGATACACATTGCCGGGAGCGATGGACGTGTGGAATTGCGAGGGGATTCTCGCCACGTGCCGGACGTGCTAACGCGGCATCCACCAGAACTGGGAACCTGAAGCATCTGTATGAATGAATTATGGCAAGCTATTGTCTTTTAAAGAGGTAACCTGTTATAAGTTACCAGAGTTTCCTTGCTTTGTGTACTGTTGTAAGCTAAATCTCACTGTGAGTCGGGCTGTGTCTTCATCAGGATTCCAAGTCCTTTCTGTTGTGTGCGATGTGCGACTTGCCGCGAACCACTCCCCTGACTCTGGGCCCAATCGCCAGGTAGATATGGATGTTGTCTCCACAATGGGACCTCAGGAGTAGCTCATGAAATTCCTACGAGATGAAAAAGGGCAGGTGCTGGTGATCGGCGCGCTGAGCATGATGGTGCTGCTGGCCTTTATGGCGCTGGCCACCGATGTGGGCCTGCTTTTCCGCGCCAAGCGGAATGCGCAGATTGCGGCTGACGCGGCCGCTGTGGCAGGAACGCTGGACTACAAATACAACGCTTCGGTTTCGTCGGCCCAGGCGGCGGGTCAGGCTGCTGCGACGGCGAACGGAATCACGAATGGCGTAGGCGGCGCTGTGGTTACCATCAATGTTCCACCGAAGAACGGGCCCAACCAGAGTCTGGGCTTTGTGGAAGCCATCATCACGCAGCCGAACTCTACAACTTTCATGAGTATATTCGGTCACTCGGCGGTTTCGGTGGCCGCCCGGGCGGTTGCCGGGGCCGGTACCACTGACGGGTGCGTGTGGGCCCTGGGCAAATCGGGGGTCGATATCCCAATCAGCGGATCCGGGAGCATCAATGTACCTACTTGCGGCGTTTACGATAATTCGAGCGCCAGCGATGCGCTGAACCTGACAGGGAGCGGCAGCATCAAGGCCAATTCGATTGGCATTGTCGGAGGCTATGCAGATTCCGGCTCCGGAAGCATCCAGATCTGCAACCCTGGATGTACCAATAGTAATCCAACGACAGGAATTGCGCCCGTGGCCAGCCCTATTACGCTGACACCGCCGACTGTTCCTACTTCGAGCGCCGCCTGTACGGGTACTGGCCCCGGGGGCGTCGGTTGCTCTTACTCTTGCTCCGGCTCCGCGAATTGTACGATCGGGCCCGGAACCTATACTTCGATCACGAATTCCGGGAGCGGGAAGCTGACCCTCACCGCTGGGAATTACAATGTCACCGGCTCGCTTAGCAATACAGGCAGCGGGGGGACCACTCTTGGCGCCGGCAACGTCATCGTCAACGGATGCCTTTGCGATACCGGGAGTGGAAATTTGACGACCGGCGCTGGGAGCTACACGATGGGAACCTTCACCAGCTCGGGGAGCTCATCCCTAACTCTCGGCAGCGGTCTTTACATTACCACCGGCACCCAAAGTCTTACCGGATCGGGCGCGCTCGATGGGACGGGTGTGACCTTCTTTACAGAAGGCAGCACGACGGTGAGCGGAAGCGGTTCGATGGACCTTACCGCGCCGCTTTCCGGACCGTACAACGGAATCGTGTTTTACCAGCCAGCGAACGACAGCGACGCGATTAATCTCAGCGGTTCGGGCAGCATGACTCTGGAGGGCATTGTTTACGCTCCCGACTCGCCGTTGACTATCACCGGGTCTGGTTCCGGGAACATCTACACGGACTTTATCGTCGATTCCCTGACCCTTAGCGGAAGCGGGTCGTTCAACAGTAAACAGTACCAGTTAATCAATGCCTCGGCCCTGCTTGGAAAAATTGTAATGGTGGAGTAGGTATGCAAACTTCAAAGACTTTGGTTGGCAATCAGCAATGCTCCAACCTGCGGCAACGCAGCAGGACTGGGGAGCGGGGCAGCGCTATGGTTGAACTTGCCCTGATCTTGCCGATCTTCGTTGTGCTTCTGGTCGGCGCAGCCGAGATTGCGAGGGTGGAGTACGCGAGCATCGAGGTGTCCAACGCGGCCATGGCTGGGGTCCAGTACGGCGGGCAGGACGCCACTACTGCTGCCGATACAACCGGGATACAGAATGCAGCCCAGAGCGACGCAGCGAACATTACGTTAGGGACCACGACGACGTCTTATTCCTGCATTTGTTCCGACGGAACGGGTTCGACCTGCCAGCCAACAGATTGCTCGGGCTCGAATATCGAGACGATCCTTACGGTCCAGACGCAGACAAGTTTCAATCCGATCATCCATCTGCCGGGACTTCCGACCACTTTCACGCTGCGCGGCCAGGCGGTTCAGAAGGTCCTGGAGTAATGGACTACGGCGCTCCAGACCGGTGGGAGGCAAGCAGATGCTGAGGTCACGGGGAGCACCGAGATCACGGGGAGCGCTGGGCTCGGATGGCGCTGCGCTGGTCGAGTTCGCCTTGTGCTCGGCGATCCTGTTCTCTTTGTTGATCGGCATCATGGAGCTGTCGATCGCGTTCTTTACCTACCACTACGTCAACGATGCGGCGCGGGAAGCGTCGCGGTGGGCGATGGTGCGTGGATCGACTTCCTGCACCAATACTCCCGGTCTGACGGACTGCGACGCAACTGGGGCTGAGGTTCAGACGTTTGTGCGGAATCTTGGGTATCCGAGCATTGTGTCGAGTAATACGACGGTAAACACGGCCTGGTGCACAGTAAGCGCGACCCAGCCCGCGAGCTGGTCAGGCTGTAGCGCGACCGGTTCCAATGCTCCAGGGAATGTTGTGCAGGTGCAGGTCATCTATGCATTTCCGCTCAGTATCCCCTTTGTGAGCAAGCAGACGCTCAGTATTCAAAGCACCTCGGAGATGGTGATTTCCCAATAGGCTCGCGAACGGCCTGAGAAAGGCATCGATGAGTTCCGGCGCGGTTGCATCGATCGCCATCGCGCCACATCTATTCAGCATGGCCGTTGCAGTGACTTCCCTTTCCCGTCTTGCTCAGACCCCGCTCTCGGTTCTGGATCTTGCCCATGTTCGACAGGGCGGGACGGTGGCAGATGCTTTCCACAACATGCTCGACCTGGCGCAGCATGTGGAGCGCTGGGGCTACAAGCGCTTCTGGCTGGCGGAGCACCATAACATTCCGGGAGTGGCTTCTTCGGCTACTTCCGTGCTGATCGGACATGTTGCAGGCGGGACGCAGACAATTCGCGTGGGTTCGGGTGGGATTATGCTGCCGAACCATGCTCCGCTGGTGATTGCAGAGCAGTTTGGAACGCTGGAGGCGCTGTATCCGGGGCGGATTGACCTGGGGCTGGGGCGCGCGCCGGGCGGCGATCAGGCGTCGGCCCGGGCGCTGCGCAGAGATTTGCGGGCCGGCGAGGATTTTCCGGCACTGATGGAGGAGTTGCGGCGGTTTCTTGCTCCGAAACGGCCGGGAGCTTTGGTTACGGCCTATCCGGGAGCCGGGGCGAATGTCCCGATCTGGCTGCTGGGATCGAGCTTGTTCGGCGCGGCGCTGGCGGCGGAGCTGGGGTTGCCGTTCGCGTTTGCGGCACACTTTCAG
>JBARHV010000273.1:0-29562 GCA_049799415.1 Silvibacterium sp.
TGTCAGTGTTGCGACGCGCGGCCTAAGGGCTGCGCGTTTTTCATGGGAGGGAACTTTGGATGTCAATCAACGCACCCAGTGAGCGCGTCCGCGTTGCCCGGCTGCCGAAGCGCGGGGATTATTCGCAAGAGACAATCTACGGGATTCTCGACGCGGGCTTTCTCTGTCACGTAGGTTTTGTGGTGGATGGGCAGCCGTATGTGATTCCTACGGGTTATGGGCGCGTGGGCGACGTGCTTTACCTGCACGGGTCGGCGGCGAGCCGGATGCTGCGCACACTGGCTGGAGGCGTGGATGTGTGCGTTACGGTGACGCTGCTGGATGGGATTGTGCTGGCGCGGTCGGCGTTTCACCACTCGATGAACTATCGCTCGGTGGTGATGCTGGGGAAGGCTTTGCCGGTCGAGGGAGATGAAGAAAAGAAGGCGGCGCTGCGTGTCATCTCTGAGCAGATTATTGCCGGGCGCTGGGAGGATGTTCGCAAGCCGACGGCTCAGGAGCTGAAGGCGACGTTGGTGCTTGCGCTGCCGATTGCAGAGGCTTCGGCGAAGATGCGCACGGGACCGCCGCTGGATGAAGAGGAAGATTACGCGCTGGACGTGTGGGCAGGTGTGCTGCCGCTGGCCATGCGTGCCGGAGATCCGGTGCCCGATCCGCGGCTTGTGGCGGGAGTGAAGCTTCCACCGTACCTGCCGAAATAGCTGGACAGGGTGTGGGCCGGTTGAGCCGGTGGAAGATGAGCCAGCACTATGGGACCGGAGAACTGTTGATCCTTACACCCAAAGGAGAGGCTGGCGAATCGGGTGGTTGCGGATGATCTCGGGATCAGTGGGATCGGGATTCATTGTTTTCCACAAAGCGATGTACAGCGGGCGATGGCAGGCGAGGCCGGTGAACAGCAGACCGGGTGAGCGGACGGGAAGGGCGCCAAAGTGCTCAACGTCTTTGCGATATGGCCATGTGCTCTTGTCTTTCAGATAGGGATAAATGAACTGCGCCGCTTTGCAGATACCGCGACCGTCCGGTAATTGAAACGTGAGCGCATCGCTTCCGACTCCATTCAGCGACTGACAGAGGGTCGCCATCACATCGAAATTGAAGATGGAGTAACTGTAGGGCTTGGTTCTTGTCAGCTCTTGCGGAAACGAACCATTGGCTCCCAGCTGGTTGGGCAAAAGCACGTCGATATATTGCTGGTACACCTGATCGCGGGTTTCGGTGTCGCCGATGAGGCGGGCGAACTCGGAAGCCTGCAAGGCCCAGCAGGTGGCGTGGTTGTTGAGCGCGTCGCGTTCCTTTTTTCCCTTGTCGCTGGTCTTCATCCATTGGAGGTAGCTGCGGAACCAGGCGGCCAGCGCCGCATTTTCCTCTGCGGATAGCATGGATGGAGCCACGATGCTGGCGGCTCGCGCCACTTCGACGAGGTGAAGCGTGTCGATGATGCCGTAGGAGCGTCCGGTGGAGGCTCCGTGGACTCCCTGCGAGAACTCGAGGTTGGGATTCATGCGCGTTGCCGCGGTGATGAACCATGCGCGCAGATGATCACAGGCGTGCTGGCCGTAACGGCGATCCTTGGTGAGCAGCCATGCGGCGGTGAGCGCGGGCATCTGGATGGACAGCGCGATCATGGCCTTGCGATGGCCGTTGAAGTTATCGGGATTGCTCTGGCCATCCCGGTTGATATAGGGGCCGTTGGGGTTTTTGGGATTGGGCCAGAAATAGTCGGCCTGCGAGAAGTAGTCGTGCAAGCCGCCGGGGCCGCGATCGGATGGGAACGAAGTGATGGTCCGAATTGGCAAGGACACATAGGCGGATGCGGCCAGGAGAATTCTTTTGCGATCCGTTCGGGCGACGAGCTGGTATGCGTCGTCATTGTGATGGGCAGCAGGTTGACCCCAGGCTGGTACTTCTGCCGCAATAGCAACGGCCGTGAGTATCTTGCAGAAATTTCTTCGGTCCATGGAAGATAAATGCGGCATCGTGGTAACCAGCAGTCGTTTTGCCGGAAACAACAGAGTATCTCTACACTGGTCATCGGCCAATCAGACGGCGCGTGGATATTATCGCCTTGGAAGCTGTTCCGGATCAATCTCAACCAGGTTGTTGCATGCAGGCATGTAGTTCCATATGCTGATTCCACGTAAAGCGGCCCAATGAAAGTGCGTCAGATGCGGCATTGGCCGAGATTTCGAGGAGGTCTACGATGGCTTTGAGTTTCGAGAAGGATATTCGCCCCCTGTTCCGGGAGGGCGATGTGAAGTGCATGTCGCCGGGAGTGCGGCTGGATGATCCAGCGTGGATGCGTGTAGCGGCCAATGCACAGGCGGTCTACCATGCTGTTTCAACTGGTGCGATGCCGCCCGATGCTCCGTGGAAGGAAGCCCAGGTGAAAACCTTCAAGGCATGGATGGATGAGGGGTTCCCGGGGTAAGGAGCGTTGCACCTGACTGATTGCGAGCGAGAGAAATCAATTGCCAGGCTTGCATTGGGGAGCCGATGAGAAGAACTTTCGTTCTTATTGCCGCAGCATTCTTGTCACTTGCACGGATTAGCGGGGCTGACATGCCGATAGGTTTCTCCTGGGTGAACCTGGAGTCGGATAAGGCAGCGATGGCCACAGTTCGCCATGCGCTGCTCGACACCTCCATAACTGCCATTCGTGAACTGGCATGGAAGACGGCTTTGCGCTCGTGATGACTGCTTCAAGAGAAGCGGACGCGCCCACTCCGGGCTACGATCGATGGGCTATATACAATATTTCGCTTGCAACAGGTAAAAGCCAAGTACTGGTGAGCGCAGGCTGGACTCATCTGTAAATGCGCTTTAAGATAAATCCGCCAGACTGCAGGCAAAATGAAAAACAATATAAGAGAGGCTGCAATCATGTTGGAACGCCGAGCGACCAGTGCTCTATTGATACCTATCCTTGTGACTACCCTCTTCGCCGGTGCACGATCGGCCTGCGCGGCTCAGGCCGGGAAGAGCGCTTCAACGCGTGTGATCCAGATGGTGAACATTACCGTCCAATTTGAGAAGACGATTGACGCGAAAAAGAATACGACAGGCGATCCGGTTACGGGCAAGACAACCACGGAAGCAACGCTCAGCGACGGCACCAAGGTCCCCACCGGCTCCGTTCTGATGGGCCATATCAATTCCATTGCTCCATCTGAGCATAAGGGCGATTCGACTCTGGTTTTTACCTTCGACAAGCTTGCGATCAAGGATGGGAAAGAGATTCCGATCAAGGCGGTCGTCGTCAGGGTTGCAAGTTTCGCATCGACTTTCGGGGAGGAGCAAGCCAACAACGACCCTGAGGCGAATCGCCCGGCCGCCGATTCGCTGGGTCAGCCAAGCAGCGGGGGGGTTATCGACCATCCCGGCACTGATTCAACAGGTTCTCATCCTATCTCGGGGCTTACACTCAGCGGGTCCGCCAATGACGCTACCTCGGCTACGCTTACTCAGGCAAAGAAAAACATACACCTTACGGACAACACGCAACTGATCGTTTCAATAGCGGCGATGCCGTAAGGCGTGTCCCTGTAAAGACGAAACGCCCCGGATCGATGACCGATCCGGGGCGTTTTGTCGTGCCGCCAGTTTAGAACTGGTTCCAGAGGAACTGGTTGTAGACCTCGTGGTGGAACTGCACCTCAGAGGGCTTGACGTAGGTTCCGAGGAGGCGCGGGCAGCGGTCTGCCGAGGCCTGCTTGAGATCGGCGTAGCGCGCCTTCACGCTTTCGCCGAGCAGTTTGGTAGTCCAGGCTGCGTCGCGGAAGTTTTCGAGGGCGGTGTAGATGTTGTCGGGCAGGTAACGCTCGGCCTGACGGAGGTTGGCGACCTTGGCGGTCTCACCGTCGATGCCCGACTTGAAGATCGAGTAGAGGACAAGATAGGGGTTGGCGTCCGGCGCGACGGAGCGAACTTCGACACGCGAGGACTTCTCGTTGCCGATGGGGACGCGCACCATGGAACCGCGATCGACAGCCGAGGCCTTGATCTGGTTCGGAGCTTCAAAGTGCGGATCGAGGCGGCGATAGGCGTTGACGCTGGGATTGAGCAGCAGACAGATATCGTTGCCGTGGGTGAGGATGCGGTCGACGAACTCCCAGGCAAAGCCGGAGAGCTTTTCTTCACCTTTCGGATCCCAGAAGATATTTTTGCCGTCTTTGCTGATGGAGATGTTGGTGTGCATGCCGCTGCCGTTGACGCCGACGACGGGTTTGGGCAGGAAGCTGGCGGTCATGCCCATTCTGGTGGCCACCTGGCGGCAGATGAGCTTGTAGAGCTGAATCTGGTCGGCGGCGGCGACGACTTCGCCGTATCCGTAGTTGATCTCGAATTGCGAGGGCGCGACTTCCGGGTGATCCTTTTCATTCTGGAAGCCCATGGCGCGCTGCACTTCGGCGGCAGTGTCAATGAAGGTACGGAGCGGGTCGCCGGGCAGGGAGTGGTAGTAACCGCCGGTGTTGACGTAGTCGAATTTGCCGGTTTCGGGGAAGCGGCGCTCGGCGTCGAGTCCGGCGAAGAGGAAGCCCTCGATTTCGTTGGCGGCGTTCAGGGTGTAGCCCTGCTTCTCGTGCAATCCGCCAGCGTAACTCTTGAGCACGCCGCGCATGTCGCCGGAGTAGCCGGTGCCGTTCTTGTCGATGACTTCGCCGAAGACGAGCACTTTACCGGCGCCGAAGTAGTCGGAGGGCGCATAGTAGAAAGCGCTCCAGTCGATACCGAGGCGAAGGTCGCTTTCACGCTGGGCGGTAAAGCCACGGATGGACGAGCCGTCGAAGGTTAGGTTGTCGTAGCTGCCGAGCAGAAACTTCTTGTCGTAGTCCAACATGTGCAGACGGCCTTCGAGGTCGCTGAAGAAGACGGTGACGGCCTTGATGCCCTTCTGGTCAGTGAGATACTTGAGCCGCTCTTCCTGAATCTTGCCGGGATCGACCCGCTTACGGCGCTGGTCCTTCGCCTTCAGGTTCAGTTCTTCCAGCTCTTCATAGGACAACGACAGGAAATTGCGAAGTTCAGTGGACATGGATCTCCTCAAGGTGAGTTTGGCGCATAGTCATCCCTGCGATTGCGCGGCCTGGGAGAGCTGCCGCAGCTGATGAGTGAGAAATCGAGGGGTGATCCAGCTACGCTTCAAGACTAATCTCGCATCGCAGCAAAAGGAACAGTATTAAAAAAAGTGATTGCCGGAATATCTGTTGCTTATGGATGACGGACAGACGTCGCCGAATGCGACGCGAACATGCTGGTTGTACCCTTAGTTTGTGGTGGAAGCGCTGATTCTTCGCACATGGCCGGTGCATGAGGCGGACCAGATCGTATCGTTCTTTACGCGGGACCAGGGCAAGCTGAAGGGCATTGCCAAGTCCTCGGCGAAGTCGCGCAAGCGTTTTGGCGGCGCGCTGGAGCCGATGACGTATGTGCTGGCCAGCTATGCAGAAAAGCCCAGGCAGGAACTGGTGCGGCTGGATGCGTGCGAGATTCTAGCTTCTCCGCTGTCTGAGCCGGTAGATTACGGGCGTGCGGCG
This sequence comes from Silvibacterium sp., assembly GCA_049799415.1. GTDB lineage: Bacteria > Acidobacteriota > Terriglobia > Terriglobales > Acidobacteriaceae > Silvibacterium. The sequence continues at coordinate 5,538 of JBARHV010000273.1, forward strand.
GCGCTGGCGTTTATCGCCGAAGTGCTGGAGGAGACGCTACAGGACCGGGACCCGCAGGATGCGGTTTTTCGGCTGGCGCTCGCGGTTTTGGAGCAGACACGAGCGGAGCGAATATGGCTTCCGGTGACATACTTCGGCCTGTGGATGGTACGGCTGATGGGTTGGATGCCGGAGCTGGTTCGCTGCACGGCGTGCGGACGGCCTTTTGCGGGCGAGCCGGCGTATTTTGAGAGCGAGCGTGATGGGTTGGTATGCTCGGAGCACCGGCATCCGGCGGCTCGCGTGTTGTCAGTAGAGTCGCTGGGGCTGGCGGCGCGGATATTTCGCGAGCCGATTGCAGCTTTGGTTGCGGAGGAGTGGCCGCGGAACCGGGCTGCAGATTTGCGGCTGTTTGCGCTGCAGGCCCTGGAACGGCATCTGGAGCGCAGGCTGAGGTCGGTACAGGCGTTGCATAAGCTTGGATAGGCACGAAAGGGGCGTGCGATGGCGGCGAAGAGATATCGGTTCAAGGCGATGGTTAAGCCCGCAGGAATGGGCGGGACTTATGTTTTATTTCCGTATGACACCGACGAAGCATTCGGCACGAAAGGGAAGGTCGCGGTAAAGGCTACGTTTGATGGCGTGGCGTATACAGGGTCCCTGATGAAGTATGGGCATCCGCAGCATATGCTGCATTTGCCGAAGTCGATTCGTGACGAGCTGGGTAAAGGCGCAGGCGATGAGCTAGATGTTGTGGTGTGGAAGGATGATGCAGTGCGAACGCTGGAGGTTCCGGCGGAGTTTGCACGAGTGATGAAGCAGGAAGGGCTGCTCGCGTTCTTTGAGTCGCTGAGCTATACGCATCGTAAGGAGTATTGCCGGTGGATTACTGAAGCCAAGCGTGAAGAGACGCGGGCGAAGCGGCTGGAGAAGGCAGTTGTGATGCTGAGGACGAAGGTGAAGACGCCGGGATAGGATTCAGGCGATGAGGCGGGCTGGTTTGTTTATGATTCGAGACTGGGTGATTCGGCTATGAGTCCGCTTTGGGGATGGGTGTGGTTCGCGGGGGGAATTTGCGTAGCGGTTCCGCTGACGTATTTGTGGACGGTGCATCATCGGCGGTTGAATGCGTTTGAGGAGCGGCTGCGTTCGGAGAAAGCAGAATCGTTCCAGCAGGGGAAGGACGCAGCGATCCAGGGATTGAGCTTTGAGCAGATTGAGAGCAACTCGCGACGGGGGATTATTCGGAAACGTACCTACCGGGTGATTTCAGAGCGGGCACTGCTGCATGGGATTCCGATTACTCCGTTTTACGAGTATGAGGTGCAGATTGATGAAAGCCTGGACGCGAAGGAACTGGGGTATGCGGCGGATGCTGTGCGGGTGAGCATGGGGCTTCCGGGACTGGCGGAACTGGGGATGAAGGCGCTGCCGGAAAAGACGGCGAAGAAACTCATTTAGAATTTGAAGCAGGATTCAACTTCAAAATCAGACACACGCAATCCAACGGAAACTAACAGTGCCCGCTACGATACCGACCTCGACTCCTCGCGCTAAAACTTCACCGCTCACCTTTCAGGAACTGCTGTTTCGTTTGCAGAGCTTTTGGGCAGAGCGTGGCTGTGTGCTGCAACAGCCCTATGACGTGGAGGTGGGCGCCGGGACCATGTCTCCTGATACGTTTTTGCGGGTACTGGGGCCGAAGCCGGTGAACATTGCGTATGCGCAGCCGTCGCGGCGCCCGGCGGACGGGCGGTATGGGGAGAATCCGAACCGGCTGTATAAGCACACGCAGTTCCAGGTGATTCTGAAACCGCCGCCGGAGGATATCCAGGAGGTTTATCTGGCGTCGCTGGAGGCGATTGGGATTGATCTGGCGGAGCACGACATCAAGTTTGAGGAAGATAACTGGGAGTGGCCGGTAGGTTCGGCATGGGGCGTGGGCTGGCAGGTGATGCTGGATGGGCTGGAGATGACGCAGTTCACATACTTCCAGCAATGTGGAGGATTCGATCTCGACCCAATTTGCGGGGAGATTACTTACGGGCTGGAGCGCATTGCGGCATTTCTGCAGGATGTGGACTCGATCTACGATATTGTGTGGGCGCGCAATCCGAAAACAGGGCGCGCGGTGACGTATGGCGAGATACGCCTGGAAGAGGAGCTACAGTTTTCGGTCTATAACTTTGAAGCTGCCGAGGTTGAGAAGCTCTGGGAGCATTTGCGGCTGTATGAGGCTGAGTGTCAGACGCTGCTGGATGAGTTCAACAAAGACTTTAACCCTAAGGCGGAAAAAGCCGCCGGGCGGCATGAGAAAATTCACGACCGGCTGGTGCATGGCGGGAATGTTGTGGCTTTGGAAGATGTTAGTGTGCAGCGGTGGCGCTTTCCGGTGCTGGCGGCTTATGACCTGTGCCTGAAGTGCTCACACCTTTTCAATCTGCTGGATGCGCGGGGAGCTATTTCCGTTACTGAACGGGTGGGCGTGATGGCCCGCATTCGCACCCTGGTTACGGGGGTGGCAAGGGCATACGTGTCTCAGCAGCAGGGAACGCAATTGGGATCGGAAAAGTAAAGACAGGACTATGTCAGATTTTTTATTTGAAGTGGGGCTTGAAGAAATTCCGGCGCGCATGATCGCTCCGGCGCAGGCGGAGCTTGCGCGGCGGGTGGAAGAGCTGTTGACGCGGGAGCGATTGTTGGGCGAGACGCATGAGGTCCACAGCTATTCGACACCACGGCGGCTGGCTGTTCTGGTGAAGAGTGTAAGCGTGGCACAAGTCGATATAGAAGAGCAACTTACGGGACCTTCCTGGAGCGTTGCCTTCAAGAATGGTGAGGCCACTCCGGCAGCGCATGCATTTGCGAAGAAGGCAGGCGTGGAGTTGGGCGCGTTGAAGAAAGTCACGACTCCGAAGGGCGAGTACGTGTCGGCGACGGCGCATCGCAAAGGACGCGCGGCGGCGGAGATTTTGCAGGAGCAGTTGCCGAAGGAAATTGCTGCGATCTACTGGCCGAAGAATATGTACTGGCGCGCGGGCAAGCCGGAGCGGTTTGTGCGTCCGGTGAAGTGGCTGCTGGCGCTGCTGGATCACGCGATTGTTCCGGTGGAGTTTGCCGGGGTGCATGCGGCGAATTTGACCTACGGGCATAGGATTCTGCATGGCGACAAGCCGCTGACGGTGGAGCACGCGGGGGATTATCTGGGCGTGCTGGAGGCTGCGCGTGTGACCGCCGATGTAGAACTGCGGCGGCACCGGATTCGGAAGGGCCTGGATGCAGCGACGCGATCGGTTCCGGGAGCCTGCTGGCGCGAGGATGAGGCCCTGGTGGACACGGTGACTCATTTGACAGAGTGGCCCACGGTGCTGCTGGGCAGCTTTGAGCCGGAATATTTGACGCTGCCGGAAGAGGTTCTGGTGACGGTGATGCGCGACCACCAGAAGTATTTTGCGGTGGAGGACGCACAGGGGAAACTGGCTCCTTACTTTCTGACGGTGCTGAATACGCAGCCTGCGGAGCGGGCGGATGAGGTGATTCGGCACGGCAATGAGCGCGTGCTGCGGGCGCGGTTCAACGATGCGAGGTTTTTCTGGGATTTTGATCAGAGGATTCCGCTGACGGACCGGGTTGAGATGCTGAAGTCGGTGACTTTCCAGAAGGATTTGGGGAGTTATTGGGATAAGACGGAGGCGAATCTGCGGGTGGCCATGTTGCTGGCGGATGTTGCCGGACAGTTAGGGGGACTCAACATTCCCGGCGCCGTGAAGGTTGACAAGGAGGCGCTGAAAGCTGCGGTCCTGCTGGCGAAGACGGACCTTACGACAGAGCTGGTGAAGGAGTTCACCGAGCTTCAGGGCATTGTTGGCGGACTTTATGCGCGGGCACAGGGACTGGGCGAGGCTGTTGCGCAGGCCATCTACTGGCAGTATTCGCCTGCGGGGATGGATGATCCAATTCCGCCGACGGTGGAAGGACAGATTTTAGGGATTGCGGATCGCCTTCAGACGATCTCGGCGATGTTCGGGATTGGACTGGAGCCTACGGGATCGAAGGACCCGTTTGGGTTGCGGCGCGCGGGCAACGGCATTGTGAAGATTCTGGCTGAGGGTCAGCTGCCCCTATCTCTTTCGGAGATATTAGAAATCGCAATTTCACAGTCTAGCCAAGACGCCAAGGCAGAAACACAACATCCCGCAATGGCTCAATTCCTAATTGAACGTCTAGAATTTTATCTCCGCGATGTACGCGGCTTTTCATACGACGTTGTAAACGCAGTACTCGCTGTTGGGAATAGGTCGGACATTCGGGATGTCATTTTCAGGGCTGACGCCCTTAGCGCCGTGCGTGGCTCGGATGACTTCGGGGCTATTTCTGAGGCGTTCAAGCGCATGAAGAATATTTGTGATCAGGCCAGCGAGAAAGGACTTTGGCGTCAGGTCATTCTGGACAAAGTTGTAGACATCAAGCGACTGAACGACCCTGCGGAGCGCGGTTTGTATGAGCACGCTGCGAGACTTGCTCCGGAAGTTGAAAAACTGCGGGCCGCGCATAAATATCGTCTGGCTCTTGAACAGATTGCCACACTACGTCCGCATGTCGATTTGTTTTTCGACAAGGTGATGGTGATGGTGGACGATGCGGCGGTTCGGCAGAATCGTTTGGCTTTGATTGCGATGGTTCTGAGTAGTTTCTCGTCGATTGCGGATTTTTCGGAGATTGTGGTCGGTTGAAATGTCGGTATGATACTTTCATACCGTAGGGTTCAGTGAGGTCAGGAGGCGAAATTGGCATCTTCTCAAAAGCGGACATTCAGTTTGCCTTCTACGCAGTCGAAGTACATCGACAAGCTGGTGAAGTCTGGTGGGTATGCTTCGGGCAGCGAGGTGGTGAGGGCCGGGCTGCGCGCGCTGCGGGAGCGAGATGAGGCGATGGAGCGCTGGCTGCGCGAGGAAGTTGTGCCGGTGTATGACGCTTATCACTCCGACCCTGGCCGCGGCATTCCCGCTGAAGAGGTATTTGCTGAAATCCGCCGCCATCATGCTGCGCGGGTGCGCAAGTCGGCGTGAAGCATCCGGTAGTTTTTAACCCGGAAGCCAGAACCGACCTTCTCAACCTGTATATCTACATTGCCGAGCACGGTGGCGAAAGCAGGGCTCTGGGTTACATTGAACGGATTGAAGAGGCGTGCCGCAGCCTGCAAACATTTCCTCTTCGCGGCGAATCCTGGGACAGCGTGCGGCCAGGAATGCGAGTGCTGGGCTTTGAGCGTCGTGTCTCAATTGTCTTTCAAATAAATCCTGAAGCTGTTGTGATCTTCCGTATTCTTTATGGAGGACGCGATCTTAGCCGGATACGGGGAGAGAAATAGTTCTTAGGTTATGCAATTTCGCGAACATGTGACTCTGGCTCCGTATACCACCTTCAAGATTGGTGGGCCGGCGCGCTGGTTTGCGGAGGCTGCGACGGAAGCTGAAATTCTGGAAGCGGTGGATTTTGCGCGGTCGCGCGATCTGCCGCTTTTTGCTTTGGGTGGCGGGAGCAATCTGCTGGTTTCAGACGATGGTTTTGCGGGGCTGGTGCTGCGCATAGGATTGAAGGGGATTGAGCAGCAGGGTGATATTTTTGATGTTGCCGCTGGCGAGGACTGGGATGGTTTTGTCTCGTATGCGGTTGAGCAAGACTATGCGGGGGTGGAGTGCCTGGCGGGGATTCCGGGGACCGTGGGCGGGACGCCGATCCAGAATGTGGGTGCGTATGGGCAGGAGGTTTCGGGGACTGTTGTGCGGGTGCGGGTACTCAATCTGAGCACTTTGAAGTTTGAGGAGTTTACGAATCAGGCCTGCGGGTTTGCGTATCGCCGTAGCGTTTTTAATACGACAGAGCGCGGGAAGTATCTGGTAACGCGGGTGAGTTATGCCTTGCGGAAGAATGGCTTACCGCAGATCACATATGCGGACTTAAAGCGACACTTTCAAGGTCCGAAGCTAGCTTCACTGCGCGAGGTGAGTGCGGCGGTGCGGGAGATTCGGCGCGGAAAGGGCATGTTTATTGTTGCGGGTGATCCGGATTGCCAGAGCGCAGGGAGCTTTTTCAAGAATCCAGTTATTACGGCGGAACACTTTGCGCGCATTGCCGTGCAGGAGGTAGGTGAAGTTCCACATTATCCGACAGCGGATGGCGCAGTGAAGATTCCGGCGGCGTGGCTGCTGGAGCGGTCTGGTTTTCATAAAGGCTATGCGATGGGTGCGGCAGGAATTTCGAGCCGGCACACACTGGCATTGATTAACCGGGGAGGCGCAAAGGCTGCCGACATTTTTGCGCTGCGCGACAGGATTCTTGCGGAGGTTGAGACCAGGTTTGGAATCCGGCTGGAGCCTGAGCCGGTTTTATTGGGCTGAATATCGCTGTGTGTGGAGGCATCTATTTGCTGTGATCTCCCAAGTCGATCAGCTGCGGTGTGATTGTGTTCCCCGCAATTTCGAGCATTCCGAGAGAAACGGGCAGGGAAAATCGCCGGGGCCGGCGCTTCCTGGATTGAAATAGAGAACATTTTTGCGGTGCTCGATCCTGGGTTGATGCGAGTGTCCGCTGATAACGACGGAGAGGCCTGCTGCTGCGGGATTTAGGTCGAGCGCGGCGAGATCGTGCAGCATGTAGATGCTGTGGCCGGCCAGCTCAATGAGTTCGGTGGGCGGAAGCTGGGCGCAGGCTCCGAAGGCGTCGATGTTGCCGCGAATAGCCGTGAGGGGTGCGATGGCGCGGAGAGCAGCGAGGATTGCGGGGTCTCCGACGTCTCCGGCGTGGAGGATATGTTCTACACCATGCAGCGCGGCAAGGGCTTCGGGACGGAGCAGGCCGTGGGTGTCTGAGATCACACCAATATGCATAGGAATAGCCCCGACGTGCAAGGCCTATAGCCCGACGCTCATGCGCGTGCGCGGGTCGAGGTAATCACGCAGCGCGTCGCCGATGAAGTTGAAGGACAATACGCAGAACATGACGGCGATGGCGGGGAAGACGACCATATGGGGAGCATCGAAGAGGTGCGAGCGGGCGTCGTTGAGCATAGATCCCCAGCTTGACGTGGGCGGAGGGACTCCGAGGCCGAGGAAGCTCAGGGTGGCTTCGGCCAGGACGGCTCCGGCCATGCCGATGGCCGATTGCACGATGAGCGGTTGAATGATGTTCGGCAGGATGTGGCGGAGGAAGATGCGCAGATCACTGGCGCCGAGGGCGCGGGCGGCTTCGACAAATTCGCGCTCGCGTACGGCGAGCACCTGGCCGCGAACAAGGCGGGCGTAACCGACCCATCCGCCAATGGAGAGCGCGAGGATGAGATTGAGGAGGCCGGGGCCGAGGAAGGCGACGAAGGCGATAGCCAGAAGGATTCCAGGGAGGGCCATGAAGGCGTTCATGGCGAAGATATTTAAAGCGGTATCGATGTGGCCGCCGTAGTAGCCGGCGATTCCGCCGAGCACTATGCCGAGCGAGAGAGAAAGGGCCACGACGGAGACGGCCACGGTGAGCGAGAGGCGCGCGCCATAGATGATGCGCGAGAAGATGTCGCGTCCCAGTTCGTCGGTTCCGAACCAGTGGGCGGTGCTAGGCGGCGCGAGGCGGTGCATGAGGTCGATGGAAGCGGGATTGGCTGGCGCGAGCCAGGGAGCGAACAGCGCCATCACGGCGAAGAGGATGAGCAGGAAGATTCCGGCGGCTGCCAGCGGCTGCGAAATGATGCGTTGCCTGAGGGATGCGCTCATGCTACTTGCTACTGTAACTGCTGGCGCGAGGAAAAATCCTGCGAAAACCTATCTTGCGGAATCGAATATGCTGGAGGATGTAACATTCGCCTTCATATTCAGCATTGACAGGGACGAAAAGCTTGCGCCTCCTCTTTCTGGGACTCAATTACACGCCGGAACTTACCGGAATCGGCAAATACTCCGGGGAGATGATGGAGTGGCTTGCGGCGCGCGGCCATGAGGTGCGCGTGGTTACGACTCCGCCGTATTATCCGGCGTGGCGGGTGAGCGACGGATACTCGTGGTGGCGGTACCGCAGGGAGACGTCTCCGGCTGGAGCGGAGATTTACCGCTGTCCGCTGTGGGTTCCAGAGAAGCCGGGCGGATTGAGCCGGGTGGTGCATCTTTCTTCCTTCGCAATCAGCAGTCTCCCGGTGATGCTGACGCATTCGTCGTGGCAGCCGGACCTGGTTCTGACTGTAGAGCCGGCCTTTACATGTGCCCCCGTAGCCTTGCTGGCAGCGCGGCTGGCGGGATCGCCCGCATGGCTGCATATTCAGGACTTCGAGATTGACGCTGCGTTTGACCTGGGCTTGCTTCCGGCAGGAGGGATGATTCAGCGATTTGCTCAATCGTGCGAGCGCCTGCTGCTCGGCTGCTTCTCACGGATTTCGACGATTTCGCCGCGGATGGTGGAGCGGCTTTCGCAGAAGGCGGTCGAACCTTCGCGCGGAGTTCTGTTTCCGAATTGGGTGGATGTGAACGCGATTCGTCCCACGGATGAGCTGAGCGCGTTTCGTGCGGAACTAGGCATTGGAAGCGATCAGATTGTTCTGCTGTATTCCGGAAATATGGGAGTAAAGCAAGGGCTGGAGATTCTGCCTCAGCTTGCGATGCGGCTGCGTGAACAGAAGCATCTGCATTTCATCTTCTGCGGAGACGGCGCCTACCGCGCGCAACTGGAGCAGGCGGTTGCGGACGCCGGGAACGTGTCATTTCTTCCTCTGCAACCGGTTGAGCGGTTGAATGAACTGCTGAATGCGGCGGATATACACTTATTGCCGCAGCGAGCGGGGGCTGCCGACCTGGTGATGCCGTCGAAGTTGACGGGAATGCTGGCCAGTGGCCGCCCAGTGATTGCGACGGCTGCAGCAGGGACACAGATTGCCCACGCGGTTGAAGGGCGGGGCATGGTGGTAGCTCCGGGTGATATAGAGGCGTTTGCGAATGCTGCGGTCGCGCTGGCGGAGAACGGCGAGCTGCGACGGAGCATGGGCGATGCGGCGAGGCAGTTTGCCGAGCAGGAACTGGCGCGCGATGCGGTGCTGCTGCGATTCGAGTCAGCGATGGAAAACGTGTCGGGCTGCCAAATTGCGAGCACCTCCGCTCGTGATCATTTGCACGACAATCCGCTAGAATAGGCCAGTTATCAGTCACTTTCGGGGAGCGAATCTGCTTTGAAAAAAGCCCTTATTACCGGCGTTACCGGACAGGATGGATCGTATCTTGCTGCGTTCCTTTTGAAGCAGGGTTATGAAGTGCATGGCATCAAACGGCCCTCGTCGCTGTTCAATACCAAACGCATCGATCACCTATATGAAGATCCGCATGTGGAGCACCGGAACTTTATCCTGCACTACGGTGATTTGTCGGATTCGGGATCGCTGCTGCATGTTGTGCAAACGGTCCGTCCAGATGAAATCTACAACCTTGCGGCGCAGAGCCATGTGAAGATTTCGTTTGAGGAGCCGGAGTACACGGCGAACATTGATGCGCTGGGAACGCTGCGACTGCTGGAAGCAATCCGTGTGTGCGGCCTCGAGAAGCAGACGCGCTTCTATCAGGCGTCGACGTCGGAGCTATACGGACTGGTGCGGGAGACTCCACAGCGTGAGACGACGCCGTTTTATCCGCGCTCGCCGTATGCTGTTGCGAAGCTTTATGCGTACTGGATTACGGTGAACTATCGCGAAGCGTATGGGATCTATGCGTGCAACGGAATTTTATTCAATCACGAATCGCCGGTGCGCGGTGAAACTTTTGTGACGCGCAAGATAACGCGGGCGCTGGCACGCATTCATTCGGGGCTGGAAAAGACTCTGTATCTGGGCAATATGGATGCACTGCGCGACTGGGGCCATGCACGCGATTATGTTGAGCTGCAATGGCGGATGCTGCAGCAGAACGAGCCGAAGGATTATGTGATTGCCACGGGCGAGCAGCATAGCGTGCGCGACTTTGTGAACTTGACGGCGGGGCTGCTGGGGATGGATCTGCTTTGGGAGGGCAAAGGGTTGGAGGAAAAGGCTGTCGACAGCGAGGGGAACGTGATTGTGGCCGTCGATCCGCGATATTTTCGTCCGACGGAGGTGGAGACACTGCTGGGTGACTCTTCCAAGGCGGCGCGCGAGCTGGGATGGAAGCCGCGCACGAGCTTCAGCGAGATGGTGAAAGAGATGGTGGATGCGGACCGCACTGCGGCAGAACGCGATGCTCTGGTAAAAAAGCATGGATTTACTGCTTACAGCCCGCACGAATAATCCCTGAAACTAAGCACTATTGAAAGAAGAAGGTTGATGAACAAGAGCAGCAAAATTTTTATCGCAGGCCATCGCGGTCTTGCAGGCAGCTCGATTCATCGCGAGCTGGTGCGGCAGGGCTACACGAATTTTGCGCTGCGGACGCGCGCGGAACTGGATCTTGCGCGCGCTGAGGACGTCGAGCGGTTCTTTGAGCGCGAGCAGCCGGAGTATGTGTTTCTGGCGGCGGCGAAGGTGGGCGGAATTCTGGCGAATAACGAAATGCCCGGGGATTTTATTCGCGAGAACCTTGCGATTCAGAGCAGTGTTTTGAATGCTGCTCAGGCCAATGGTGTGCGGCGGCTGCTGTTTCTGGGGTCAAGCTGCATTTATCCGCGCCTGTGCCCGCAGCCGATCCGCGAAGAGTATTTACTGACGGGACCGCTGGAGCTAACGAACCGCTCGTATGCGCTGGCGAAGATTGCTGGCATTGAGATGTGCTGGGCGTTCAACCGGCAGTACGGGACAAAGTTTATTGCGGCGATGCCGACGAATCTTTTTGGAGTGGGCGAGAATTTTGACTTGGGGACTTCGCATGTGCTGGCGGCGCTACTGCGCAAGGCCATTGAGGCGAAGGCCGCGGGCGGGAGCAAGATTACGGTATGGGGAAGCGGCGCGCCGCGACGCGAATTTCTGCATAGCGACGATCTGGCACGGGCGTGCGTGTTTCTGATGAACCTGCCAGACGCGAAGTTTGATTCGTTGCTGCGAGATGATGAACCGCCGCTGCTGAATGTAGGGACGGGCGAAGATCTTACGATTCGCGAGCTAGCCGAGATGATTTGCCGCGTAGTGGGCTTTGAGGGGGCGCTGGAGTTTGACCGATCGAAGCCGGATGGAACGCCGAGGAAGCTGCTGGATGTGAGCCGGATTCACGCGCTGGGGTGGAAGGCGCAGACACCGCTGGAAGACGGGATTCGCGAGGCAGCGAAGGATTTTGCGGTACGGCTGAAGGCGTAGGGCCGAGTTACTTCAGTAGACGGAGATAACGTTGCGCGTGGGCTGCATCCTTGAGGATATGTTCCTTCAACGCTGCTGGAGAGGCGAATTTTTGCTCGGTGCGGATGTGCGAGAAAAAGCATAGTTCGAGCGGCGTTTCCGGCGTTAAATCCATTTCCTGAAAATTGAGCAGGTGCGACTCGATGGCATAGGCGTTCTGGCCAAAGGTGGGGCGATGGCCGGCGTTGGTGACGGCGTCGAAGACCTCCGTGCCGATTCTCATGCGGGTGACGTAGACGCCATCGGTGGGCAATAGCTCGTGATAGGGCGCGAGATTGATGGTGGGCACGGTGAGGCGTGCGCCAACGCCGCGATCCCGGACCGGCGTGGAGCGTATAGAAAAGGGGCGCCCGAGCAGGGCGCGGGCGGTGGCCATGTCTCCGGCGGCGATGGAACGACGGACAATCGAACTCGAAATCTGGAGGCCGCGCACATAAAGGGCGGCCTGCGCTACGACTGCGAAGCCAAGTTCACGGCCAAGCTCGGCCAACTCTTTGGGGCCTGCACTAGCGTTGTGTCCGAAGCGGAAGTTATCTCCCTCGTGAACCTCGGTGGCCTGAAGCGTATTGAGCAGGATGTCCCTCGCGAATTGGAGAGCAGAGAGCTGCGAGAACTCGCGAGTGAAGGGGATCACTATGGTTGCATCGATGCCGGTAGCGGCGAGCAGGTCGAGTTTTTGCGGCAGCGGCGTGATGAGCTTTGGAGCCTGCGTGGGGCGCAGGACACGCACGGGATGCGGGTCGAAGGTGACGGCTACGGATTTGGCTCCGATCTCCGCCGCGCGCTGACGAACGTTATGGAGAATGGCTTGATGGCCGCGATGTACGCCGTCGAAGTTGCCGATCGCCAGTACAGTGCGGCCGGGTGAAGGCGGAAATGCGTCGAGTGAGCGAAAGATTTGCATGGGTTAGAACTCGATCGGAATGCGCAGGCCATCGTAGGCGAGGCGCACGTTGGCAGGGAGCTGGGCTTCGGTCTTCGCATGATCCAGCTCATGCGCGATGTGCGTGAAGAAGGCACGGCGGGGCGCAACGCGCTCGATCCATTGAAGGGCCTGCTCCACGTTGTTGTGGCTGGGGTGGTGGTTCCAGCGCAATGCATCGATGATGAGCAGGTCAAGATTCTCAAGCAGCAGCAGACTGCTGTCGGGGATGGCATTCATGTCGGTGAGATAGGCGGCGGAACCGAAGCGATATCCGGCGACGGTGAGGTCTCCATGCTGGAGCGGCACGCGTTGGAAACGAAGGCCGCCGATCTCGACAGACTCGTGGCCGTTGAGCGCGCGCAGTTGGACGCGAGCGCGGGTGGGGTACCTGGCGTTTGGCGAAAAAGTGTATTCGAAGATGCGATGGAGGACGGCCGCGGTCGCATCGTCGGCGTAGAGGGGCAGGCCGTCCGGGTGCTGGAAGCTGAGAGGACGCAGATCGTCCATGCCGAGGATGTGATCGGCGTGCGCGTGGGTGTAGAGGACGGCATCGATGCGCTGAATATGCTCGCGCAGCGCCTGCTGACGGAAGTCCTGCCCGGTATCGATGATGACGGTGTGCGCGTCCCACTGCACGGCAATCGAGGGTCGGCTGCGTGCGTTGCGCGGATCGGCTGACGTGCATACAGCGCAGTTGCAACCGAGCGTGGGCACGCCCATCGAGGTGCCGCTTCCGAGGATGACGATCTCCGCTTTCATGCGCAGGGAGCTTACTTTTTCCCCTGCGGAGGTCGCGCCGCCTGCTGGGCGAGGGCGTTGGTGACCTCGAGGAACATCATGCGCACCTCGAAGAGGGCGTTCTGAAGCAGCCGCTGCTCTTTCTCAGAGAGATTGCCTTTGGTCTTCTCCTGGAGAACGCCGAGCATATCGATGTTCTGGCGCGCGCCGAGAAGATCGATGCGCGGTTTTTGCCCCGGTTCTGTGGCCGCGCCGAGGGCGACAATGGCGGAAAGATAGACGGACTGTATGACGTGCTCGATGGTGACAGCGGGCGGCGCGCCGGCTCCAGGATTCGCTGCGCGCAACATGGTATCAATGTGTTCGGACGATTGCTGATAAGCGTGATGCGCGGCGGCCTCGTCCTGCGCGCTTACTTCGGGCGGAGTGTCCGCGTTTTCTTCGGGTGCGGTTTCGGGTACGGAGGTTTCCAGCTCCGGGACTTCGTGCTCCGGCGATTTCGGCGGCGGCATGGTTACCAGGCGTGGGCCTGAAGCAGGTTCAGGCACGGGTTCAGGTTTGGCAGCTTCCTCCGATGCGGTTGGCTGGGTGTCTTCGTCGCGAAGCTCGCCTTCGAGCGTGAACTTGCGGCGGTCTGTGACGGTGAATACGGGCGGTTTCTCTGACATAACTTTCCTTACTGGATTAAGGCGGGTGGAGCGTCGAGCACGGTAACTACGCCGCCGCTATGCGCGAGGGGCAGTTTGCGATCGACGGCTTCGGTGCGTATAAAGCCCAGCGCTAACGCACCTTTGAAAGCGGGTAGCGCATAGTGAGCCAGGCTGGTGAGTTCGCCTACAGGGTTTCGCTCTGCGCCTTCGGCATTAATTTCGATGTTTTGGCCAGATCCCAGGGCGGCGGGTGCGTTGTCGACGGAGAACTGCCGCAGGGTGCGATGCACGGTGGCGCGGGAGCGGATGCGCTCAACAATTTCCTGCCCAAGATAGCAGCCTTTGTTGAAGTTGAGAGCCCGCATTTGCGCCGTTTCCTGGGCCAAGTGGCGCTCCTGAATATCGACTCCGTACAGGGGCGTGGCTTCTAGGATGCGCAGCGCTTCGATAGCGGTGACGCCGCAGGGGATTGCTCCGGTGTTTTGCAATGCGGGCCAAATGCCAGCGAGGGCTGCAACTGGAAGCCAAATTTCAAAGCGCGGAACTATCGGACTGTGGGCGTGGACAAGCGTGATGGGCGTTCCGCTGATCGAGGCTGTGGCGAAGCCGCTCTCTTCGGGGATAGGAAGACCGAGGGCAGCGAGAATCTCCGGCGCGCGCGGCCCGGCGATGCCGATTGTGGTTTGCGCTGCGTCTAATGGTTGAAGCTCGACGTCGTCCATGATGATGAAGTGGTCGAGGTGTGCTGAGAGGCGGGCGATCTGCGAGCGGCTGGTTTGGAGGATGAGCGCTTCGGCGTTGTGGTAGATGTTGGCGTCGCCCTGGATACGGCCTTGCGCGTTGAGCAGCAGGTTGTAGTTCCAGTGGTTCTCGGGGAGTGCCTGAATGGTGTTGGTGACCATGCCGTTCAGCCAGCGAAGGCGGTCGCCTCCGGTTATCTGCATCCGGGCTGTGTAGCCGAGGTCGTAGAGGCCCACAGTGGTGGTGAGGGCCGCGAGTTCCTGGTTCAAAGTGCTGAAAACATGAGGGGTGAGCGCACCCTGATAGGCAGCAGGCGCGGAGGCCAAAGGGCGCAGATGCGCGACGAGAGGCGTTTCGGTCAAGGGTTCCGCAATGGTTTGAGGCACGGTGCTCATAGCAATGGTCTGAATAAAATTATAGTCTCGCAAGTGAAGGGAAACGAATGAGGATACCGGGAACGCGCCATGCGGCTGAACTGCTAACGATTGCGGCTATTACAGCAGGGCTGGCGCTGGGCCAGGCGGTCACGCAGACTCCGGGGCAGAGTGCGCATGAGCAAAACCCGCAGGGGCAGGCCAGCCAGCCTGAGACGAAGATTACTCCGGAACAGGGCAAAGAGCTGTTCGCTTCGGTTGACACGATTCTTCAATTTGCCTCGGATGACTCGAAGCTGCCGATTAAGAGCAAGGTGAAGCGACAGCTGACGACGCGCGACGCAGTTGAGAAGTACCTGCTGGACAAGATGAAGACCGACAAAGACGCGCGGCGCATGGAACGGTCGGAGATTGTGCTGAAGAAATTCGGCATGCTGGATGAAGACTTCCATTTGGAGCCGTTTCTGCTAAGCCTGTTGAAGGAGCAGATTGCGGGCTACTACGACAGCAAGACTAAGACGGTGAATCTGCTGGACTGGATTGCGCCGGACGCGCAGAAGCCGGTGCTGGCGCATGAGTTGACGCACGCGCTGCAGGACCAGCATGTGAATCTGGACAAGTGGGAAGATCAGAGCGAGGAAGGCCTTTCGCACAACGTCAAGGAAGACAACCAGCACATTGCGACAGACGAGGTAGACACGGCGCGCGAGGCGGTGCTGGAAGGCCAGGCCATGGCGGTGCTGGTGGATTACGAACTGAAGCCGATGGGACACAGTATTCTTACAAACCCTGATGCGGTGAAAAAGATGGCCGATGAGCAGGGCTCGGATGCCGGATCGCCGGTGCTGGCGCGGGCGCCGCTGGTGCTGCATGAGTCGCTGCTGTTTCCGTATCAGGCGGGACTGAAGTTTGAAGTGGACATGCTGCAGGACAAAGGTGCGGAGGGCGCATTCGCGGGAGTGCTGGACCATCCACCGACGTCCAGCTACGAGATTATGAATCCGCATGCGTATGAGCGCGGGGTGAAGGTTCCGGTGCTGACGATGCCGGATCTACATGGCCTGCTGGATGCGGATTACAACCCGTATGACGTGGGCGTAATGGGCCAGTTGGACGTGCGCATGCTGACGGAGTTGTTTGGCGGCGAGCAGACGGCATCGGTGCTTACGCCGGCATGGGATGGCGGGATCTATTATGTGGCGCAGAAGAAATCGGCGCCGGACAAAGACTCGACCTCTTCGATTGGGCTGCTGTATCTATCGCAGTGGAAGTCTCCGGAAGCAGCGGCAGCCTTTGCCAAGATGTATGCGGGAGAACTGGGGCAGCAATACTCCCATGTTGTGCGCGATGCAGCGGATGAGTCTGATCCGAATGAGCAGATTTACAAAACAAATGAAGGGCCCATGTTGATTTCGACCCAGGGGAACCTGGTGTTTATCAGCGAGAGCTTTGATTTGCCGCTGGCACGCAAGCTGGAGTTTCTGATGACGGGGGCGCAGAGCGGAAATGAGGCGAACGTTGTGAGCGCCCGCGTGCAGCCAATGCAAAGCCTTACTAATGGTCTGGTGGGTTTTATGCAGAGCTGCGGAATGATGCGGGCGGCGTTGCATTTATACTGAAGCTTCGCTTTGTTCCCGGACGCACATCCGGGCATGACTTCCAGACGCGGAGCTACATTTGCAACAGGCAGAGATAGGAATTATCGGGGGCAGTGGTTTGTATGCCATGCCCGGGCTGACAGTCGTGCGCGAGGAGCGCGTGGAAACACCGTTCGGAGATCCCAGCGATGCATTTGTGTTGGGGGAGCTGGAAGGACGCAAGGTCGCCTTCCTGGCGCGGCATGGGCGCGGACACCGGCTATTGCCCTCGGAGTTGAACTTTCGCGCCAACATCTATGCGATGAAGAAGCTCGGCGTGGAGCGGATTGTTTCCGTTTCGGCGGTCGGGTCGCTCAAAGAAGAGCACAAGCCGACGGACTTTGTGATTCCCGACCAATTTATTGATCGCACGTTCCTTCGTGTATCGACGTTTTTCGGTGATGGGCTGGTGGCGCATGTGGCATTCGGTGATCCAGTGTGCGCGACGGTGGGCAAAGCGATTGCCGAGGGCTGTGCGAGCGAAGGCGTGGTGGGGAAGCGAGGCGGCACTTATGTCTGCATGGAGGGACCGCAGTTTTCGACACGCGCGGAATCAAATCTTTACCGCAGCTGGGGCGCGGATGTGATCGGCATGACCAATCTGCAGGAGGCCAAGCTAGCGCGCGAGGCGGAGATTTGCTACGCAACGGTGGCCATGGTAACGGATTATGACTGCTGGCGCGAGGGGCATGACGACGTAACTGTAGACCAGATTGTCGCAGTGCTTCACCAGAACGCAGCCAATGCCTGCAAAGTGGTGAAGGCGGCGGTGGCAGCGATGCCGCGCGAACGCAATTGTGCGTGCGCTTCGGCCCTGAAATTTGCAATGCTCACCGATCCTAAGACGATTCCGGCGGCAACACGCAGGAAACTTGATCTGCTGGTCGGCAAATACCTTAATGAAAGTGTGAAGGCTTAACGAATGTCGATTCTGGTTGTAGGCAGTGTTGCGTTTGACACGATTGAAACTCCCTCGGGTGTTGCAGAGCGTTGTGTTGGAGGTGCCGCAACGCACTTTGCCCTGGCGGCCAGCTACTTTACTGATGTGCGTGTGATCGCAGTGGTCGGCGAAGATTTCACTCCTGAACACGAAGCGGTTTTGACCCGGCGCGGCATTGATACGCGCGGTATTGAGCACACGGCGGGCAAGAGCTTTTTTTGGAGCGGGTCGTACCTTAAGAATTTGAATGAAGCGCAGACGCTCAATACGGAGCTGAATGTTTTTCAGAGCTTCTCGCCGAAGATCCCGGTGGAATATGAGGATTCAGAGTATCTGTTTCTGGCAAACATCGATCCGGTTCTGCAGGCCGATGTGCGCAGCAAGATGCGGCGCGCGAAGCTGGTGTGCGGGGACACGATGAATTACTGGATCAACGATCATGCTGCAAACCTGGCGTGCGTGCTCAAGGAACTGGACGGGCTGCTGATTAACGATACCGAGGCCAAACTGCTGGCGCATGAAGGGAACCTGGTGGTTGCCGCGGAAAAGATTCTGGCGATGGGGCCGAAGAGCCTGGTTGTGAAGCACGGAGAGTACGGCGCGACGGCATTCTTTGGTGAGCGTGCGTTTCCGGGTGAAAACCACAATAGCTCTCTGCCGTTCCGGGCTCCGGCGCTGCCGCTGGCCGAGGTGGTCGATCCTACCGGTGCGGGCGATTCATTTGCCGGAGGGTTCTTTGGCTATATCGCTTCGCAAAAAGAGCTGACTCCGGAGGTCTTCAAGAAGGCTATGTTCTACGGCGGCGTAATGGGATCGTTTGCCGTGGAGCGTTTCGGCACTGAGCGCTTGCAGCAGCTCGGACCAAATGAGATTGAGGAACGTTTTGCGCTCTTCCGCAAACTCTCGCATCTTGAATAAAACAGTTAGGGCGAACGCCGACAACGAGCGGCTGGCACTGCGCGGCGAAACCTTCGCCGTTGCATGGAGTTCGCTGCTGGTTTCTCTGTTCGCGCTGGCCTTTTGCTTTTCGCGTAACCTGCTGTTGCTTTCGGGCGATGCGGTGGCGCACATGGCGATTGCGAGGCGGCTGATTGACTCGACAAATGCAGGGTTGAGCCAGCTTGGGTCGGTATGGCTCCCACTGCCGCATCTGCTGATGGTTCCGTTTGTTGCACGCATGAGTTGGTGGCAGTCGGGACTGGCTGGAGCTTTTCCATCGATCGGCGCCTATGTGTTCGGCGCGGCAGGAATTTACCGGCTGGCGCGGATCTGGCTGAAACCACAGGCCGCGCTGATCGCGCTACTGTTCTTCGCACTTAATCCGGGACTGCTGTATGCGCAGACCACAGCGCTGAACGAACCGCTCTGCCTGACGGAGATGATCTGGGCTGTAATTTTCCTGGTGGAGTACCTGCGCGCGCTGGACAGCGAAGAAATTGAGCGGGCGGCAAAGCAACTTATCTTCTGCGGGGTGGTACTCGTGTGCGCGGTATTTACGCGCTATGACGGATGGATCTTTGCCACCTTTGCCTGGATCATCGCGTTGGTTCCGATGCTGCGCCGCCGCGCCTTATGGAAGACGCAAGCAGGCGGGGTGTTCGTGCTCTTTACGGTGATGCTGGCGGTTGCTCCGTTGTTGTGGATGGGTTATTGCGCGCGGGAGTTCGGGGATCCGCTGGACTTTCTGCGCGGGCCGTACTCGGCGCGAGCGATTGAGATTCGCACGTCGACGCCGGGAGCGCCGCATTATCCGGGCTGGCACAGCATGCGCGTAGCCGCGCTGTTTTTTCTGAAGGCTGCGGAGCTCGGCGCTATATGGGAACGTCTGACCAACCTCCTGCTGGTGCTGGCGCTTGCGGGAAGCATCATCGCCGCGGTCCGGTTCCGATCGAAGCATATTCTGCCTGCGCTTCTGCTGTGGGTTCCGCTGCCGTTTTACGCCTATTCGGTGGCGTATGGGTCGGTTCCAATCTTCATTCCGCTGTGGTGGCCACACTCGTTTTACAACACGCGCTACGGGATGGAGATGCTTCCGGTATTTGCGCTGGCACTGGGTTTTCTTGCCGTCTGGATTGCGCAACAGGCGGCAAAGCGCTGGGCTGAGCTGCGGGGGTGGGTGATTGTTGTAATTGGACTCCTGATTGTTGCGAATAGTTATTTGCTGGTGCGCGCCACGCCGCTGGTGCTCAGGGAGATGATTGCCAACTCGCGCTCACGGATTCCGTTTGAGGCGGCCTACGCGCGTGGGCTGGAGACGCTGCCGTCGGGCAGCACGATTCTGGCATATCTTTCCGAACACCCCGGAGCCTATGAGCGCGCCGGCATTCCGTTAAAGAGCACGATCAATGAGTCAGACTATTACCGGTGGAAACCGGCGTTGAAAGACCCGGCCAAGTCTGCTGATTACGTCATTACGACGGACAATGATCCGGTTGCTAAGGCGGTAGCAGCGCATCCGCAGGGGCTTACGCTGATCAATATTGTGTGCTCGACTGATCAACCCTGCGTGCGTTTTTACCGTTCTGATCTGCGCGCGCCAGGTGATAGCATCAGCCCCAGATGATTTTCGCTCTGCAGAGCAACGGGCATATGTTGAGCTTCAGCCATATCCAGCAATGGGTCATGACAGGAGGCGCGGCGGGGCGTTTGCTGCTGGCGGCTGCGCTCGGGGGCGCAGTCGGGATTGATCGCGAGTGGCACCACAAGCCATCGGGCATCCGCACGAATCTGCTGATTTGTTTTGGCGCGGCACTGTTTACGTTTTTGTCTCCAATTATTGCGGGCGCGGGAAGCTCGAACAAAGGGCAGATTGCGTCGAATATCGTGCAGGGGATTGGTTTCCTGGGAGCGGGACTGATTCTTCATAACCGCGACCGCGTGAGCGGGCTCACCAGCGCGGCTACGGTGTGGGCTGTGGCTTCGATCGGCATGGCGTGCGGGGCGGGACTCTATGTTCCGGCACTTTATTCAACAGGGCTGGTGCTGGTTGTGCTGGAGTTCGTCGGGCTTCTGGAGACGAAGGGAAATCTGAAGTCTTACACCGTGCTGTATGAGGCGCGGGGCACGGATGCCACGGCGGTCACAGTGGCAATTCTGAAGGCAATGGATCAAGAACATCATCGGCTTGACCAGATCGAGAATCAGCCGGTAGAGCAGATGCAGCGCCTGCAGTTTTCAGTGATGGCGACACGAAAGACCCATTTGCGTCTGCAGGCGACTATGAAAGCCTCTCCTGCGATTGAAACTGTACTTGCATTCCGAGATACGGAGGATGAATGACGAGCTTTACCAAAGCTCATGCCTGCGGCAACGACTTTCTGATTGTCGAAGGTGGAGTGGATGCAGCACTCGCGGTCAAGCTTTGTGCGCGCAATACCGGCGTAGGTGCGGATGGCGTGGAGTTTCTGGAGTGGACAGACGAGCGTTCGGGCCGCATTCGCCTGGTGAATGCGGATGGGTCAATAGCGGAAATTTCCGGTAATGGGACACGCTGCGTCGCTGCGTGGATGGCGTATCGCAAACGACTGAAGGCCGGAGACACAGTGCAGATCGAAACCGATGCCGGACCGCGCGAGTGCCGCGTTGTGAAAGTGGATAGACACTCCTTTGAGTTCGCGCAGGGGATGGGGGTTCCAGTGATCGCGGACAAAGCGGTGAAACTGGCAGACGGGACCGAGGTAGCCGGGGTTGCGGTTTCGACAGGGAACCCGCATTTTGTGATTTTTGTGGACGGAGCAGATTTTAGCGTGCACAACCGCAACTGGCAGGAGCTGGGGCGGGAGATTTGCTTTCATGCGGATTTTCCAGAGCAGACGAACGTGGAATTTGTGCGCGTGATGGATACGGATTGGATTGAGATTCGGATTTTTGAGCGCGGCGTAGGGCCGACGACCTCTTCGGGCACCGGGACGTGCGCGACGGCAACGGCGTCCATCGCGCGTCGCGGACTGAGATCTCATCTGATGGTGCGTGCGCCGGGCGGTGATCAGCGCGTGGACTGGGCCGGAGACGGCGCGGAGATCATGCTCACTGGGCCGGCGGAGTTGATTGCAAGCGGAGAAGCGTGGTGAAACCCGCAGCTGTTGCCAATGGCGCACGCGTGGCGGTGATTGCTCCGGCGAGCAACGCGAAGCTGGAGCGCATTGAGCTGGGACTGGCTGCGCTGCGCGCACGCGGCTTTGATGTTGTGACGGGCGAGCATGCGTTGGGCAAAGAGGCTCCGTATTTTTCCGGGACGGCTGCGGAGCGGTTGGCCGATTTGCATGCGGCCTTTGCCGATCCTTCGATCAAGGCGATTTTTACGACTCGCGGCGGATATGGTGCGAACTATCTGCTGGAAGATCTTGACCTGGATTTGATTCGCGCGAATCCAAAGCCGTTTGTTGCATACAGCGACCTGACAACCGTGCAGACGTGGCTGCTGGATGCGACGGGATTGATTGCTTTTCATGGGCCGTTGGTCGCGGGGGATTTCTGCCGCGAAGGTGGAGTGCATGAGGCGAGTTTTACGGCTGCTCTCAGCGGTGGTCTGATTGAGGCTGGAGCAGCGGAGGGGTTGCGGATTCTGCGTCCGGGACGCGCTGAGGGCATTGTTTATGGGGGGTGCCTGAGTATTCTCACCGCAGCGCTGGGTACGCGCTTTGGGCCGCAGACGGAAGGCAAGCTGCTGTTTCTTGAAGATGTGGGCGCGAAGCCGTACCAGGTTGACAGAATGCTTCGACAGATGGTGCTGGCGGGGAAGTTTGACGGCGTGACGGGATTTGTATTTGGGGAGATGCTGGAGTGCGCGTCGCCGGGCACGAGTCCTGATCTGTTGGACCAAGTGATTTTGCGCGTGCTGGACTGGTTTGACGGGCCGATTGCGATTGGCCTGCGTTCCGGACATGTTTCGCATGGCAACGTGACGCTGCCGCTGGGCGTTCGCGCGGAGCTGGTTCTTGAAGGCGAGCCGGCGCTCAAGTATCTGGAAACAGCGGTGCAGAGTTGACGGAGATGCAAGGGCAAAAACACATTCACCTGATTGGAATCTGCGGCACGGCGATGGCATCGCTGGCGGGGCTGCTGCAGCTGAAAGGACATCACGTAACGGGGTCGGACCAGGCGGCGTATCCGCCGATGTCGGACCTATTGCGGCGATTGAATATTCCGGTGGCTGAGCCGTTTGCGGAGAGAAATCTGGAGCCGCGTCCGGACCTTGTGATTGTAGGCAACGCGATGTCGCGCGGGAATGTGGAGCTAGAGTATGTGCTGGACCAGCGGATTCCGTTTGTTTCGCTGGCGCAGGTGATCCACGACGAGTTTGTGCTGGGGCGCGAGTCGCTGGTGGTGGCGGGAACACACGGCAAGACGACGACGACGAGCATGCTGGCATGGATCTATGAGGTCGCTTCACGCGCGAATGCAGCGCTGACTCCGTCGTTTTTGATCGGCGGTGTTGCGGAGAATTTTGGCACGAGCTTTCAGCTGCGTGATGGCGGGCCAATGATCCTTGAAGGCGACGAATATGACACAGCATTCTTTGATAAAGGGCCGAAGTTCATGCACTACTTTCCGGACGCACTGATTTTGACGCACGTTGAGTTTGACCATGCGGATATCTATCGCGATCTGGAGGCGGTGAAGACTGCTTTCAAGCGGCTGGTGAACCTGGTTCCGCGGCGTGGACTCATTGTGGCCTTTGATGGCGCGCCGAATGTGGATGAGTGCGTGGCCAAGGCATTTTGCCGGGTCGAGCGCTACGGGTTTCATCCGGCGTCTCAATGGCAGGTTCAGAATCTTGCCCACCAGGGCTCCAAGAGCAGCTGGAAGGTACAGCGCGATGGCTTTCCGTGGGCGAAGTTCGCGCTCGGTATGCCGGGTGCACACAACGCTCTCAACGCGACCGCAGCGGCTGTGCTTGCTTTTGGGCAGGGCGTTCCGCTGGATGCAATTACAGAAGCGCTGGCGACGTTTCAAAGCGTGAAGCGGCGGCTTGAGGTTCGGGCTGAAATTGATGGCATTACGGTTATTGATGATTTTGCGCACCATCCGACGGCGATTCGCGAGACGCTGAAGGCGCTGAGAGAGGCGTATCCGGACGCTCGACTGTGGGCGGTGCTGGAGCCGCGCTCGAACACGCTGCGGCGCAATGTATTTGAGCGGGAGCTGGTGGAGAGCCTGTCGCTCGCCGATCGCGTGGTACTGGCTGGCGTATTTAAACAGGAGAACATTCCGGAGAAGGAACGGCTGCATCCTGAGGCCGTGGTGGAGGCGCTGCAAGGCGCGGGGCGCGGCGCTGTGTTGCTGAACGATGCTGATTCCATTGTTGAGCGCATTGCGCCTGAGCTGCGGGCAGGAGACGTAGTGGCCATTCTTTCCAATGGCGGGTTCGGCGGGATTTATGAGAAGCTGCCGGAGCGCTTGCGGCAGCTATCCGTGGCAGCGCGAGGCTGAATGTTCGCTGCGCTTACGCTGCTGGCGGTCTATCTTGCGTTGGGAATCCCAGTTGCGATCGTCGGCATTCCCTGGATGCTGATAACCAGGGATGTTTCGCCGGTATACTGCTGCGCGATGAGGATTATGCGCATCGGGCTGCGCGCAGTGGGCATTCGCGTTTCGGTAGTGTGGCGCGCTCCGCTTGATCCAACGAAGGCATATCTATTTTTTTCCAACCATCTTTCCAACCTTGACCCGCCAGTGCTGCTGCCGCTGTTGCCGGGGCGAACTGCGGTGTTTATCA
>JBARHV010000274.1:0-2844 GCA_049799415.1 Silvibacterium sp.
CCGCAACCCCATCGGCAATCCCTCGCAATTCCTGTTGATATTCGGGGTCGATATGAGGCCATAGAACTGTGCGCCCAGCCTCGCGGAAAAATTGCCAGTTGCGCTTCGCATCGTGCACCGACTCCACCTTCAGCACGTGATAAAAATCAGCAATCTCCGGAGCCAGCAGATACCCATGCTGAAACCCGATCTGCTCTGGGTTGCCCTGCAAGTGAACATATGTCCACCCGCCATGCTCCACCCGGTACGCATCCGTAAGACGCGGATCTTTTACACCGGAGGCAAAGGCAAGAGCGGCAAGAAGAAAGGAGAAAACAGCGGCGACGCGGAGGAACTTTGCGGACATGGCGACCAGACCTGTTCAGCAGAATGAAAACAAGATCAAAATGACTCTATAGCACCGGAAGCAACATGGGTGCATGATTCTTCCTGCTCAGATCGTTCCCGATCCAGAGCAGGGCACCAAACAAGATATCGGAGGGGCGGCAAAGCCGCGTATGCCTGAGAGCCTGCCCAGAGCAGCGCCGGGGCCCCCGGCACGCGAACTTTGCGTGATGGGGTGGGAAGCCGAGAGGAGCCAGCCCTATCGCTTCTTCTTAACCGGCTTCGACGCTTTTTTCACCACAGGCTTTTTCGAGAGCTTCGCAACAGGCTTTTTCACCGGCTTGGCAGCAGGTTTCTTCTGGGCCTTCGCCGCTGGCTTTGCAGCCTTCTTCGCCACTTTTGCAGGAGCCTTCTTAATGGCCTTTTTCAGCACAGCCTTCGCAGCCTTCTTCGCCGGAGCAGCCTTGGCCGCATGGGACTTTGCCGCCGCCTTTACTGGAGCCGGCTTCGTCTTCGCTGCAGGCTTGACCACCTTCGCCGCAGGTTTAACCGGCGCAACAGCCTTCGCCAGAACCTTAGCAGGAACCGCAGTTTTCGCAGCAGGAGCCTTCGCAGAAACGGCGGCCTTCACCACAGCCGTCTTCCCGGCAGCAGCTTTTTCAGGCGCAGCAGTTTTTACCGGCGCAGCAGCTTTTACTGGAACAGCCGTCTTCACCGGAGCAGATTTCCCGGGCTTACCCGCAACCTCGCCCTTCGCTGCCTTTACCGCAACAGCTTTTTTCGCGGGAGCCAGCTTGATCGACGACTCATCTTCCTCATCGTCATCGTGCCCATCATGGTCGTGATCAAGATCATCATCGTGATCATGATCATGATCGTCATGGTCGTGATCTTCTTCCTCGACCCTGGCCGCCTTCTTCACGCGCGTGCGGCGGATGTTGACCGGCGGAGGCGGAGCGGGCGGCGAGTGCGGCTCAAGGAAGGCGCGCATCCCTTCTTCCGTCGTCAGCTTGCCGTCCATCAGCGCAAAAAATATCTGCTGGACCAGCGCGTCATAGCCCGGCAAATCCGGCGTAATCCGCATCTCCAGCATCAGGGTGGTGGGAATCTTCTGCCGCGCCTCCGGCCACACGCTCGCAAAGTTCTTGAACTTCGCCTGTACCGGCGCGCTCTTGCTCGTATAGGCCAGCCACAGCACTGCCTCCGGCTCGTAGCTGGTCAGCAGCTTCCACGTCGCCGAGGGAGCGGCATTTTTCTTGTCCAGCAGCTCTTTCTGGAAGTTCTTCGCCCCGTGCTCCAGCTTTTCCCAGTGCTTCACAAAACCATGCTGCGGAAACAGCCGCTTCAGCGCCGAGCGGTCCTTCGTCTGCAGCTTCGCCGTCAGCAATTCCATCTGCGCCGCGGAAAGGTCCGGATGAATCCCCTGGATCAGCAGTTGCAGCAGCGTCTGGTGCAGAGCCTCCAGCCCGCGCGTATCCACCTTCGCGCTCGTCCACGCCGGGAAAATATGTTTCAGCCAGCCCTCCGCCTCGATCGCCTTCAAAGCCTTGAGCGCGTCCTCTTCATGCACAATCTCTTCCAGCTCATACCCCTTCAGGTACGTTGAAATCGATGCGATCGAGTCGTCTTCCTTCGCGTTCTGGTAGCGGGACTTGGTGCGCTCGTCCATCTCCCATCCCGTGCGCGCCCGCAGCCGGACCGCGCGCAGCATCCGCGACGGGTCTTCAATAAAACCATAGGGACTCACCAGCCGCAGCGTCCGGCTCTCCAGATCGGCGATGCCGTTCAGCGGATCGAGCAGCAGCCCATACGACCCTTCATTCAGCGAAATCGCCATCGCATTGGCGGTAAAGTCGCGCCGCCGCAGGTCTTCCAGAATCGGAGCCCAGTGGTAAACAGGCTTGCCGGGCTTGGGAAAGTCCTCGCGTCGGGCGCTCGAAACCTCCATCCGCACGCCTTTGTGCCAGAAGAACAGGGTGCGCGACGGCTCGTGCTCGCCCCACAGTTCCGCGCCCGCTTTTTCCAGTGATTTCTTCAGCTTGAGGGCGTTTCCCTGAACCGAAAAGTCAAGATCGCGTACCGGGAAACCCGTCGTGAGGTCGCGCACGGCTCCGCCGGTTATAAACACCGTCATCCCGTGTTCGCGGGCAATGTCGCGAACTTTTTCCAAAACGGTTCTTTGGTTCAGAGAGAGTCGGTTTTCAAGGAGATACGCGTAATCGGCCATGCCTTCGCAATCGGTGACGGGATTTTTTCACGCTCCGTCGACCGGGCCAGCTAAGTTGCAATCTAACAATAGCTTACAGTCGCGCCGGAGCGTCCACAAAGCTCCAATGTAACACAATGAATATATTCTGACTATGGGCTTCGCACAATTTTCGCTGCGATTCTTTCCCCAGCCATGCAACAATCCTGCATTGGCAGAAGAAGTTGCCTCGACCGAACCCAATGGCCACCAGCCGCAAAAAAGCGATCGCCCGCAAGCTGGCCCCCGACCCGCCCGGCCCATCCGTCCAGAAC
>JBARHV010000275.1:0-25357 GCA_049799415.1 Silvibacterium sp.
TTCGAGAAACTCCCCGTCGCGCCCCGCGAGGTAGCAGAAGCAAGCGTGTACTTTGCCTGGAAAGATATGACTGAAGATCGCTTTACACGGCTGGTGTCGGCCTACGGGGACTACTGGGAGGGCCGCGGGCAGGATTCAGACACCTGGGGGCTTTTCTCCCTGTTGGAGATTGCTCCGCAAAGCCGGGGGCATTTCGGGATATACAGTCAGTTTTGTCAGCCGGACGGCACGGCGGCGGATCTGTCCGTTCTCAATGAGTTTCTGGAGACATTCGCGCCGTTCAGCCCAGACGCTCCTCCCGTAGGTAGGCGAGGCCCGATAGTGCCGGGCATCTTTCGTTCCGGGAGAAGAGTAAATGCAGGTCGGAACCAGGCGTCAGGTCAGTACGAGGTTGTTATCCGCCCTTGGTTGGATGCGACCATCGGAGATGGCGGATCGGGCGCGCCCGGCCGGGCCAAGTATAAGTCTGCTTATATGAAGCGAAGCTTTACACCGGCTGAGGCGAGCACGATCTATCGCTTCTATGCCTCAAACGAGCTAGGAGCACGGGACTCTGTCGTTTCCATCGACTCTTATGGCGGAGCAATTAACAGGCCCCGATTAGCGCGCGAGACATCGATTGCGCAGCGTTCTTCTGTGATGAAGCTGCAGTGGCAATGTTATTGGCAGGACGCAGCAGAAGATGATGATCATCTGAGGTCGCTGGATAAGTTTTTCACTGCCGTTTATACCGGAAGCCATGTTGACGCGCAGCACCAGGGAACTCCATGGGGAGAGCGCTACGAAGGCTGCTATATGAATTACCCGGATTCGGATATGCTTCGATATCCATATTGGCCCGAGTTGTTTTACGGACGGGACGGCCTGTATAAATTTCTGCAACAGGTAAAGCGGCGATACGATCCCAACAACGTTTTCCATTCCAGTATGAGCGTGCAGGAATGAAAGACAACTGCGTGAATGAAACCGAGCTGCCTGGGGCCCTCTCATTGTGGAATCCGAACCCTCTCAGGAAGCAGTCATGAGGCCGGTCAACGCAAAGATCGTTTATCCGGCGTTCAGGCCGTCTACCAGGGCGTTGCGATACGCGCGAATGGCGGGAATGAAGCCCAGTAGCGCGCCCGCCACCACCACGGCAATCACATAGTAGATGACCCGCGAGGAGATACCGACCATCGCTAACGGAATACCGTATCTGTTTTCCATAGGAATTCGAACGGCAAACAGCAACACATAAGCAGCTGCTACCCCAAGCACCGCGCCCAGGGCGCTGATCAGTGTAGACTCCAGCACGAACAGCGTGAAGATCTGGCGGGCATGCAGCCCCAATGTGCGCAGCACGGCAATCTCTCGTCGCCGCTCATTTAAGGTTGTGTAGAGAGCGGTCAGCATCACCATCAGTCCCACCACCAGCACCGCTCCGCTCACCAGCGACAAGGCAACATCGGCGTCGCTTAGCACGCTCCACAAGTCCTCGAGGGTTAGCGCGGGGATAATCGCCGTTAATGGTTCCGGCTTGTAAGTGTTGATTTCTCTCTGCAGAAACAGCGTGCCGATGCGCGACTTGGTGCGCAGTAGAAAAGCGCTTATCGTCGTGACGTGCAAGTCAGATTTGTGGATCTGCGATTCAGGAATTGCCTGCAGCGGTGGTGCCCCATTTTCCCAGCCCAGGTGCATCGCCTCATCGCCTAGCAGCGTAATGTAGATCGCACGGTCTACCGGAGTTGCTGTTCGCTTCAGGATGCCGACTACCGTGTAGGGGTCAGCTGTGTGCTTCAGGAAGCTGCCTTCAAGGCCGTGGCTCAGAACAATCTTTTGCCCTATGTGGTAATGCAGTTGGGCGGCTACTGCGCTGCCCAGCACCGCGTCAAAAATCCCTTCCGGGCGCTCGCCTTCCGCCATCTGGATGCTGTGATCGCCGCGATAGCGGTAATGCTCATAGAAATTATCGTCGGTTGCCACCACGCGAAACCCGCGATGGCTGTCACCCATCGAAAGCGGGATCGTCCACAACACAGCCGGATGCTGCGCGAAGTGTTCGTAGGAGGTGTAAGAAATGTCATTGTTCGCAGTGCCGATGTGAAACACCGCATACAGCAGCAGCGGTAATGATCCTCCTCGCGCACCCACCACCAGGTCCGTCTGGCTCAGTGTGCCCTCAAATCCCACCTGTGTTCCCTGCCGGATTCGATCCACACTCACCAGCAGCAGGACGCTGAGCGCGATGGAGAACACTGTCAGGCCGCTGGTGAACTTCCTGCTCCATAGCGACTCGTAAGCAAGCCGTAAGACTGTCATGCGCACATCCGGCTGATTTCGCTGAGCTTTATCTGTGTGTCGAAGTGTCCCATCAGCGAGCGGTCGTGACTCACAAAAACCACGGTTGCCTGCGCCTCGTCGCAAACTTCAAAAAGCAGTTCCAGAAATGACTGCTGGCGGTCTGTGTCGAGAGACGAAGTTGGTTCATCCGCGATCACCAGGCTCGGCTTGCCGATCACTGCCCGCGCGATTGCCACACGCTGTTGCTGGCCGGTACTAAGTTTCTTCACGTTTCGGTCAAGATTTGTTTCCAGCCCAAGTCGTCGGATAAGTCGCTCTACTTCCTCACCCACCGTAGGAGCAACGATATTCCGGCGCCTTCGTTCATGCACCTGGCAGGGCAGCGCCACGTTTTGCCGGACCGTCAGATAGGGGATCAGATTGAAACTCTGGAAAATGTAACCCATCTCCGAACCGCGATGCTGGTCGCGTGCCGACATCGACATTTTCATCATCTCTTTGCCTAGCACCATGCAGCTTCCTTGTTGCGGCTGCAGTACTCCGGTGATCAGCCCTAAAAGAGTCGTTTTTCCTGAGCTGCTGGGCCCATAGAGAAAAACTCGCTTGCCTGTTTCCACCACCAGTTCATCGATGCATAGCATCGGTGTCCGCGGGTCATATCCGAACACCACATGCTTTAGATGGATCGCCTCGGAAATACTCAACATGGGCTCCGTTCACTGCGGTTGGTAGGGGACTACGCTCTCTCCCGAAAGATCGTAGGAGACATCTCCGTATGGGCTTTGCACGGTCGAGATCTGAAGGATGCCGGTCACCAGGATGGGATCGGTGAACGTCACCTGCACCTTCGCGCTCTTGTTCATCTTCACGTACACAATCTGGTTCGGGGGTGGCGGCGGTACGTGGATGCAGGCTCCCGCGTAAGGAACAAGAAGAAATTCGGTCACCTGCTCCAGATCGTCCTCCAGCGGAACCATGAAGCCCGGAATACTTACCCGCTTGCCCGACAGTTGCAACACGGGTGCCTTCTGCTTCAACGGAGGAAGGTTGAAGTTGAGCGTTTGCAGCGTCTGCCAGCTTACGGTTACCGGCGTAGGCTCGGCCCCAAACGAGATCACTGCACCCCACAGCAATCCGCAACTCAAGACCTGCCTCAGGATTTTCGCCGGAGTGTACATCGCTCGCTCCTGACCCCTTCTTGACTGCTCTAAGTTTATCGCCTTCCCGCTACTGCTGTGGCGCTGGCTGCCGCGGCGTCAACTGCTCCGGCAGCGGTGGCCGTGGCCGGAATGAGGTCCAGTGGTCGGCCATCTGGGGATTGCTCGATGGATGCGGGTCATTCCACATGTCCATGGAAAGGCCGTTCAGGTCGTACACCACTTTCCCAGCCCGAATCGTCAGCTCGCCGATCAGGCGAGTGTCGCCCGTCAATTTGGTGTTGTCCATGTCCAGGAAGCCGAATTTCCCGTGCTCCTCGCTCAGCACTGCTACATCAGCCGGTGCGCCCACTGAGAGGTTGCCCAGCTGCGGACGCTGAATCTCCCGTGCCGGATGCCACGTTGTGTCGGCCACAACCTGCTGCAGCGTCAACCCCATCGCCATGAACTTGCTCATCACATTGAGCATGCCCTTCGTGCTGGAGTTCATGCTGTCGACATGCAGATCAGTTGACAACGAATCGGGAAGAAATCCCGCTTTGATCAGCGGGATCGCCACGCGGAATCGAAAGCTTCCGCCGCCGGTGCCGGCGTCAAAATAGATGCCGCGCTTGCGTCCTTCAATCAACGCCTTCGAAGGCCCCAGTGTCATTACATCCTGTTCGCCGCGCAGGCCGGAATACGTGTGGGTGTAGATATCGCCCGGGCGCAGATACTTCGTCAGTAGACCGTACAGCGGGCGCTCGATACGGTTCGCGCCGTAGTCGATCATCACCGGGATGTGGGCGATGTTGCCCGCACCAACTGCCTGAATATAAGGCGTCCACTCAGGCCCGGTGAAGTGCGCGCTCTTGATGCCGATGATCGTGTCCGGATAGCGCATCGCCATCCACGCTGTCGGTACCATCTGCATGTCATCGATGTTGTCTTCAAATCGTGATCCGCGCATGCCTGCGCCGACGATATTGATGAACGCCAGTACCCGTGTCTGCTCACGGTCGATGACGTGCTCTTTAAAATCCTCGAAGTTACGCCACCCGGAGCTGCCCGCGTCGCACACGGTGGTGACTCCGTTGCGGAATGTGAATCCGTCCGGCCAGATGCCGTAGTCGCCGGCGTAGGAATGTGCTTCGCCCGTCGAGGCATAGTCATGCGTGTGGATGTCAATCAGACCCGGCGTCACATAATACCCGGTCAAATCAATTGTCTTCGCGGCATCTTTCGGGTTTAGATGCTCACCCACCGCCGCAATCTCGCCGTCTTTAATGGCCACGTCCATTACCTGGTCGATGTTGTTCTTTCCGTCGATAACGTGTCCGTTCTGCAGTAGCAGATCATAGGGCAGGGAATTCGGTAGGTTTGGCGGCGGTCCTACTCGCCGCATCGGCTGGCTCAGTCTCCCCTGTTGCGCAACCACCTGCGGAAGGCCTGCTTCTTGGTTATGACCTTGCCCGGCGGGAGTTACCGGAAAGCATCCCCGGCATCCGCTCGGTCCTGCGGGGCCCTGGGCTTGATACGCATTGGCGCTGACCGGAACCGACGTTTCCATCTGAGGCGACGTTGCCCCCGAACTCTGGTCTCCAGCGACTTGACCTTGTGCGGCAACAGCGGCATATAGCATAGCGCCAAAGAGTACATGTCCAATAATCGATCCCTGCTTTAGCCTCATCTTAAGAACCCCTCCCGTAGTTTTCGGCTTTCACTCGCGCCCTCAGGCGCGTTATTCCATCTCCATCCTTACAAAAAACCCGCAAGCGCGCCAACAGATATGTAAGTATGTAAGGCCTCGCCCGCATAACGCGTCATGATTCTGAACTCGCATGTAAGGTGGGTAAGTTGTAGCCTTTCAGCCATAAAATCATTTGAAGCTGTGTAGGGCTATTATGAACCGTTCACTTGAATGCGAAAACCCTGACGGCTCACTGGAACACAGTTCGTATCAAGGTTCTGGACCTCGCGCCAATTCAATATTCACATTCCATTACGTTCCGCGAGCGCTGTCATCAGTCTGTTGACTTGTCTGCCGGTATGGCGAATGCCCTAGAAGTCGGTCCGGGATGAAACGGCGTGGCCTTCTCTGTCTAAACAACCCGCTGCTTCATTCCTGACGGGGAAAACATAGGGCATTTGCCCTGTACAAAAACCATACGGCAGCCTAATGACAGATTAAACCCGCTGTTATTCAATTCTTATAAGTTGTAAAGCCAGCCACAGTATCACCTCTCTATGTTTCTACTTGACAGCTACTGTCAGAGCGAATGCGATAGCGCATCGGATCATCGGTAACACTGGGCCCTGGCTGGTTTCATTCAAAAATTTCGGAGGCACGGAGCAAACATGAAAAGCATCTACTCATTCTGTACCGGGTTCGTGGTAGCTGGAATCTTCCTGATCGGCTGGACATCAACATCACAGGCACAGGTCGCCAACAACACTACCCTTGTGGGAACCGTAGTAGATTCATCCGGCGCCCCTATCTCCGGAGCGAAAGTAACGGCTGTAAGCGAAGCGACAAAAGTTGTCTACCCAGGCGCGACGAATGCAGAAGGCTATTATTCGATTGCTTTTATCACGCCTGGAACCTATGACATTACCGTGATACAGCCGGGATTCGCAAAGCTGACGAAAACCGGTCGCATTGTAACCATTGATCAGGCCCAAAGAACGGATTTCCAGCTTCAAGTCGGATCGACTGCGACATCCGTGGTCGTCTCTGCGTCTTCACCGCCGATTGCGACCGATGATGCGACGCTCGGCGAGACATTTAACACCAAGACGGTCGACGATCTGCCCCTGATGGGCCATAACGCTTTAGAAGTGGCCGCTACAGCATCCAATGTGATTATCGGGCCGACAAGTAATTACTCAGGTGTCCCCCCAGGCGAGGACTTTATCGGAGCAGGGCAGCGCGAGATTCAGAACAGCCTGAATCTTGACGGCGTGTCTATCATGAATAACCTTATCAGTCTCGCACCGGCTCGCCCCAGTTCAGACATGATCTCCGAAGTACAGATGCAAAGTGGTAACTATTCTGCGCAATATGGCTCATATCTGGGCGTGCACATCAATCTTGTAAGTAAGTCGGGTACCAATGATCTGCATGGTGCTGTCTACGATTACATACAGAACACGGCGTTGGATGCCAGCCCTTTCCTGAACCCTGCCGGTACGCCGAAGCCAGTTCAGCACTACAATCAATACGGCTTTGACCTGGGAGGTCCGATATATGTCCCAAAGGTTTATAACGGGCGCAACAAAACTTTCTTCTTCGCATCGTACGAAAAAATTAATCAGGTGCAGCAGTCAAACCAGGGGCCTGTATCCACGCTGACGTCTGCGATGGAAGGCGGTGATTTCTCATTTCTGAATGGCAGCCAGCAACTATTTGACCCGTATACCGGCCTTGCATACACCAACAATCAAATTCCTGCTTCTGAACTAAACACTCCGGCTGCGCAAATCGCCATGAAGATCGAACAGTACATTGCTCCGCCTAACCTTCCGGGCAGCACAAATAATTTGAATGTGAACTATCCAAGCAATCTCTTTATCAATCAGACGCTTGATCGCATTGATGAAAACATTGGTGATCACGTTCGCCTCTTCATTCGCTATCACTGGCAAAATCTGAGCATTGTGGGTGGCGACCCCTTTCCAACCGACGCCTCTTACGGGCCGACCAATAGCAGAAACACGGCGATCGGTTACACGCACATTATTACGCCGAACCTCATCAACGATTTCCGCATCGGTCTTAATACTGTTATCTCCAATAACCTCAATTATTTTGCCGTCAACAATCTGACGAATGCCGGGACCGAGCTTGGTATTCCCGGGTTTAACTCAGATTCGATCTATAACAATCCTGGAATTCCATCGATCGACTTCGATACTTACCATGAGGCAGGCAACGATGCGTCGAATTGGTACCAGGATGATCGCACCATCGACGGCTATGACCAGTTGAGCTGGACCCACGGCAAACATACCATCATGGCGGGAGTCGAGTTACGCAAGCTTACGATCGGGCGCGAAGCCACAAACGATCCTCGCGGTTCTTTCAATTTCTCAGGATCTGCCTTCACCGCCGCAGGTTATACAAGTACAGGCTATGGAGCTGCCGACTTTGTCCTTGGCTTGGCCCAAAATTCGCAGACCCCTGTACTTCCAGTGAAAGGATCGATCGGTGAGTGGCGCGATGGATTCTTTGTCCTCGACAACTGGGAGCCATTCAATCGACTGACTTTAAATTATGGTCTGCGCTATGAACTGCCAACGGTGCCGTACAGTTTGAATGGCTATGCGCGCATTCTGAATGCCGATCAGACTGCGCTGATTCCATCTTCTAACGCAACAGTTGCCAAGGATTTCACTCCAACGCCTGGGTTCAAATTTAACGGTCCTAACCATAATGACTGGGCTCCTCGTATCGGTTTCGCATACCGCGCTACGGATGTTACGACGATTCGCGGAGGCTTTGGCATCTACTACAACGCAAACCAGCTCAACACCTATACATTGACCACGCAGAATTATCCGCTCTCCGCTTCCGTCAATTACTTCTCAACTCCAGGAAATCTACTCTCGTTGTCGAATCCTGCCCCTGGTGCTGGATCCGGCTCGCCGATGGCGGGTGTTCCTGGTACCTATGTGAGTGCAGTAACCATGGGTCCGTACCTGCCCACGCAGACGTTGTACCAGTGGAACCTTTCCGCGGGGCAAGACCTTTGGAAAGGGGCGGGCGCCGAGCTGCAGTATTTGGGTTCACATACGATCCACTTGGATCGCGACTTTTATGACAACCAGCCACAGCCATCGACCGACAAAGATATTAATAGCCGCAGACCCAATCAACTCTTTGGAACAATAAGACGTATTCAGAATGACGAATACTCCCACTACAATGGGTTTACAGCGATTTTGCGCCAGCGTGCGAGCCACGGTCTGTCCGGCATGCTTAGTTACACCTGGAGCCATGATTTGGATGTCACGGATAACTCGAATGGTTCCTCAACCACCATGGATCAGTACAACATTGGCCTCGATTATGGTGATTCAAACTGGGATATCCGCAACCGTTTCGTAGGTACGGCAAGTTATGAGCTGCCCAACATTCCGCATGCCAACGCTATCACCCGCGAAGCCTTGGGAGGTTGGCAGGCGAATGCCATCGTGACACTCCAGTCCGGCGAACCGTTTAACGTAAACCTGGGATTCGACCAAGCGAATGTTGGCCTGCCCAGGGGCAATGTCCAGCGCCCCAACTTGGTCCACAAGCCCAGCTCTCATTGCAGCCTTCATGACTACATCAGCAACAATGGTTACAACAACGGTGGGACATCGTGCATCGACGCAACGGCATTTGCCATTCCCGACTCGGGTACCTACGGAGACTCAAGCCGCAATTCCATCCATGGCCCCGGCTTCAGCAATGTCAACTTCTCCATCTTCAAAAACTTCAACATCTGGGAGAACTTGAAATTCCAGTTCCGCGCAGAAACTGAAAATCTCTTCAATCATCCTAGCGGCGGTAATCCTAACTCAGAGATTGAGCAGGGGTTTGATCCGAATAATCCAATTGCGACCAGTAATTTTGGTTCAGTAACAAGCACAAGCAGTTTTTATAGTCCGCGCGCGATCCAGCTTGCAGGCAAATTGGTGTTTTGATGCTGCAAGTTTCCTTTGATGTTGGCCCCCTACACAGCCGCTGCAGATGCAGCGGCTTCTTTTTCAAAAAAGGGCGCAATCACGTCAGGGCAATCGGCATATTCCTTCAATTTAATGGCTGATGACGTTGCGCCGTGCTGTCTCTAGGTTGTGAACGGGCGCTTTTCAGAACGCCAGAATGCAGCAATATCAATATATTGTCCGGTGGGTTGGCATATGAAAGAAATTCGCGTCCTTCTTGTTGAGGATCACTTCCTGGCGCGCATGGCCCTGCGCTCTGTCCTGTCCGGCCATTCGCAGATTCGCATTATTGGCGAGGCTTCGGACGGCGAAGAGGGAATGGTCATGTATCGCTCATTGCAGCCGGATGTGGTGGTGCTCGACCTGCATCTCCCACGGATGAACGGCTTCGAGCTGATCACGCAATTGCGTCGGGAGTTTCCCAAAACACGCATCGTTGTTCTTTCAAACTATCAGGGCAGCGAAGACATTTATCGTGCCGTGCGTTCCGGCGCCATGGGTTATCTCACAAAAGATGCGAGCGGAGAACAGCTGGTCGAAGCGATTCAGAATGTGGATCGTGGCCTTCGTTACCTGCCTCGTATCGCGCTCGACCGTTTGGCTGAGCGCATTCCTGTGGTCGATCTAACCCCACGTGAATCTGAAGTGCTCGCCTGCATCACGCAGGGGCGATCGAATCGTGAGATTGCCGACCAGCTGCACATTGCGGAAAAAACAGTGCGCATTCACGTTTCATCTGTGCTCGACAAAATGGGAGCCCGCGATCGAACACAGGCGACGATCTATGCTCTTCAACGCGGGCTCGTTCATCTCGAATGAAAATCGCGCCGGTCGAAAGCGCGATTCAAAGCATCAGCGTGTCTACAGCTTTAACAGAACCAGGAGCCATGCCGTCAAAGGCCGAGCCGCCGGCCTTAAGCCGTCTCGGCCACAGTGAAGACTTTTATCAAACGATCCGCAATAATTCGGTCTTCGCCGGCCTTGAGCTGCCAGACAGCAAATCCAAAACTGTTCGGGTCGACAGGATGCCGGTGAACGCCGCCACTGTGGTTCGTGTTTGCGGCAGTCTGGGGGCTTGGGTCGCGTCCACGCATGCCGCTTGAATTGGCGCCCGGGCTGCCAATTCCTGTCGGCCGCGTGTCGGCCAGTTGCTGCATGACCTCTTGCCCGGTAATCCTGAGTTTGGATGGATCGATCTGCCAACGGTAGAGCGGCGTTACATTGCCCAGAGCGTTCGGGTTAAATTCCCGCGGAAGGGCCGTCACGCCGAATGGCTTCACGGCATCCGTAATGACCTGGGCGCGTGCGTCATACATCCTCAGTACGGCATCATAGTCCTGGTTTACGAAGATCTCGAGCGCCTTCAGCAGCCCGAAGATCGTCTCCTTGCCTACCTTGCAGCAGCGGCCAATGCGGTCTTCCTGTGGGCTCATGTTAAGCAGGGAATAGTGGATTAAGTCTTCCTTCCCGATCAGAATGCCGGATGCCTGCGGACCGCAGATGTCCTTTCCGCCGCTGAAGGTGACCATGTCAAAGCCAATTTCCGGGTATTCCCAGAGGCGTGATACCGGCGGCACATCCGCAGAGGCATCGTTGAAGGTGAAAAGATTGTGCGCCTTCGCGATGGCTACTGTTTCTGGGCCGCTCACCTGGCCCTTGTCGGAAAGAATATTCGTGAAATGGATCGCCACCGTTTTAGCGTTGATGGCTGCAATCATTTCTTCACGCGTTTCCACCTCAACCAGTTTCGCGCCGGTCTGCCGAATCTGATGATCAAACGGGTACCGGTGGCTTTTCTGGATGATGACTTCATTCCTCGGAAATTCGCTGACGTCCGGGATGGTTCTGAGGCGGGGTTCGAGATCTTCGGTCATCATAGCGGCGTAGCCAACCACGATGGCCGCAGCGGCTCCTCCAGTTACCAGGCCTGTGTAGCCGGCAGGAGATTTG
Organism: Silvibacterium sp.; assembly: GCA_049799415.1. GTDB lineage: Bacteria > Acidobacteriota > Terriglobia > Terriglobales > Acidobacteriaceae > Silvibacterium. The sequence continues at coordinate 11,076 of JBARHV010000275.1, forward strand.
CAGAGCTTCGCGATATATTTTCCCGCTGCGACTTCGAGATCGTTGATGAGAACGAAGTGCTCATTGCCCATGCGGATCAGTTCCATCACTTCAGGCTTCATCACCGATCCGCCAATAACGGTCACCGTGCCGTTGATATTGATCAACGGCGTCAGGCCCAGCTCGGCATATACATCGCCGGTGGAACCAAGTCCGCTGGTAATCGGGACAATCGGGCTTCCGTCGAGGGCCGGTGCGGAAGGTGTGAGCCTTTCCGCCGCTTTTCCAGTTGCAAGCAACTTCGCCGGAGCCAGCAAGCTGCCGCCAGCAGCGCCTAGCAGGGACAAAAAGGAACGTCGGTTCCAACGGGTTCTCAGGTTCAAGCGCAACTTCCTTTCATCCTGTGTCGCGAGCAGTTTTTTTCCCGGCAGGTTAAGCGGATGGGTTAAGGATCCTTGCGCTGCCAACGATCTCAATCAAAGAATTACCGGGAATCCACTCAACTGCGAGGCAGGCTCGCGAGGGAGATTTGCCCGGACTGAAGTAGGTTCGGTAGATCTTGTTCAGAGCATCATATTGCGCCTTGTGAGCGTCGAAGCGGGCCTTGCCCGTTGGCATCGGAAAGCTGTCAGCCAAGGGCAGACAGAAGGAGACCTGAAGGTGAAGGATGCTGTCCATGCTGCAGCCTGCGCTCTCGAGGTCCTTCTTGAGCGCGTCCATGGTGCGCGCAACGTGCTTCTCAAAAGGATCTGTGACAGTGACTTGATCGCTCTCCGGAAAGCCATCGTTGGACCCGGTGCCATAAAAATAGTAGACATCGCCGTGAGTATGGGGGGCGTCGGTGTGCCGAGGTTTAGCAGTGGCCGCGCTCTGCTGCGCGAATAGTTCAGGTGCGCTGGTCACTGCGGCAGCCATCGCTGTGATCCCGCCTAGGAAGCCGCGTCGAGTGTTCATCTCCATGGATAAGTCTCCTTTATCGTTTGCAATATCAGGTAACCCTTGCAAGGCTTGATCTTAATCCTCTAGCCGGTGAGCGCCATTGTCATGGGTCGTCATACCCAGTTGGAACTAGGTCAAATGACCGTCAATGTCTCTGCCAATAAGAAGATACAGGAGAGGTTTGACCACCTGGCTTATTTTTCCGCCCGATCGGGTGTATGAAATCATAATGCGATTTCATTTTCTGCTTCTCCTTCTCGGAAAATTGGTTTCCGGCAGACGGACTCCCTCGGCGCGAAACATTACGAGCAAGCTCGATTGGCAGAGTTTGTACATCAGGAGGCAAAGAAGACCTCGGACTGGAGGGGCTCCCTGGCAGTCGGTTTCTGACGCCGTAGATGATTGAATTTCAGGAGATTAGGATGGTTGCGGGGGTAGGATTTGAACCTACGACCTTTGGGTTATGAGAAGGCTAAATAGCTGATTCTAAAAGAACTACAGCGGCGTAGATGACCCCTAGGCTCTTTTTAGAATCAGTAAGATACAGAATTAGTTTTTTATTGTTCCCCCGTTTGTTCCCTGGTTTCGAGCATTATCAAGAGGGCTTGACCTTTAGGGTTACGTTGCGACAGTTCTGTGCATTTTGGCCCTTCCTCATGATGCCTTCGGAATCTCTTCCTGCTCGAGATTGATGATGAGTCTTCTGCATAACAGAAGCGGGATACTGCCAAAGACTCCGAAGCTGCAATCGATGAGACGCCAAGCCAACGGGATACCGCGGATATGTCCTGCGATGAGGGCCAGAGGGATAACGCCTCCGCACGCGATCAGGCCGAAGGTGATAACCCATTTGTTTCGGACGGGATCAATATAGGGACCGATGAACGCAATCGCGATGGCGAGGTGAGCAAATGCAAGCCAGTCGGTCCCATATGACACTCCGCCAGTGGTGCTCTGTGAGCACCGGCAACGAATTATAAGGCTCAGCTCAAGAGCCGGTTACCGTTCAGAATCGGTATGTCGTTGATACTGGCTTCGCGCCTCTGCATCAGTCCTGACGGTGCAAACTCCCAGAGCTCGTTTCCGTAGCTCCGAAACCATTGCCCGCTGTCGTCGTGCCACTCGTAAAAGAACTTCACTGCCATCCGATTGTTCCTGAAGCCCCAGAGTTCTTTCCTCAGTCGATAGTCAAGTTAGCGGTTCCACTTCCGCGTCAGAAACGCGACAACTTGCTGCCGCCCGCTCAGGAACTCCTCACGGTTTCTCCACTGCGTGTCCTCCGTGTAAGCAGCAGCGACTTGCTCTGGATTCCTCGTGTTCCAGAGATCTTCCGCAATCTGGACTTTTCTCGCCGCCTGTTCCGGGTCGGTGAAAGGCGGCGCGATTAGAGTATTCATTTCTCCTCCTCACTCTTGCTGTCCTATGACGTTTTCTGATAGGCCGTTCATTCCGCTGCCTCCACCTTCTTCGCGAAGAACGCGCTGGGCAGGCCGACGAACAGAGCGTGACCCATGACGCCGTTGACCAACGCCGCAGTGGGGATCGGGCCGTGGGCGACCGCAGTGAGCGGCAACACCAGCAAGTTCATGACTGCCCACACGGCAGCCCCATACAGCAGTCCCGCGAGCACCCACTGCGTACGCAACACAGCGACGCGTCGGCTCGCAAGGATATAGATCGTTGCAACTACCAGCGCGATGGCGAAATGCAAGACGAGGCCAAGTCCCGCGCTTGCAAGCCCGCCCGAGAAGGATCGCGTGCCCAGCAGACTGCTCGCGATGTACTGCAGCACCTGGATCGGGTTCTGGCCCTGCAGGCCGCGGAAGACGACGCCATCGGCTGCATCGAGCGCTCCGACCACCAGCGTGGCATAGAGGATGGCGCGAGAGACGGGCAACGTGCGCGCTGCCGGCTGCGGCTCACTCCCATGGGTCGGGTTCAGGGCAGAGGTGGTCATTTGCCCACCTCCGTCTTCTGCCCCTTTCCCAGAAAGCCGATGATCTTGCCTGCGACCAGTTCGCTGTGCTCTTCCAGCAGGAAGTGGCCACCGTCGATCAGGTGCAGTTCCGCCTTGGGCAGGTCGCGCAGGAACGCCTGCGCTCCCGGCACGATGAAGAAAGGATCGTTCTGTCCCCACACGATGAGCGTGCGAGGCTGGTGCGTGCGGAAGTATTCGTGCCATGCGTCGTAAAGCGCCACGTTCGAGGTGTAGTTGTGAAGAAGTTCGAGTTGAATGGCGTCATTACCGGGTCGGTCTAGCAGCGCCTGGTCGAAGGTGTAGCCGTCCGGGCTCACCGCCGCCGCGTTTTTCGCACCATGCGTGTACTGGAAGATTGTCGTTTGCTTGGTCAGCAGCGAGCGCGGAGCCTTCTCCGTCTCCTCATTACGATTTGCCCAGAAAGGCTTCAGCGGCTCGAAGGCGGCGCTGATACCTTCCACGTAAGCGTTGCCATTCTGCACGATGATTCCTTCGATCGCCTCCGGATGACGCGAGGCAATGCGGAAGCCGACGGGTGCGCCGTAATCCTGTACGTAAATGGAGAATTTCTTCAGGCCCAGTGTCTTGAAGAGTAGCTCCTCGATCTGCGCCGTAATGCTGTCGAAGGTGTATTGAAAATCGGTCGCCGCGGGAGCATCGCTGTAGCCGAAGCCGAGGTAGTCCGGGGCAACAACGTGGAAGTGACTGGCTAGCTGCGGGATCAGTTCACGGAACATGTGCGACGACGACGGAAAGCCATGAAGCAGAACGATGGTCGGGTTCGCGGTCGAGCCGGCTTCGCGATAGAAGATCTTGTGGCTATGGATGGTGGCATGCTGGTACGTAGTCATGTGGTTTCTCCTGTTGTCAATTCGATTGTTTGCACTAGAGAGCGTCGCACTGGCTGCAGCCAACACGAACTCTACGACGGTGGCTGGCTCCGAAATCTGAGGAGCATGATCAACGTGGTGCGCTCGGACCTGTGCGCCCATGCGGTCGGCCACGAAACGTTGTGTCTTCGGGCTAAACATACGATCGTCTTCAGCCAGCAGATACCACGACGGTATCGTCCTCCATGCCGGCGTCTGTATCGCTTCGCCAAGACACTTCATCGCTATCGGGCGTTGCGCTGCTGTCCTGATTGCGCTTTGCTCCGCCGTGGCCCGGTGGCCGACCGCATTCTTCATTCCTTCCTCCGACATCCATAAGAGACCATGACTGTCGGGTTCCAGATGGGGAGCTTTTTCATGTGGAGGCTCTCGAAAGAATAAGTCCCCCACTGTTTCTCCCTCGGCTGGGGGCATGGCTGCTATATAGGCCAGGCCTCGAATCCGGCTCTCATTTTCGAGGGCGGTTATCACGGCGCCGGAGTAAGAGTGTGAGACAAGGAGGATTGGCCCCGCGGCCGCCCTTTCCAAAGCCATTTTGAGGGCAGCCACATCGTCGGACAGCGAAGTCATTGGAATCTGGGCAGCGATAACCTTGATGCCCGCCTTGAGTAGTGGGCCGATCACGGCTGACCACGAGGATGCGTCCGCCCATGCGGCATGCACCAGAACGATCGTTGCGTTAGAAGGAATTTTGTTCATAATTCACCTTTCGCCGAGTCAACACGCACATGGTGAGCCACTATCCGGCAGTTAAAAAGATCGGCGCTTGAGCGCATCTCATGTCAGCGGTCAGGTCACACTCTGACCAGCTGGTGCGTTACCATGAAGCATAAGGATGCCGAGAGATCACGAAAAGCGAGAAATTCTGACACTATCGGTGAGAGTATTTAAACTATGGTTCTGAACAACCTCAGCCTGGACAGCCTTCGTACGTTGGTGATCACGCAAGACCTGGGTGGTTTTGGCCGCGCTTCGGAGCGCCTTTTACGGACCCCCTCCGCAATCAGTCTGCAGATGAAGCGACTTCAAGAGGAGGTAGGAGTGCCGCTCTTTCGGAAGCAAGGCCGGAAGACCCTTCTCACGGAACAGGGAGAGATCGCTCTCCGGTATGCCCGGAGGGTGCTGGAGCTGAACGATGAGATGATCGATACTCTGCGCGGATCCTCTCTTTCGGGTGTTGTTCGAATCGGTTTCGGACAGGATTTCTTAGCTACAGTTTTGCCTATGGTCATCGCGCGCTTTGATGCGCTCTACCCGCTGGTAAAGCTCGAGGTGACGGTAGACGTGGGCCAGGTGCTCCTTCAAAAGGTCGACTCCGGCGACCTCGATGTTGTATTGACGTTAGGCGGCGCTCAAAAAAAGACGGCCCACCTGTTGAGCGAGCTGCCGTTGCACTGGATCGCAAGCCCCTCTTTCAGGGATCGCGTACGGCAGCCGTTACCGCTTGCTCTCTTCAGCCCCCCGTGCGGATGTCAGACACCGGGGCTGGAGGCACTGGAAAGAGCTGGACGCCCTTGGCGCGTTGCAATGACGAGCCCCAGCCTGACGGGCTTATGGGCCGCTGTCAGTGCGGGACTGGGACTGACCACCCGAGCTGAACTTGGCCTGCCGGAAGACGTGCGGACCATCGACTTTGGCCTCCCGCCACTGGGGAACATACCCATCACGCTTCATCGCAGACGCGGCCTCCGGGCTCCGAACGCAATGCGGTTCGCAGAAATCACAGAGGAGTTGGTCGCTACTTATCTTCGTTCCCACCTGAGCAAGAAACGACCTGGAGCCGTACGCCCCTGTGCCGCAGCCGGGATGGATGGTAGTCAAGCGGAAGGCACGCCGGCTTGGCGGTCAACAGTCTCGGCAGTGTAGACGAGATGCATCCCTTGGATGCTCTCGACAGCGTCCTCATGTTGCGCTCGAGGCAATCCTCGTGAAACTTTGCCTTTAGAATTCTGTGTCCTCGCAGATTCTTGCTCCAGACTGCAGCAGGACCGATTTGCCCGCTGGCACATGGGCTTGTCGACAGCTGCGCCATCTGCCTAACCATCGTCCTCTCAGGTCCGCTTATCGATGCAAGGCTATTGATTTCACATAAACCCAGTAGTGTTTACCCGATCTGCCTATAGCAGCAGAATTCGTCAACAATACTCACTGAACAATTCAGTATTTGGAACTTTTTTTCGCGCTTGCCAGGCCCTACGTTATTAGTAGGTCGTCCTATTCGAAGTGCAATCGACAAGGAGTTCAAATGGCACCCTCAACACCGCAAGCAAAGTCGCAACTTACCTACTATCGAACAGCGACTGTCAACGGCCGCAAAGTGTTTTATCGCGAGGCCGGCGATCCCAGTTCTCCCACAATTGTTCTATTGCATGGACTTCCGACGAGCAGCCAAATGTTTCGCGAGCTGATTCCCGCTCTCGCCGACCAATTCCACCTGATTGCTCCCGACTATATCGGCTTTGGCCATTCTGATGCCCCATCGAGAAGTGACTTCGAGTACACCTTTGATAATCTCGCGGCACATGTTCGTGGTCTGCTCGATCAACTCGGTCTCACGTCGTACATACTCTACATGCAGGATTACGGCGGCCCCGTGGGTTTCCGCTTGTTCGCTGAGAACCCAGAGAAAGTGAAGGGATTTATCATTCAGAATGCCAATGCCTACATGGAAGGTGTAGGGGACGCTCCCAAGAAGGTGCTGATGCCACTGTGGGAGAAGCGCACGCCCGAAACCGAAAAGCCGGCACGCGAGTTTGTCAGTCTGGAAGGCACGAAGTTTCACTGGCTAGTGGGCGCGAAGGATCCCGAGGCCATCAATCCGGACAATTGGGTACTCGATCAAGCATTGCTTGACCGGCCCGGGGTGCAGGACTACCAGGTTGACCTGCTGGAGAACTACAAGTCCAACATCTCACTCTATCCCGATTGGCAGGCCGCTTTCCGCGCGCATAAGCCCCGGACATTGATTGCTTGGGGAAAGAAGGATCCCTTCTTCGTGCCGCCCGGAGCCGAGGCGTACCTGCGTGATCTGCCAGAAGCGAAGCTGGTTTGGCTGGATGCAGGACAGCTTTGTGCTGGACGAGAACGTGCATGCGGTGGCGGACGAGATCAAAGCTGTCTTCGGCCGCTAAACATCCTCGCGTTCTGTTTCCAAATCGAGGAATCAGAGTAGTTAGCTGCGCAATATTGAAGGCTTGATCGCGCAGCATAGCCCTCGTCTTTGGGTACGAAAGGAATGTATGCAACGCTTTAAGGACAAGCGTGTACTCGTGACAGGCTCCGGAAGGGGGATCGGTGCAGCTATCGCACGCCGATTTGCACTCGAAGGCGCCCGTGTGTATCTCACTGCTCGGAGCCATGAGGAGCTTTCTTCTACATGCGACGAACTGCGGTCGTTTGCATCTGAGGTTGAATTTGCCGCTCTCGACCTGAATCAGCTTGATGCAGCAGCGAAGCTTGCCACCTATGTCGAGCAATCGTTTGGCGGTCTAGACATTCTCGTCACAAATGCTGGCGCTGCGCCGCAAGGTGGCTTCTTGGAACTGAAAGACGAGGACTGGGCCACAGGGTTCGGACTAAAGCTCTTCGCAAATCTCCGAGTCATCAAGAACACTTGGACCATGCTAAAGGCCACAAGGGGCCATCTGGTCATGATCGGCGGTGGCACGGCGCGAACGCCAGAGCGCCATCTCTCACTGGTGTCGGCTGTCAATGGCGGCATAGCGGCATTATCGAAGTCAGTTGCCGAGCAAGGCCTTCAGGATTGCATTCATGTCAATCTGGTCCAGCCAGGCACGATTCAGACCTCACGCCGCAGGAAAATGATGGAGAAGCTTGCCGCACAGGAGGGCATTAAGTATGCCGAGTATCTTATTGAAGCGGCAGGGCGCTTGAAGATTTCTCGTCTCGGCGAACCAGCCGACGTTGCGGAAGCCGTCGCCTTTCTCGCAACAGAAGAAGCGAGATGGATTCATGGAGCCATCATCGATGTCGATGGTGGGCAGAACAAGGGTGTTTGAACCTTAAGGTTCCTCCTTCTTGTGGTGGTCTAGGCATCGATCAATTTGCGAGGGTGCGAGAAATGTGCGAACCGCGTGAGAAACTCGCTTCAGCAGCCCAGACTGTATCGCCTGACGCTGACTCTTCGCCGAACTCGGATGTTGAGTTTCGTCGTGATCTAGCCTTTCCCAAATTGAGCGAGGAAATGCTTGAAAGACTTGGCTCCTACGGGCAGGAAGAGACTGTCCCGAAAGACACTTGTCTGTATATGTATGGCGATCGGGACACAGACATGTTTGTGGTCCTCACAGGGGAGATTGAGAGCCGACTTCCAGTGAAAGGAGGAGGCTCAAAACGTTTCCGCTCTTTGCGCGCGGGGGAATTCACCGGCGAGCTAAATGTCTTGAACACACAGAGATCCGTTGCCGAAGCACGAACGGCATCGACGAGCCGGCTGTTGCGAGTCTCTCGAATGAACTTGCGCACGTTGATGCGTGCTGAGGGCGATCTCGCGAACATTATCGTTTCCGCTTGCATATGGCGTCGCATCGGCATGATCAGCGATCCATCTACGGGAGTTGTACTTCGAGGATGCGAAGGCGATCCGGATCTACTAAACCTCCGTCGCTTTCTGGTTCGCAATTACTATCCGCACCGGATAGAAGAGTTGCCAACAAACGATGAATCTGGCAACGGCCTTGCTGCTACGAAGATGCCAGAAGTTGAGCTGCTAGATGGTCGCGTCTTGGTTCGGCCGGCCATCTGCGATCTCGCGGACGAACTAGGCATTACCGAAGTTCCCGAACCTCATACTATCTATGACGTTGCTGTTGTCGGAGCAGGCCCTGCAGGTCTTGCCGCTGCGGTCTACGCAGCTTCTGAGGGCCTGTCCACAATTGTGATCGAAGGGAATGCCCCTGGAGGACAAGCCGGTACCAGCTCGAAAATTGAGAACTACCTCGGATTTCCGACCGGTGTTTCGGGGGCGCAACTGGCGAGCCGTGGCCATCTCCAGGCACTCAAGTTCGGGGTTCGCTTCGCCATCTCGCGTGACGTTGTAAGCACAGCGCAAGTGGATGGCTTCCACCAGCTGAGCCTTGCTGGCGGTCTGGCTGTTTGCGCACGCTCTGTCGTGATCGCGAGCGGGGCTCGGTACAGACGACTCAACGTGAAGAACCACGAGGATTTCGAAAATAAGGGATTCTATTATGCCGCGACCGCGATGGAATCTCTGTTATGCCGCGACCGAGACATCATCGTCGTAGGAGGGGGGAATTCTGCTGGACAAGCCTCGATCTTCCTCTCGGGTTTCGCGAGACACGTGCATCACATCATTCGTGGTGGCTCTTTAAAAAGCACCATGTCGCAATATTTAATTTCTCGTATCGAACGTTCTCCGCACATCACTCTCCATACAGATACCGAAATCACCGGGCTCGAAGGTGAGACGGCTCTTGAGTTCGTCACGTGGACGAATCGGAGAACTGGCGCATCAGTACGAAAACCAATTTCCAGTGTCTTCGTCATGATTGGCGCGGAGCCAAACTCCGGTTGGGCGTACGGCGCCATCAAGCTCGATGACAAGGGATTTGTTCTCACGGGTGGTAGATGGGGATTTGAAGCCACACCGTACGCGACGAATGTTCCCGGTGTCTACGCAGTCGGCGACGTGAGGGCCGAATCTGTGAAACGTGTTGCATCTGCGGTTGGTGAGGGTTCGGTGGTCATATCGAATATCCATCGGTATTTAGCTCAGAGACGCCTCGACTTCCCAGAGCAGGCGAAAGCTAACTGACAGTTGCCAGCGAGTCGTCTTGTGGCTTCTGCAAACCATATCTAACCCATGCACGACTTCAAATGAGCCGATCATGACACAGCAGCCTCTACGCAACAGCCGGCAACACTTCAGTTTTGCTTAAGTATGTGACAAGAATTTATAACTATTCTTCTTGCTTATGGAACCTTACTCTGAAGAGACTGTACGCAGGAGTAACAAGCTCGCTTGATCGGAGCTTGCTCCTGGAAGGGGCGGCTGAATACCGTCCCGCCATGGCAGATGAAGTCATGGCAAAGGAGAATGCAATGACAACGCCAGTCGATACAGTACGCGATTTCTATGCAGCAATAGCAGCAGGTGACACCGGAAGATGGTTGGACTGATGGCTCCCGACATCGAGTGGATCTCAGTGGTTGATTTCAACATTCAGGACAGAGGTTCCGAGGAGGTTATGAAAAAAGTGTTCATTCCACTCATGCAAGAGTGGGAGAGCTTCTCGCCAACTCCTTCAGAATTTCTTGTCGATGGTTCGACGGTGGTGTCATTGGGCCGCTTCGCTTGCGTACACCGTGCAACGCACAAACGCGCCGACCTTGCATACGCGCATGTATGGGATATCCAGAACGGGAAAATCGAACGTCATCGTCAATACATCGATACCTTGGCGCTCGAACAAGTTAGACGCCCCTAGCGCTGCTAGTGCATCTTCATGACCCATCACGCTTCTCTTGCTGGATGCTTCTCGCAAGAAGTGTTCGCAGAAGGAACATCGTAGTGAACCGGATAGCAAATTACGTTCTTGTCACGGCCCTTCTCGCAGGCACCGCACAAGCCTCACCGTTACTTTCAACGAACGCTACGACGACCTATCATCGCGTGCAGGTCGACGGCGTCGAGATTTTCTACCGGGAAGCCGGTCCTCAGAACGCCCCAACCATTGTGCTCTTGCACGGCTTCCCGTCGTCTTCGCGTGAGTTCGACACGCTCATTCCCTTGCTTGCGACAAAATATCATTTGATCGTTCCGGATTATCCCGGATTCGGTCTGAGCGACGCGCCCTCGCCGACCGTCTACATTTACACATTCGATCATCTCGCCCAAACGATGAGTGATTTTCTGGAGAGGCTGAAGGTCACGAACTACACCATGTACCTTCACGATTACGGCGCACCGATCGGTTTCCGCATCATTCTGGCGCACCCTGATCAACTGCATGCGCTCATCATTCAAAACGGCAACATCTACAAAGTGGGCCTTGGAGCCAAATGGACCAAGATCGCGGAATACTGGGCGGATCCAAAGGCTCATCCTGAGGTGCTTAACGCTTTTATTTCGTTCGAGGCCACCAAGGAGCGGCACGTCGCCGGCACTTCCCATCCGGATCGCTACGATCCGGATACCTGGATCAGCGAGTATGCCGATCTGTCGCGGCCCGGTCAGCGCGAGATCCAAGGGGACCTGCTCTACGACTACCGTACCAATGTCGCGTCCTACCCAAAATGGCAGGCCTGGCTCCGCGACCACCAGCCCCCGACCCTCGTGGTCTGGGGCGCGCACGACCCTTCCTTCATCGCGCCGGGCGCGGAAGCCTTCAGGCAGGATCTACCGAATGCAGAAATCCACCTGCTCGACGCTGGCCACTTCGCACTGGACGAAAAGACTGACGAGATTGCAGACCTGATCCTCCAGTTCATGGCCAAACATCCTGGATGAGAGCCGTGGTCACGAGCATCGCATGCGGTCTCTCTCGTTGTGGCATAACTCAAATGGTTAGCATTCGGTCCGAAGATCTTTGGATCCGACAACTTTGTGAAGGACTCAATATTGATGAAAGAAAAGCTAACCCAGTCGGTGACACTTCGTCTCGAGCGTAAGCATCCGCTTGCGATTCGGTGGATGCATTGGGTGAATTTTCCTATTCTATTCATCATGATCTGGAGTGGACTCCTGATCTACTGGAATGACTCCGACAATGCTTATCGACATCCCCACGCGGTCTATCGAATTGGTATAGGCAAGTTCACGCTCTTTCGGTTCTTTCCAGACTGGTTCTGGAAGGCGATCAATGCCCCTTATCACGTGACCCAGGGCCTGGGGCATCATTTCTTTTTCATGTGGATCTTTGCCGCCAATGGAATCGCCTATGTTACGTTTCTGGCGGTCTCAGGGGAATGGCGGTTTTTCGTGCCGCAAAAGCGCAGCTTACGTGATGCCATTCAGGTCACTCTCGTTGATCTTCATCTCCGAAAAGGGTTGCCACCTCAAACTAAATACAACGGCGCCCAACGTATCGCTTATACAGCCGTGATTCTCATGGGGTTCGGCATGCTCGTCACCGGACTCGCCATTTATAAGCCAGCCCAGCTGCACTGGCTGACTTCCGCCCTTGGCGGCTACGAAATGGCTCGCTGGGAACACTTCTGGATCACGATGAGCTTTATCGGGTTCTTTGTAATCCATGTTATCCAGGTCGTCCTCGCGGGGTGGAATAACTTCCGAAGCATGGTGAGCGGGCTTGAGATCAAGGATACGGATGACGTTTCGCTCGAAACAGAAAGGAAATCGTGGTGACATCAGAGCCAGATCAGCACGAATCTCCAGATCCCAATACCGCGGGCGATGAAAAGACAGTCGAGCCGAAGGCGTCCATTCCATCTGACACGAGAGTAGAGAGCCCGCCGGTGAAGACAGATGATCCAGTCGGGGCTTTAGAAAAGGCGGACAACGAGGACGAAACTGGCAGTAAGCCAATAGTCGTGAGTACTGATCAGGGCACGGAGGCTGACGCTACCGCCGCTCCGGGCATGCCAAAAGTTGATCCGCCGAGCCCGGAGGCGACAGATGCAGAGGCGGCAGCCGAAAGCGTCGAGCCCTCGAGCGATGAGCTAAACGAAGCAGTCCTGGCCCAATCCCGACGCCACACAAGACGATCGTTTGTGGTGGCTTCGGCGGCGGTGGCAGCGGGATACGGTCTTTATCACTGGCTCGACAATCTGCATGCAGAAAGGCGGCAGCCAGGAGGGTACCGAAAAGCCTTTGAGGTGAACGCGGACATCTCGCGAGCCGTCTTTGACGACCGCGGCCTCTCTCCCACCTACTCGTTATCGAAGGCCGAGAATCTTCGCGTCAATGGAATCTATGGGCTCAAGAAGATGCTCGATCCGACGAGCTATCGCCTGCAGGTTGTTGGTTCCGATGCCTCGCCATCTCATCCTCGCTATAGCCGCGATGTCACGGCCTGGGACTACGCCTACATTGATGAGAAAACGATGGAAGACCAGGGACACGACACGAAGACACCGCCGCCTTCCGCTCGGACATCGGAGAAGATGGCGCCCGCAGCAATGGTAGAGCAGGAACGTAAGAACGAAGATCGCAGCGGCCGAATGCCACGCGGCAAAGAAGAGGCTGGTGAGAGTTTTTCCACGCTGCCGGTGGGGACACCGGGTCTACTTCTTGAGATGGACGACATACTCAAGCTGCCTCGCCACGAACTCGTAACCCAGTTCAAGTGTATCGAGGGGTGGAGCCAGATCGTCCATTGGGGGGGAATCCGCATGGCTGATTTCATGGAGGCCTATCCGCCGGCGCTCATCGAAGGCAAGGGTCCCAAGTTCGTTTACATGGAGACTCCCGACGGAGACTATTACAACGGATACGATCTTCGCGTCTGCCGACATCCTCAAACCCTGCTGGTGACCGAAATGATGGGTGCCCCTTTGACGCAATACCACGGGGCTCCATTGCGTCTGCACATGCCCACAAAATACGGCTATAAACAGATCAAACGGATCGGGCTGATCAGCTATACCAACGCCAAGCCCGACGACTATTGGACCAAGCTTGGGTATGACTGGTACGCGGGCTTGTAAGAAAAGCAAAAGTATTTTCAAGGGAAGGCCAAGGTAGAGGATGGAACATGGGACATGTAACCTGACGAGAACGGAGAGCGAACCGGCTGCGGGAAATCTCTTTGAAGACTGCGCGTGGCTCTATGCGCTGTGCCGCGAGCATCTCTTTCGCGATCACACGGATGAGATTGTGAAGGTATTATTCCCGGACGGCACTCCTTCAAAGCAGGCATCTCTCCTCGAAGTGGGTTGCGGCCCTGGATTCTACTCGCGGAGACTCGCACGACGCTTCCCTGATTTGACGGTGCTGGGCGTCGACCGATCTTCACGGTTGGTCACTTCTGCCCGGCGGCGGGCGGCCGCGGATCGATTGACCAATTGCCGGTTCCTGGAAGGCGACGTGGAGTGCTTGTCCGCTTTCGTCGAGCCGGTGGACGCAGTGATCAGTTCCAGACTTTTTCTTGTCGTCGCTAATCAGAGGGACGTGATGGCGGAGATGTTTCGTGTGTTGAAACCAGGCGGCTGCCTCTTCCTAGCTGAGCCTACGGCAAATTTCAAGACGCACCTGCCCCTCTCAGCCATGCGCTTAGCAGCGTGTCTTATGCCATCCTCGCGCAGACGAACTGTGACCCAGAATGCGCAGATTCTGGGTTCGCGGGACTTTGAAAACCTCGTTCACTCCCAGCCGTGGCGCAACTGCTCATTCCAGATGTATGGAGATTATCAATGCGCCATCTGCGAAAAGGAACCTGTCAGCGTACCGGTGGCCGGACCCCATGCTGAGCTTGCGCACAGCACCTCCACGATCACTCTGCGGAGGCTGGCATAGTGTCCTATCCGATTCTCGATCCAGCGCATAGAGATCCATC
>JBARHV010000276.1:0-4316 GCA_049799415.1 Silvibacterium sp.
AGAAGGATTTTCAAGATACATTGCGCTGTTGCCTTCAAGGTCAGCTTCGCAAATGGCTGCCCATGCAACGCCAGGCAGGTGGAGTAACATTGGCGCACCGTTGAGGATGTAGCTTGAAACTCCTCCCTGATTACTGAGCGCGCTCAACACCTGCTGAACGTATTCGCTCTCGTAGCCGCTCTGATAATTCGGCAGGCGCAGGGCCCACGCGGTGGCGTCAGTGCTCGGACGAAATTCGGTGTCCTCCTGTACGAGCTGGTATCGAGTGAGTGCCGCCTGCTGGGGAACGTAATAACGAAACGCTACTGCGCTGTTGTAAACGCGGGCTTCAATTGCGAACCTACGGTTCGGACTTGAGTCTTCGGCTGCTTGCACCGTCACACTGTTATAAGAGTCATGCACGGCAGAAGTCTTGCCCGCGAGCAGAGTGTAGTCGTCCACGCCCGATCCGATAGTGCTGCCAGTGATCTGCACCGCAGTGCCAAGAGCAGGCTGGTTTGCCAGATCCAAACCAAGGGCCGAATCTTCAAGCACCGGTTTGCCGCGAAACGCGACCGCGTAGACCAGCTGCCCATCTCCCGAGGTTTGGTTTCGGCCAGGACGTATCGCGAAAGTAAGCACGACCCGGTGGTCGGGAGAACTGACTTCTACGGGCCGGGATTGCGCGTGAACGAGAGAAAATCCAGGCAACAGGAAGAGCATCGCAAGCAGGCAATGGAAGCTTCCGCTTGTTGAGGAGGGGTTATTGGAAACAAAACGAGGCATAGTATTCCCTTCTTGTTCAAACGAAACGTGATCTCGAATGCTTATCCTGACGGATCGATCGTTTTATGGTTTGCTGGCGGCAGAGCAATATGAAATGCGTGACGTGTACGTTACCGTGGGTTAAGGTTAATTTTTACTCAGCGAACCTGTCAAGTAAAACCGGCAGTTGCTCAACCGGCATTCTGGTCTTGTCGTACCTATAAGAGCTGAATTCAGCCCTGTTTTGTCGTGGGCTCCGGAGAAAATGCGTCGACCAACGAAATGACTTTGACTTGCCGCTGCAGGTCTTCAAGGCTTGGCCGACTGGTGACATGTATTGTCACCGGCTCATTCGGTAAGAGATCGAAGTAATTGTTAGAAAATTCTGCATCACCGCTTCCGAAGGATACATAGACATCCCGAGCAAGCACCGGTGAGCTGAGCCTATACGTCAAATCCGCTACCGGTTCGCGTGATTTCTGCATTGACCGAAACCCGAGGCAGATGGTGCTGCCTATCCGGAAGGAAGAACACAACGTTCGACGATACCTTCTGCCCATTTACGGTGAGATTGGCAGAACCAAAAGCTGTGGTCAAGTCGACTGGGCCGTTGTCTCCGAGCTCTGAAAGCGGCATGCGCAGATAGATCATTGACGTAAGCAGAGTGATCGTGACAGGTTGCGATATCTCCCACATCACATGTCCTGAGAAATTCATGATTCTCAGGTTGAGCTGGCCGCTTTCCGGATGTAGGTCTTCGGAGTCGTATGCGTGCATGGTTGCCAAGGCTCTTTCGCAGCGACCGCCTCTGCGGCTCGAATAGGTGAAGGAAAAACGATAAGGATCTCATTAGCTCCGTCTTTCAGTTTTCCCTTTACATCGATTCGCCACTCCCGAAACATATTGTCAGGAGCTGCGATCTTCTGTCCGTTCAGATAGACATTACATGCTGCATCAAGACCTTCGAACACAAGATCCAGGTGTTGGTATGCAAGCATCTGCGCGGTTGCCTGCACGGTCGTCCTGTACTCCCAGATCATGTTTTCGATCCATTGCAGCTGCGCTTCATTCATGCGGTAAAACGGATCGCCGATCAGTTTGTTGCGCAGCGATCGAGATGAATGTCTCCTGGCACGGCATCGGGCTGCCACTCCGCATCGGGAGCGATCTCACCGTTGCCGCCATCTGTCACATATTGGCGGAACTGCCATCCATTATCGAGAGGTATTTTTTCGAGCTTCTGGGCGACGCCGGTGGCTGTCAGGAAGCTCAGGCTTAAAATCCATGCAGCAACGCAGGCTAAGCTGCGAATACTACGGATCATTCATGCTCCAGGCAAGTGGTTTTCGGAAATATCTCTTTCAAAATCGTGCAATTCCACAGCGGACGGGCTTCTGATCTCACAGGGCAAGTATTTGTCGCAGCTTCAACTTGTTTTCCGCGGTCGTCGCCCGCGGAAGTGTAGGGCCGATCGCGACTGCCTGATGGCTCTCCGCACACCACGCAACGAACGACGCCTGCGCCGCTCCCGATAGACGTTGCTGATTGATCCATGTGTAGAAAGCGCCCATGTCCGCATCGATGAACGATCCCTTCGGGTCTGGTGCATTGGCGCTGTTCAGCCCTGCAAGTAATTCATCCATTGGAAGCTGCCGTTGCCGGGGCGCAAAACGAAGCAGAAGCGTGGAAGGCTGTGCGCGGCGCAAGGCCTCCCGCGCTGCCCATTGGGCAAAGATGGTGCTGAAGATCTGGGTTCCCGAGCCTTCAGTAAATACGTTGATCTTGAAGCGGCTCATCACTTTGTCGTCGCCGTCGGCCATACCCAGATCGGCAGGTGCTGTCTCTGCAAGCGCGGTGCGTAATTTCTCTGGACCAGAGGCAGGGGAGTGGATGATATTCTGCATCCGCTCAAGGATCGCGGCGCGCAAAGGTTGAAGCTCATTCCATGAAATGCATGTCATGTGCGGATTATGAAATGTCTCTGCTTCTCCGCCATCGATGTACCAATGTTCGTAAGGCAAAGGCCGCTCCGCAGCGCGTGCCGATACTGTTTCAAGGATTGCTGACATGGCTAGGTTGTCATCGACGTTCGGAAAGAAGACTCCATGCGGGCGCAGCTTCGAGAAGACCGGCTCGCGGCTCGGATCGAGATCACGGCCCAGAATGACGATGCACAAACGCGCAACGGGAGGTTTGGACTCGGGAACGGCCCTTTGCCATGCAGCAGCGTAGTCATCCGCGGCTTTGCGAAAGGCGTCAATCTGTCCCGTAGACCACAAGTACGCCGTCATCGCTTCACTTGCACGCTCAGGATCGCGGCTCCAATCCCTTGGGACCGCCTGTTTGGTAACCGCCAGTTGCGCGAATCCACGCAGGATGCCGGTGCGATCTGCCGCAGCAAGAGATTGGAGCCATGCGAACTGGCTATCGACCACGCGCCGCTCGGCAGGAAACCTCCAATCGTATCCGGAGATCTCGCGCAGCATGAGGACCGCAAGCGGCAGCGGCAGATCCTGCAGAAGTGCGAGGTTTTGCTTGGCAAGCTGGCGGGCCTGAGGAGGGTAGTCCGAAAAACTCTTTGCCGTCAGCTCGTCGGCTTTCAACGCGGCACCACCTCACTCAGCGGTATCCCGTGTGAGAACGGCGTGGAAAATCCCAGCAGCGCGCCGAGCGTGGGCACAAGGTCGAGTGACTCGACAGGCCGCTGAATGAATGTGCCATGACGCACTCCCGGACCAAGCACCATCATCCATGTTGTGCGCGAAAGAGCATCGCCGGTGCGATGATGCTGGAAGCCGTTGCCACCAGCGCTGAAATCAGAATCTCTGCCAAAGTCCGGAAGAATAAACATGGTGGTTCTTCCCGAATACTCGGGACTTTTTTGTGCGGCCTGCCATATCTCGGCGCACAGCCGGTCCGACCGTTGAATTCCCTCAAGGTAAAGCGAATATGCGCCGGAATGAGCGATATCCATGTCATGTAGAGTAAGCCAGAGCAGGCTCGGAGCAAGCCGTCGCATGAGTTGCTGCGCAATATAAACGGAGAGCTCATCCGGGCTGCTGAGCGTCAGCGCATGTTGTGTGAATTCGTCGAGTGAAATCCGCAGAATCGCTTCAAGCTGTTGTAGCTCAATTTCGTTGCCCGCAAGTTTCGGAATATAGAACGGATCTTCGTAATTGTCGCGGAGCAGATGCGCATAGTTTCCATGCTTCCCAGCTGGGAGAGCTGCCCTTAGGAGATGCTTGGGTAGAATGACGCCTGCGCCCAGGCCTGCACCATACTGAGGGTTGTCGCTTTCTCCAATGCGGTTGAATCCATTGCTGGGAGCAACTACCCAGGCATCGCTTGCTGGGCGGCGTAGCCCTTTGCGGAAATACTCAAACACCGTCGGATTTTGCGGTGGGACAGTGGCAAAATTATCGAACGTCTCATAGACTCCAGTTGCCAGGCTCGCAGTAGCCACATAATGTCCAAGGATGCCACGGTTCTCCACGCGTCCAAAAAAGGTCGACTGCGGCAGTAGTGTGCCGACCATGTTCGGGATGTTCTGCTGGCCTTCCGGAGCCCAGGTC
>JBARHV010000277.1:0-1667 GCA_049799415.1 Silvibacterium sp.
TCCTGAGGACAACTGGGCGCTGAAGCTGGACGAGATCGGCGACGACGAGGACGTTGCGCGCAGGGTCCTGATCGACCTTGCCCGCAGCACTGTCGAGGCCGCCAAGGGCCACCGGATCCGCGCGGCCATCGTGGAGAAGTTCCCCGCGCTTACCGAGCTCGGCGAGCTGGCGGAAGCATCATGAGCGCCCCGCAGAGTCCCCGCTGGCACGCCCTCCGCGTCGCCGCGCAAGAGGCGGTGCTCGACGCGGTGGGCACCGAGTATGCCGTGATCCGCGCCGAGGCCGAGGCGGCTTTCGCGGACATGCTGCTGGAGGAAGGCACCGACCGGGTAGCCGTGCTGCTGCCGGACGGGGAGAAGCTCGACCGGATCACGGTCAAGGGCGGCACCCCGGACGTGAGCTGGAACGGCGGCCAGACGGCCACTGCGGCGCTGCTGGACTGGTGCCGGGAGCACTTCCCCGCCGCGATCGAGGAGTACATCGACCCGTCAGCGGCGGCCAGCGTGGATGTCGTTGAGGCGGTACGGGACAAGGTGCCGGGCGTGATCCGCGAGCGGGTCCGGCCTGCCACGGCCAAGCATCTGGCGAAGGAGATCGAGGAGTCCGGCGGGTTCCTCAAGGATCGCAGGACCGATGAGCCCGAGCAGGTCGCCACGGTGACGGAGACGGTCACGGGCGCGTTCAGCTTTACCGGCAACAACGCCAAGGAACGCCGGGCCAGGATCATGGCCGCGCTGCTGGCGGGGGAACTGCCGGGCGTGATCAGCTTCGGCCCGCTGGCGCTCCCCGTCGCCTACGAGACACCGGACGATGAGGCGGCGCCCGAACCGGAGATGGATCTCACCTCCCACCTCCGCCCCCCGTTCGGGGCAGCCGCGCACGCGGTCATGGTGCAGGGGGGATTCAGCACGCCCCCGATCGAGGCGTACCGGATGATCCGCAGCGGCGGGGTTGCCGCTGAGCGCGCTCGCGTATGGCTGGCCGAGGTCGGGCTGGACCCTGCCGACCCAGCCGAGGGCAAGAACACGCCGTGGCCGCTTCCCGCTGCGGAGGCGGGCACCGATGGCTAGCCCGGCACCTGCATTGCAGCCTCGCACGCGAGCGGATTTCCCGGCAGCGGAGAGGCCGGCTCCTGTCCTGGCCGAGGTTTTCGCGGCGGCCATGATCCTTCAGGCGTTCCCCGCCGTCGTGCTCGCGTGGAAGTCGGCGGGCACTCACCTTCCCCGGTGCGGTGACGAGCGGCTGGCGGAGTCCTGGAACGAGGTCGGCCATCTCCTGCACCAGTGGTCGGGTCACGCGGAGTGCGCGGGCTGGACGTTCGACGGGGCATCGCAGCGGTTCGGCTGCTCGTGCGGGGATGAGATCTTCCCTCGCTGCGAACTAGCCGGGGCGGCATCGTGAGCACGCCGACCCTCGGGGACATCGCGGAGCGCCTGAGCCAGCTCTCCCGTGACCTTGACCGGCAGACCGGGCAGGCCGAGGAACTGGACCGAAAGGCCGTCCTCGCCCGCCACGCCTACGAACTGGCCTACTCCCGCGCGTTCCTGTCCTCTACCGGGTCGATGGATGTCCGCAAGCATCACGCGGTCGTCGTCACCGAGCAGGAGAAGCTCGACGCGGAGATCGCCGACCAGATCCTGCGAGCCTGCCGGGCGAGGATCGCCAC
>JBARHV010000278.1:0-21347 GCA_049799415.1 Silvibacterium sp.
ATCCCGCCCACATGGAGAGCAACAGCAACCATCAGGGCCAGCCCAGAGCGCCGCGAACGCAACAGGATCCACGTCATCGCCAGGCCATACACCGGAAACTGCAGATACATAATCCACTGCGCGACCGGGATCGCGATGTCAGCCGTAACATGCAGCACCGGGCTCCGCACCACCTGCACCCACGGATAAAGAAACGTCATGGCATCTGGCCCTGACAACGTCAGCACTCCAGCCATATGCAGCGCCAGCGGCGTCACCAGAATGCCAACCAGCAAGGGAAATAAACTGACCCAGAAAGAACTGCTCTTTTTCGTCTTCGCCATCCGTATGCGACGCTACCTTCTCAACAAGTCCACTGCTAACGTCATGCACCGAGAATACCCGATAAATCTGTATCAATCAGAAAGCGCGATACCCACGCCTCAAACCTCAGTATTCGTTGCGGTAAATCGAATGCCAAAAACGCGACCAACGGGAGCGGCCGTCAACGCACGCATCAGAATGGCGCCGGAGGCGCGTCCGCCCGTGCGGCCAGCACCCTACGTCTGCAAAATTCCCACATTGAACTTCGCCACATCCGGATTCAGCGCGCACGCCTCCAGCGCCGTCAAAATCGCCTCCCGCGTCTTCGCCGGATCGATGATCCCATCCACCCAGAGCCGCGCCGCCGCATAACGGCAGTCCGTCTGCTCCTCATACGTCGCCTTGATCGAATCCAGCAGCGCCTGCTTCTCCTCGTCGCTCAGCGTCTTCCCCCCGCGCTCCAGCTGCTTCACCCGGATCTCCACCAGAGTCTGCGCCGCCGAAGCTCCGCTCATCACCGCATATCGCGCCGTCGGCCACGCAAAAATAAACCGTGGATCATACGCCTTCCCGCACATCGCGTAGTTCCCCGCCCCAAATGATCCGCCCACAATCACCGTGATCTTCGGAACCGTCGAGTTCGCAACCGCCGTCACCATCTTCGCCCCGGCGCGAATAATCCCGCTCCACTCCGCGTCGCGCCCCACCATGAATCCGTTCACGTCATGCAGAAAAATCAGCGGGACCAGGTTCTGGTTGCAGTCCATAATGAACCGCGCCGCCTTCTCCGCGCTCTCCGCATAAATCACGCCGCCAAACTCCACCCGCTTCTCGCCCGAGTGGCTCACCTGCGGCTGAGACACCTTCTGGTTCGCCACAATCCCCACCGCAATTCCGCCCACGCGCGCAAATCCGCACACCAGCGTCCGCCCATACTCCGGTCGATACTCATCAAACTCGCTGTGGTCCACAAACCGCGCAATCACCTCGCGCATGTCATACGCATTCACCGCCGCCTTCGCCGGATCGGCGTCCAGCAGCCCATAAAGCCCGTCTGCCGAATAGCGCGGCCCATCCTTCGCCGCGTCATAGGCCGTCCGGTGAAATGGAGCACCCGTCCGCTGGCCCATCTTCCCTACCAGCGACCGCAGCCGCGCAATGCAAAGATGATCATTCGGCTCCTTGTAATCCACCGTGCCCGAAATCTCCGCGTGCATCGCCGCGCCGCCCAGCTCTTCCGCCGAATACTTCTGCCCAATCGCCGCCTGCACCAGCGCCGGCCCCGCCAGAAACAGCCCGCTGCCCTCCGTCATCAGCACCGTGTCCGTCATAACCGGCAGATACGCGCCGCCCGCCACGCACATCCCCATAATCGCCGTGATCTGCGGAATCCCCATCGCCGACATCACCGCGTTATTGCGAAAGATCCGTCCAAAATCGTCCTGGTCCGGAAACACGTCCTCCTGCAAAGGCAGAAACACCCCCGCCGAATCCACCAGGTATAGCGTAGGAATCCGGTTCTCCATCGCAATATGCTGCGCCCGCAGAACCTTCTTCGCCGTCATGGGAAAAAACGCGCCCGCCTTCACCGTCGCGTCATTGGCAACGATCATGCACAGCCGCCCCGCCACGCGCCCCAGCCCGGTCAAGCAACCCGCAGCCGGAGCGCCGCCCCACTCCTCATACATCCCAAACGCGGCAAACAAACTCAGCTCAAAAAACTCCGTACCCGCATCCAGAAGCAACCCCACCCGCTCCCGCGCCGTAAGCCGCTTTTTCGCATGCTGAGACTCAACAGCCTTAGCCCCGCCACCCTCGCGGATCGCAGCCTCCTGCCCGCGAATCTCAGCGAGCAAAGCCGCCATCCCCGCAGCATTCGCAACCGCCCGGCGGCTATTCAAATCCAGCGTCGAAGACAAAACCCGATTCAGCGAAGAAACATGAGATTCAGACATAAGGACTCGCCAGCATAGCACGCGTGGACAAAAAGGCTCCAGCGATCAGAAACCAAGAAACGTTATCAAAGATTGGCAGCAGATTAAATTCAGCTATCTAGGTCACCGCATGGACAGGCGCATAGAACGAAAGTCAATCGCCCACTGTTTAGCCTGACCCAATAAATCAGTCCCTAAATTCCCCATGATGTAGCTGCTGTTAGAAAGAGTCTTCTGCATCAGCACACGCGCCGGGGAAAGCTCCACATTACTCCCAGCAAGATTAAATTGAAGAGGAGGAAGAGTAACCGTCGCGAACTTCGCAGAACTGCCAACGCCATTAACAGTAAATAAATCCCGCCTTTCAGCTGAGGCCATCACATTGGGAAAAGAATTGGCAAAAGCAGGGTAGAGGAAGGTCTCGTTGGCACCTGTATCGAACGAGAAGTCCAGCACCGCTTCGCCGAATTTCATTTGCGTAATGACCGTGGGTCCGAACATGCAGACGTTCGCCAACGCACTATTAAGTGCTTTAGGTCTGAATGCCAAATCGAGATTGCGCCCATCCCGCATGCGTAGAGTTTCAATTGCAAGAAGAACCGGGATACCTAGAGTCCCGCGTTCGCCTAACGGGAAGTGAACATATGGACGGTCTGTATCGGGATACACCAGGAATGCCACATGTTTAAGCGTAACCCCGCCGATTTGCAGAACATCTGCGCTCGCTAATTTAGCTGCAACCTGTGCGCCTGTAGCCACAGTGACCATCTCGTCCGCACTCCTCACTGCAAGCCCCAGTCGAGCCGCCTCTGCTTCGCTTATGGCGGAAATATTCGCTCCCGTGTCGAATGAGAATATCGCTTTCCTGCCATCAATCCGCACAGGAGAACCAAGGTTTCCATAGAACTGCCCCGAGAACTGTCCGATAGCTACCGTAGAAGCCTTGCGATGAACGGTCTTTTGATCTGGAAACTGCGCGAGCCCAAGAAGCAGCGTCCGGGAGCTTTGCGCGTCTTTATCTGCCGGGCGCAAGCGCAGCATAGATTCTGTATCTTTCAGCGATTCGTGATATTTCCCTTCAGCAAGTTCGATAGAAGCTCGAAGAGATAGCGCTTTGAATGCTTCCTCCGACTTTGGAGCCGCATGGATGACTTGCCTTAAGCCCTTTCGACAAGGCTTCCGCTCACGAAAGTTGCAGGCTACAACCGCCCGATAGAACAGAGGAGCGCGCTCTGAGTTGACGCTGTCCCGCAGAGCGAAGCATTGTTGCTTGTCGTAAAGCGCCTCCAATTTCTCTGTAGAGCGGGTCTTTCCGCTTGCTTGCCCCGGCAGAAATGCCAGCAAGCTGAGGAGTGCAATCGCTGAGGCTCTATTTCTGCAACAAGTCACCTCTTGGTCTCCTCATAAACATTCATGATGCACCCTTAACGGCGGGTGGCCCACACAAGCTGCTTTTGCTTGTGTGGGGAAAATTCCTTACCGCTGTTTTATAATAAACTAAGTCCACTAGACTAAGTTTTAAAAACTACCATGAATACCTATAACATCCACGAAGCGAAAACCCACCTATCGCGCCTCATCGAGAAGGCCGCCAAAGGCGAATCCTTCCTCATCGCCAAAGCCGGCAAACCCATGGTCAAGGTCATCGCCCTCGACTCGCCGGAACCCGCGCAAAAAAAGCGTTTCGGCTTCATGGCCGGAAAAATCAAGGTTCCCGAGGACTTCAACACCATGGGCGCACGCGAAATCCAAAAGCTATTTGAGGGCGAAAAGTGAAGCTACTGCTCGATACCCACCTGCTCCTCTGGGCAGCGGAGAGCATCCGGCGCATACCACGCAAGGCCCGCCCTCTCATCTCCAACCCAGACAACGAGCTTCACTTCAGCGTCGCCAGTCTGTGGGAAATCGCCATCAAATCCAGCCTCAATCGATCTGACTTTCAGGTCGATGCCCGCACCCTGCGCCGCGGCCTCATCGACAACGGATACATCGAACTCCCCATCCTCAGCGAGCACGCGGTCGCCATCGACGCCCTGCCGCCCATCCACAAAGACCCTTTCGACCGCCTGCTCATCGCCCAGGCCACCGTCGAAGGCATCACCTTGCTCACCGATGACGCGACTGTAGCAAAATATCCCGGCCCCCTGGCTCTGGTGTAACCAGGAATCGCATTCGATGCATGGAAGAAGATCGCATCGCCACAGGAGGCGTAAGGTATTGTCCATGAACACATCCATCAAAGTCAGCCTGCTCAAACAGAGTGAACTCGAAGAGGCCGACCGTATCGTCCGGCTGGCGTTCGGAACCTTTTTGGGAATGCCCAATCCTCTAGACTTCATGGGCGACCGCACCTTCATTGTGCCGCGCTGGCATTCGACCAATACCAAAATCATCGCAGCGCGCGACAATGGCCGCCTGATCGGGTCGAACATCGCCACACGCTGGGGGTCATTCGGATTTTTCGGACCCCTCACCGTGCTGCCCGAATACTGGGACCGCGGCGTGGCCCAGCGATTGCTCGAATCCACCATGACCATCTTCGACCGATGGAAGCTGCGGCGTACCGGGCTATTCACCTTCGCGCAAAGTCCCAAGCATGTGGGCCTCTACCAGAAGTTCGGCTACTGGCCCGGCTATCTCACCGCCATCATGACGCACACTCCTCAGCCTCCCAGTGCCGAACGCGCGATTGCGCCGATGCTGTTGTCGTCCTTCAAAAAGCCCCAGCGCGAACAGGCCATCGAGGCATGCAGAAAGCTCACTCACAGGATCGACAAGGGTCTTGATCTCACCGGGGAAATCCGTTCCGTGCTTGCACAGCGCGTCGGCGAAGTCGTATTGACCTACACGCGCAGTGTTCTCGATGGCTTCGCTGTGTGTCTGATCGGCCCGGGATCGGAGGGTGGCGAGAAGACGTGCTACATCAAGTTTGGCGCGGCTCGCAGCGGCCCGGACGCAAGCCGGCGATTCGACAAATTGCTCGATGCTTGCGACGCCTTTGCATCCTCGCGCGGAGCGACTATAGAAGCGGGCGTCAATCTGGTTCGCGTCGATGCCTGCCAGCGCATGCGCTCGCGCGGATACCGCGTGACCCTACAGGGCGTCTCCATGCAGCGCCCGCACGTAGACGGATTCAACCGCGCCGATGCCTACGTGATCGACGACTGGCGTTAAAGCCCTCCGGCTTAAGACATTCGTAGAAACAGAACATCCGGACTGAATTCTTACATTCGCAAACCACCGCCTACTTTGCAACCGCCGTAGTGCCCGAGTCCCGTCCACCCTCAACCAGCCAGAACCCAAGCCCCAGCAGCAATACCCCGCCCACCGCAAACTTTACCCCGACCGCCGCGCCTGAAGGAGACAAAAATGCCTCCAGAATACCCGCCACTACCAGCAGCGGAACCACGCCCGCCAGCAGCCGTATCGCCTCCCGCGCACCCAGTGCCAGCGAATCCCTTCGCGACAGTACCCCTGGAAACAGCAACCCAGCCGCCAGCCGCAGCCCCGCGCCACCCGCAATAAAAATGCTCGGCAGCTCCAGCGCCCCATGCGCAGCGATAAAGCTGAACAGGTCCACCGCCATGTGCGCCCGTGAGCACGCCGTCGCAATCACGCCGATCATCACTCCGTTAAAAAACATCAGGTACAGCGTGAACACCCCCCCGGAAATCCCTCCGGCAAACGCCATAAAGCTCACGCCGATATTGTTCGTCAAAATCTGGCTCGAAGCCTGCGGCTTCATGCTCACAATGGAGTGCGTCCACATCTCATGCCGCTGGATCGTTGCGACCATCTTGGGACCAAGAAACAAATGCATAAACTCAGGCCGAGCCAGTGCCAGCAGAACCCCCAGCGCCAACCCTCCCAGGAAAACCACAAACGACGCCAGCACATAGGGAAACAGCCGCCGGAAAATCTTCGGATACTCCCGCGTCATAAACGTCACAATCGACCCGAATCCGGCCCGCCGTCCCGAGTAAATGCGATTATGTGCCCTGCTCAGCAGGCCGTTCAGGTATTCTTCCAGCGTGCCCGAAGCCCTGTCCGCCCGCACCGCCGAAAGATCGGCGGCAATCTGCCGATATAGCAGCCCGAACTCTCGCAGCTCCGCGCCAGTCAATGTACGCAGCCCCTGGGACTCGACCTGACGAATTAGCGCGTCCAGCCTGTTCCATGAGTGTTGCCGTTGTTCAATCCAGCGGTTCGAGATCATAAAGAAGATGCCAGAATTGCTAAGTCCGAATCATGCAGGTCAGAATGTGCCGAGTCCGCATTTGCTAAGCCACGACCAGCTTACTATCGACACGCCCGAGCAGGTCTCCATCCGCTTCCCCGTCGCCGGCCTCGGCAGCCGCTTCCTCGCCATCTTTGCCGACTCTGTCGTGCAGGTCATTGCCTATGCTCTGCTTATCCTCGTCTTCTTGCTCATCGCGTCTTCAGCGCCCAAAACCTCCGCGGGCGCATTTTCCCATACCGGCGAAAAGTGGCTCATCGCCGGCCTCATCCTCTTCCACTTCCTCATGTATTGGGGATACTTCGCCCTCTTTGAAACCTTCTGGAACGGTCAGACGCCCGGCAAAAAGTTCTTCAAAATTCGCGTCATCCAGCAGTCCGGCCGTCAGATCACCTTCTTTGAGGCCCTCACTCGCAACCTGCTCCGCATCGTGGACATGTTTCCCGGCTTCTACCTCATCGGAGTCGTCACCATGCTCTGCAACCGCCAGCACCAGCGCCTCGGAGACCTCGCCGCCGGTACCCTCGTCATCCACGAGCGCCAAAGCGAAGAGCCACTATGGGGAGGCAACGGCCCACGCACCATCACCGCCGGAACCTTTGAGCCATCCACTCCAAGCCGCGTACTCAACCACGTCGAAGACCCAACCCTCCCCGCCGACGCCGTAGCCCGCCTCTCCGCCGAAGACCTTAGCGTCATCGAGCGCTTCTTCTCCCGCATCCTCGACATGGACCTCGACACCCGAGCCCGCATCGCCGAACGCCTCGCCGCGCAAATGAGCGAAAAAATGAAGCTTCCCCAGCCAGCAGACACCAAACCCGAACGATTCCTCGAATCCATAGCTCACCAAATGCGCGCACAAGGCCGCTGAAAGCCAATCAAGAGATAGACAGAAAAAGGATCATGGGAAACCGCAACTCAACGAGTTGGCGAACCATGGGTGCCCTACATCTCGAAGAGATGTGGGATTCAACTGCCCCCGAGCAGCGGGAGGACCACAAAGGCCAGCATTAAGAAGGCACGAAGCGCGTGTCGCCGGACGCGGAGTCCCTTAGCTCCGCCACAATCACCTTCGCAGCCGCACGAGCTTCATCCTCGCGATCCGGAGGAAACGAAATCGCCCCCACCCGCGCATGCCCACCGCCGCCGTAGCGCTCGCAGATCGTAGCTAAATTCACCATCTTCGCCGGATCGGCCTTCGTCCAGGGGTTCGACCCCACTGAAACCTTCGTCCGGAAGCTAGACTTCGACAATCCAATCGAGTAAGTCGCTTCCGGATGCAGGTAATAAGGAATGAACTTGTTGTATCCCTCCATCGGATGATCGCTGATGTCGAAATAAATCGTCCCATCCTTCGACTCCGACCGCTCCCGAATCAGCGCAACCGCTTCCTCATGCCGCTCCAGCAGCGGAGGCAGCAGCTCCGCCACAAACGGCTCCTTCAGCACATCATCCAGCGGCTCAGACGTCAGCAGCGGAATCAGCCTTGGAATAAACTTCGGGTCCTGCGTCGCCTCGATAATCAGCGTCAGCTTCATCGCCGGGTCGGCCATCTCCACCGCCGCCTCCGGACTCGCATACAGCGCGCCGTCCACAATATCCGCCCACTTCACCAGCTCCGCGACCGGCGCAGCATCGAATCCGAATTTCGTCGAAGCAATATGCGCCAGGAAGCTCGTGCAGGAAACGTAATTCGGATCATAGAAGCGTCGGTTCGTATATCGCCCGTCCGCCAGCCCGCGCTTATAGTCCTGCTGGTCCTCCGGCGTAAGAAACGCGCTCAGGTGATGATCGAACCACCATGTAATCTTCGGCGACGCCGAATACTTGAAGTCCACAATCGCATTCTCATCGCCCGTAAAGTCCGCCTCATTGAACAGCGCCCCGGCGCGATGCACCAGCCCCCAATATTCATAACTCGCATCAGGACTAATGCACTCCCGATGGAAGCGCGCAAACAGCGAAGCCGAGCAGGCTCCGTCAAAACACTTATCGTGATAGAAAATGCGGATGTTCAAAACTTATAGGCTCCAAAAAAAGAGAAAAGTGTGGGAAAGAAATGAAAGCGCCAAAAGGGAGACGATTGTTTAGAATCGTCGGGACCGCCCGTAAAGTCAAGGCAGAAGCAGCCGAAACTATCCCGGCTTGGTAAAATCCTTCGCTCTTCCGCGTCCCCATCACGTAAGATGACAGGTTCCACAGGAGGAGCCCTTGGACGAGCTCACAAACAATCCCGAATCATCCCCGCAATCATCTCCAGCACCATTCCCGGAGCCATCCGCGCCGCAGCGCGACCTGCGCGGCATCTTCGTCGCTAAAAGCGGCCTAATCCGCGCCGGATGGGGTGTTCTGCTCTTCATCCTTATCTTTCTCGCACTTGGCTTCTCAATCGGCCACCTGTTACGGCACTTCCTCCATCATCATCCGCACAGCAACGCATTCACGGCCAAATCCGGACTGCTCTCGGAAGGCGTGCAGCTCTTGCTTGTCATCATCGCCACCGGCATCATGGCCATCATCGAGCGCAAATCCCTCTTTGCGTACGGCTACCAGGGTGCAGCGCGGGCCGTCCGCTTCTTCTCCGGACTCGTCTGGGGATTCGTCGCCATCTCCACCCTCGTTCTCGTCCTTTGGAAATCCCACCTGCTCGTCTTCGACGGACAGTTCCTGCACGGCGCTGCGCTTCTGAAGTATGCTGCCGCCTGGGGACTGGTGTTCCTCCTGGTTGGGCTCTTTGAAGAGTCCACTCTGCGCGGCTATCTCCAATTCACCGTCACCCGCGGCATCGGCTTCTGGTGGGCTGCGCTTCTCTTCTCCTTCCTCTTCGGGCTCGGCCACAGCAGCAACCCCGGTGAATCCCCCGTCGGTATCTTCGCTGCCGGAGCCGTCGGCCTCGTCTTCTGCCTCAGCATCTGGTACACCGGCTCCCTCTGGTGGGCTGTCGGCTTCCACGCCGCATGGGACTGGGGCGAATCCTACTTCTACGGAACCTCCGATAGCGGCCTCATCTCGCAGGGCCATCTATTCGGCGAGCACCCCCTCGGCAAAATTCTTTGGAGCGGCGGAACAACCGGCCCCGAAGGCAGCCTCTTCATCGTTCCTCTCCTTATCCTCATCGCGCTCTTCATGTGGCTCTGGTGGGGCCGCCGCCTTCAGTCGCCCTTCGCCGGCTCCGGATGGCGTCCCGCATGGTCTCGCGAACCTGCCGTCATCGAACCCGAAAGCGCTCAGGAAGGCGCAGTCTGAAACACATCTCGCTCAAAACGCGATAATGATTACGAGATGCCTTTAGGTAGAAACGTAGAAATTGAGAAGCGGCGGTCCCGGCCTGTCCTGCGCGGTATCGTCGCAGTCGTCATCCTGCTTATCGTCGCAACCGCCGCTGTCGTCTTCGGCGGAACCGTATGGCTCAAGCACGCCATGCGCAATTCGCTGCCCCAGCTCGACGGACAGGTTCGCCTGCGCGGACTCGACGCCGCCGTCACCGTCCGCCGCGACACCCACGGCATTCCGGACATCCAGGCCGCGAACCTCGACGATCTCTTCATGGCCCAGGGATACGTCGCCGCACAGGACCGCCTCTGGCAAATGGACATGGCGCGCCGCATGGCCGCCGGAGACGTCGCCGAAGTTCTCGGCCCCTCGCTCGTCGAGCACGACCGCATCCAGCGCGTCCTGCTCATCCGCCAGACCGCCGAGCGCATCGTCGCCGGCCTGAGCGAAAACGACCGCCGCTACTTCAACGACTACGCCCACGGCGTCAACATATTCATCGCCACGCATCAGGACAACCTGCCCGCCGAGTTCCGCCTGCTTCGCTACAAGCCCGGAACCTGGCTGCCCGAGGACTCTGCTCTCATCATGATGAACATGGTGCAGATACTCGATCAGCGCTGGGACTCCAAACTCGATCGAGAGCGCGTCATGGCCCGTCTCGGCCCCACGCTCGCCGCCGCGCTCTATCCCGTCGGCTCCTGGCGCGACCATCCCCCCACGCAAACCATCCCCGACCTCAGCGCGCCAAACTCCTTCGTCCCCGAAGCCCCGCTCGACTCGACCCAAACCTCAGTCCAGGACCTGCTCCATCTTCGTCAGTTAGTCGAAGCCGCTCGCGCCAGTTGCCGCGGCTGCATCCCCGGCTCCAATGAATGGGCCGTCTCCGGCGCGCACACCGCCTCCGGAAAACCTATCTTGTCGAATGACATGCACCTTGAGCATCAGATTCCCGACATCTGGTACGAGGCCAATCTCGAAGCGCCCGGCTTTCACGCCGCCGGCGTCACCATCCCCGGAGTCCCCTACATCGTCGCCGGCCACAACGACCACATCGTCTGGGGATTCACCGCCATGTACGCCGACATGCAGGACCTCTACGTCGAGCAGACCAACGCCCAGGACGAGTACCGCGCTCCCGACGGCTCCTGGCATCCCATCGAGCGCCAGCATCAGGTCATCCACGTCCGCGGAGGCCCGGACGTCTCCATCGATGTCGCCAGCACTGGCCACGGCCCCATCGTCACGCCGCTCATCCCGCACGAAAAGCGCACCATCGCCCTGCGCTGGAGCGTCTACGACGTTCCGCAGAACAGCATTCCCCTCTTCGCGCTCGACACCGCCGCCGACTGGGCCAGCTTCCGCGACGCCATGAGCGGCTGGTTAGGCCCATCGCTGAACGTCGTCTACTCTGACGATCAGGGACACATCGGCTACCAGGCTATCGGCCAGGTTCCCAATCGCCCCAACGGCATCGCCGATACCCCCATCACCGACACCAACCACGAGTGGCAAGGCTACATCCCTTTCAATCAGCTTCCCTCCACCCTCGATCCCGCCAACGGCATCGTCGCTACCGCCAACTCCCGCATCACGCCTGACAACTACACCTACGCCATCAGTGATGAGTGGGGCGATCCTTACCGCAACGAGCGCATCTGGAAATGGCTCGCCGGAAAAAATAACCTCACCTCCGCCGACATGCTCACCCTCCAGACCGACGTCTACTCCGCCGTCGATCAGGAGTTCGCGCAGCGCTTCGCCTACGCCATCGATCACGCCAAAAGAGCCGACCATCGCCTTCGCGAAGCCGCCGACCTCATGCGCACCTGGAACGGAGAGGTCAGCATCGACTCTCCCGCCGCCGCCATCGTTGACGCTGCCAAGTCTGCCTTCTGGCCCATGCTGCTCCAGCCAAAACTCGGCGATGAGTGGCGTCTCTACCAATGGTCTGAGAGCGGCTTCGCGCGAGAGCAGCTCATCGCCAATAATCCACCCAGCTGGCTGCCTCCTGGCTATGCCACCTGGGATGACTTTCTCACCGCCGTCGTCAGGCAAGGTCTTCGCACCGCGCCTCTCGACCTCAAGAATTGGCGCTACGGCTATGCGCATCCCGTCGATATCGAGCATCCGCTTTACGGGCGCGTTCCTGTGTTGAAGAAATGGATTCAGCATTGGACCGGAACCGGCCCCCAGCCCCAATCCGGAGACACCTCCACCGTCAAGCAGGTGGGCCGCACCTTCGGTCCCTCCCAGCGATTCACCATCGACTGGAGCAATCCCGATGCCGCAACCGAAAACATCGTCATGGGCCAGTCCGGCAATCCGTTAAGCCCCTGGTATCGCGACCAGTGGTTCTACTGGTATAACGGCAAAACCTTCACACTTCCCTTTAGCGATGCGGACCTCCAGGCGCAAACCAACCACACTCTGCGCCTCCTGCCATGAAGAGCGCCCGCCGCCAT
The DNA here is from genome assembly GCA_049799415.1 of Silvibacterium sp. Classification (GTDB taxonomy): domain Bacteria; phylum Acidobacteriota; class Terriglobia; order Terriglobales; family Acidobacteriaceae; genus Silvibacterium. Next base: position 12,213 of record JBARHV010000278.1, read on the forward strand.
GAATAAGGCCTGGACCAGCAAAGGCTGGCAGCACAATGCGCTCTTTCTCGCCTGCGTCGCTATCGCCCTCGCACCGCTCGCCTTGCGCGGAACCTCCTGCGGGCAGGACTTCGACTTCCACTTCGAATCATGGATGGGAGTCGTGCAGCAGTGGTATCAGGGTGTCCTCTATCCTCACTGGATCGCCTCCGCCAACTACGGAGCAGGCGAGCCGCGCTTCGTCTTCTATCCGCCGCTCACCTGGCTCCTCGGCGCAATCCTCGGCACGCACATGCCCTGGACATGGACCCCCATCGTCTTCACCGCTGCCTGTCTCTTCGGCATGGAAGCCGCCTGCTACAAAATGGCCCGCGAGTGGATGCCCGATCACAATGCGCTCATCGCCGCCTGCCTCTACGCCATCAATCCCTACATCCTCTTCGTCATCTACGAGCGCACCGCCGTCGGAGAACTGCTCGCCGCCGCATGGCTCCCGCTGTTGGTCCTCTACGCTCTTCGTCGAAAACCCTCCGTGCCGCAACTCGCCATCATTGTCGCCGCCCTCTGGCTCACCAATGCGCCCTCAGCCGTCATGGGCAGCTACACGCTTGCCGTCATCGTCGCTGTCGCCGCCATCTCCGAGCGTCGCTGGACGCGCATCGCCCGCGCCGCCGCCGGTATGGCTCTCGGCCTCGCGCTCGCCGCCTTCTACCTCATTCCCGCCATCTATGAGCAGCGCTGGGTCGAAATCAAACGAGCCATCGGCCCCGGCCTGCGCATTCAGGACAGCTTTCTCTTCACACATACCGGCATGTCCTACCACGATCAGGTCCTGCGCAGCGCTTCATGGATCGCCGTCTCTCTCCTCGTCGCAACCGCCATCGCCGCCCTCCTGTACTGGCGCGCGCGCACATTGCATATGCAGCAATCCACCTCAACTGCAGCCAGATCCGCGACCAACGGGAGCAGCTTCGCGAAGCAATTGCCTGGACGGCTAGTCCATCCACTTCTCGTCGTCGCCGCGCTCATCGCCTTTCTGCAATTTCCAGCCAGCAAAATCATCTGGAACATCACTCCGGAGCTACGCTTCCTGCAATTTCCCTGGCGCTGGCTCCTCGTTCTCGGCCTGATCTGCGCCACATGTATCGCAGCATTTCTAAGTGACACCGTCCCCACCCGGCGCGGCAAAATATTCCGATCCGTGGCCGTGCTCGCCCTCGCCGCCATCCTCGTCACCATCGCCTGGAAGCACTACTGGCAGTTCTGCGACGACGAAGACAATATCCACGCACAGCTCGCAACCGTCGCACAGATCGGCTTCGAAGGCACCGACGAGTACACCTCCAAAGATGCCGACAACGGTGCAATCCAGCAGAACCTCGCGCCCGTCCGTGTTGTCTCCGCCCCCGACGGCGACCAGGTCGATAGCTCCATCGAAGAAAATCCCGACTGGGACCCCAACGAGCAGGACCTCCTGCCCGCAATCGTCCAGATCCGGCGCTGGCAGGTCGAGCACATGACCGCCGAGATTCAGTCACCCCAACCCGGCTACGCCGTCCTGCGCCTCATGGACTACCCCGCCTGGCTAGTCGAGCTGAACGGCAAGCCTATACCCCGACCAAAGGGCGGGCCACCAACGCCCGATTCAACCGGGCATGAAGCGCGTCTGCCCGGACGGCCAGTCAGAGACGACGGATTACTTACCGTTCCCATCCCTGCCGGAACCTCCACCATCGATGTCCGTTACTCCGCCACGCCCGATGTCTGGGCCGGCCGAGCCATCTCCCTCGCCGCCCTCATCACCTGGATCGCGCTCTGGTTCGTGCTGGCTGCGAAAATGCGCCGTCAGCGGTTATCATGAAGCCAATGCAAGCCGAAATTCAGGTGAAAGAAATTCTTCAATCCGGCGTCGAAATCACTGACCGCGCGCTCGAACGCCTCCTGCCTCCGGCCACGCAGGTCCCTGCGTCCATCCACCGCGCCATGCGCCACAGCACCTTCGCCGGAGGCAAGCGTCTCCGTCCCGTCCTCGTCTACGAGGCCGCGCGCCTGATAACCGAAACAAGGACTACCAAAGGCGATCTCCCACCCGGAGTCGAAGCTCTAGGCGCAGCCATCGAGATGCTGCACACCTATTCGCTCATTCACGATGATCTGCCCGCGCTCGACAACGACGATCTTCGCCGCGGCAAGCCCACCTGCCACGTCGTCTACGGAGAAGCCATCGCCATTCTCGCCGGAGACGCGCTCCAGACCCTCGCCTATCAAACCCTCGCCGCGCTCCAATGCTCCGCGCCCACAACAGTCGAAATCATCCGCCTCATAGCCGAAGCCACCGGAACCGTCGAAGGCATGATCGGCGGCCAGGTCCTCGACCTCGAAGGCGAGCACTCCAAACCCACGCCCGAGAGCGTCCACGCCATCCACCGCGCCAAAACCGGAGCACTCCTCCGCGTCAGCATCGTCGCCGGAGGCCTCTACGCCGGAGCCACGCCCGAAGATGCCCAGCGCCTCACCGTCTTCGGAAGCAAAGCCGGCCTCGCCTTCCAGATCATGGACGACATCCTCGACATCACCCAAAGCTCCGAGCAGCTCGGCAAGACCGCCGGCAAAGACCTCGCCAGCGACAAGGCCACCTGGCCCGCCGTCTTCGGCATCGAAGCCTCCCGCAACGACGCCGCCCGCCTCATCACCGAGGCCTTCGCCGCGCTAGCGCCCTACGGAGCATCCGCCAACGGCCTCAAAACCGTCGCCCAATACCTCGTCGAGCGTACCCATTAATGTTTGAAGTGAAAGAATTGACGGAAAATGATGTGCTGAAAGCGCTTCGCGACGTCTACGACCCCGAGCTGCCCGTCAACATCGTCGACCTCGGCCTCATCTATCGCGTAGCCATCGCGCCCGACCCAGACGCGCCCGGAATACTCCCGCGTCAGCGCGTCGAAATCGACGTAACCATGACCTCACAGGGCTGCCCCGCCCACGAAGTCATCCTCGAAAAAATCAAAAACCGTCTCGCCGGTCTGCAACAGATCAGCGAAACGGTCGTAAACCTAACCTGGGAACCGCCCTGGACCCCGCAGCGAATAAGCTCCGAAGCCCGCAAACAACTCGGCATCGAATGACAGCAGTATCGAACGAATCGGGCCAACCGCGTTTTCTCAACGCAGATCAGCCCGAGACTACGGACTGCAATCAATCTCCTGACGGCTGCAATCCATAGTGATCCCGCTATAGAGGCAACCTGTCGCTACATTCCGCTGCCCACTTGGATGGTGTGGGAAGGATTGTCTGCAATCCCCCCGCTGGGGCAGCTGGCATTGTAATCATAGACAGAGTAGGTCCACTCGTCCGCATTGGGATAGTTCGACATGTCAATCGTTTTATCCTGACTCAACTTATGCGACTTCGTATCACCCAGGACTTTGTCCAGGCATATCAAGCAACCGCCGGAAGGAACGTCCACTGTGAGGCTTTCGCCCACGGGTACGTTACAGGGGTCAGGTGAAACGGAATAGTTATTATTGGATCCAGTAATGGTCAGTGTAGCCATCGGTATCTCTCCTAAGTGTTTTATTGGTTGATGCATCGCCTGCTACTTTTTGGGGGAACGAACTTCGGAATCCTTCAGCAGCGACTGCTCTTCCGGATCATCGAGGCCCTGCTGCAAGGAAAAGCCTTTGCTAAAGGCTTCGTTCATAAACTTGACCGCCATCTTACGATTGCCGAGGTTCTCATACGTCGTGGCGGCGGTTGCGAGAATATTCGGATCGCTGGGTGAGAGCGCCATTGCGGTCTGTAGATGAGCTTCGGCCTGATCGCGCGGACCGTATTTTGCTGCAATATCGGCATACACGGATGCAGCATTCGCATCCTGAGGATGCAGTTTCAACCAACTGAGGATCAGGGGCTTCTCGCTCGAAGCCGCACTCTGCGCTCCGGCTGCGTCATTCAACCATTCAAAAGCAAGACGAAGGTTGTCCCACACGTTGTAATCGGCGGAGTTGAGCTTCAAAGCCTGCTGGGTCGCGTCGACAGCTTCGCGATACCGATGCTCCTCGTACAGGAGATCTCCAAGATTCGCATATGCCCCGTAGCTGGGATGCAGTTCGATGGATCTTCTCAGCGCCTTTTCAGCCAGCGCGAGATTCCTTGCATCGCCAGAATCCACATACACCCCGCCCAAATTCAGGAGCACCTGCGCGTTGTCCGGCGTGAGTTGCAGGGCATGTTTATATTGCGCAATGGCATCGGCATACTTGCTCTGGCGCTGCAGGAACATTCCCAGGTTGTTGTAGCCGTCCCAGTCGTCAGGCCGCAGCGCCGCGGCTTTTTGATACGCAGCTTCCGCATCGGCAATCCGCCCGGCATTTTCGTAGGCGCGGCCCAGGCCCGCGAGGGCGGACGCATCCCGCGCATTCAGAGACAACGCCTTCTGAAACTCCTGCACCGCAAGATCGTGCTTCCCGGCTGAATCGTGAATGCGGCCCAGGGTGACATACGTTCCTGGAATGCTGTTATCGATCTCAATGGCTTTGCGGCAGTTCGCTTCGGCTTCGGTGAGCCATTCCGAATTCTGATCCACTCGGTATTTCAAGCGGTAAGCTTCCCCGATCTGCGCATATCCCAGCGCAAAACTTGCGTCGGCTTGGATGGACTTGTTCAGCGCGGCAATTGCCTGATCCAGATTCCCCGGCTTGTCGTAGCGCTGCATGTAGCCAAGCGCCGTCAGGTAGTCCTCATACGCCGCGGGATTCACCCGCCCGCCAGTATTGCGCAGCATATCGGGCGTAACCGAGATGTTCATCAGGCTGGCCAGTCGCGCAACCGTCTCATCTTCCAATGTGGACAAATCCCCAGCCTGGTCCTCGACATCGACCGAGCCGACCTGCCGCAGATCTTTGGTATCGATCAAATTCGCCGTCAGGTGAACATCGCTCCCGTCCCGCTCCACCGATCCCTTGATCACCAGGTTCGCGCCCAGCTCCTTCAGCGCATCCGCAGGGTCGGTAACCTTGCGTTGGCGAACCACGCTGTTCGGCACCACCCACAGCGACTGGTTCCCCACATCCAGGTTCGACAGCCGTCCCGCCAGCGAGTCCATCAATCCATCCGTAAGCACTGCATTCTCAGGATTGCTCCCAATGCTGTCGAAAGGAAGCACCGCGATATGCTTTTGCTCGGGCGCAACCCCCACCAGCGACGCTATCCGGCTGTGCAGGGGTGGAACAAACCAGACCAGGCAGGACACTACCGCCAGCACTAACGCTACAATCAGCAGCGGCATGCCCCAGTTACGTCTGCGCACAGTTGGCCGCAGCGCCGACCGCGATGCCTCTTCGCGCGCCCGCCGTGTCTGCGCGGTCTCCTTAAGGTTGCGCACCGCGGCGGTTGGCAGCTTGACCGTCGCATCAGCATCTTCCGGAACATCCGCTGGGAGCTGCCGTCTGCTCTGCTCCACAGCCGAGAGAAACTCCGTGCATGAGGAGTAGCGGCTGTTGGCGTCCTTGCTGAGCATCGTGTAAAGCACCGGCTGCAGCGCCGGATGCAGCAAGTCAATATTCTGCGGCGGCTCATTCAGGATCGCGAACAAAATCGCGGGGATCATCTCACGTTGGAAGGGATTGCCGCCAGTCAGCATCTCCGTCAGCACCACCCCGAGCGCCCAGATATCGCAGCGATGATCCACCATCTCGCCCAGTGCCTGCTCCGGCGCCATGTAGGCGATGGTCCCGGCAATTCCCGCATGCGATGCAGTCGATGCACTCACCACATGCGCCAGGCCAAAGTCTACGATCTTGACCAGCCCCGAAGCCGTGAGCATCACATTCGAGGGCTTGATGTCGCGATGAACAATGTTGTGCGAGTGGGCCTCCGCCAGGCCGTGCGCCATCTGCGACGCAATATCGATGGCCTGGTGCGTGTGCAGCGGGCCCAGGCGGATCCGCTCTGCCAGCGAGACGCCTTCATAAAAGCCCATGATGATGAACGCGCTTCCCTCGGGAGTCTCCTCTACACCATGAATCACGCCGATATTCGGGTGGTCGAGCGACGAGGCGATGCGCGCCTCCCGCAGAAAGCGCTCTTTGTCGCGCTCACTGGCATTCAGGTCAGGTGGAAGAAATTTAAGCGCGACCACTCGCTCCAGGCGCAGGTCAAGCGCGCGATAGACAACACCCATGCCGCCCGAACCCGCAACTCCAAGAATGCGGTAGTTGCCGGCAACGATCTCCCCTTCGGAGATGCTGAATTTCAACTCGGGCATGAATCGCTTTCAGTGTGCCAGCAAATTTACCAATTTTTTCGACATGAATAAGGCTATAGGGAGAAGCACCGCTGGCTGATGGTTGCGATAGTAAGTCGCGACGCGACGCATTGCAAGTACGATAGTTACGCCATGCGCCACAGGCTGCTGTGCCCGCATTTTCATCGACTGGAAAAAATAGAAATCCCCGGCGTCACAGTCTGCAAATCAGCCTCGAATCAAGCCCGCGAAAGCATCCCCCGCAGCTTCTCGCCTTTGTTCTTCAAATCGTCCACCATGTCCTCGGCGCGCAACAGAAAATCCTGCCCGGCGCGAAGATACTTCGGGGTGTTCTCCCACATCTCCTTCACCAGCTCCGGCCGCTCCAGCGCAGCCACCGCTGCGCCAGCCACCGCCGCTGCCAGTGCGGCCTTGCGCCGCCCGGTAAACAGCAGATAAGCTCCCGCCAGCAGCGATCCAGCCGCCACCGCGCGGGGCCACGGAATCTCTTTCACCATCTCAGGAAGGTGAGCATCAATCTGTGCAGGAAGTGTCTTAAGATTCGTAGTCATAAACTCCTTCAGTAGGTCAGGTCAGTGTAAGCCGAGCGGCCCAGTCAGTCCAATCCCGACCAAAGGAAGGGCCACAAACGCCCGCATTTAGATGGCGCGAAACCGGGGATCCCCGGCACGCGCGATTTTTCGCGTGCTGGGGTGGGAGCGCATGTGTCCAGAGCCTGCCCTGGGCAAAGTCGAAGGGGCCAGCACCTAGTCCAGGTCAAACTCCCGCAGTGGCTTTCCTGTATCTGGAGTCTCCTTCGCCTTCTTCACCGCTTCGGCAAACTTCTTCTCCAGCAGGTCATTGCGATTCTTCTGCGCGTCCACAGACTGCCGGAAAATGCTCTCCTTGCGCTCATCCTGCTCGCGCATCGCCCGCGCCGCCGTCTCAAAGTCTTCAAACATGCGCTTTCGCGGAGCCGGAGTATGCGCAATCACCGCCCGCGTCGCCACGTCGATCTTCATCGTCGCCCCGCACTCCGGGCAAGCCACTTCAAGCGTCGAATTCTGTTTCTCAGCCATCGTCCATCATTCTAATCCCAGAAACCCTGATCCCAGAACCGCTCCTCCTCCACGCCGCCAGCAGCGCTCGGTACGATGCATGCATTATCCTGTCCATAGATTTCACGCGATTTCTGCGTCCTCCGGTTTCCTCCGGCATCCAATGGAAAACTCTGGATATGGCCCGCATCCGTTTCCGCCGTTTCTTCGAGCACCCGGCAACGGAATCGCACTGTAAGACTGTAAGAGAGATACACCCTGGGAGCACGCATGGCGCAGTCCTCCGTTGTTTCTCCTGCCAAGACGCAGGACGCCGACAACGAATTTCACTACGAGCATTGGACGCCGCGCTTCAACCCGTGGGTCATCACCTTCACCGTCACGCTCGCCACCTTCATGGAGTCGCTCGACTCCAGCATCGCCAACGTCTCGCTCCCTCACATCGCCGGGACCCTCGGCGCAACCTACAGCGAAGCCACCTGGGTCCTCACCTCCTACCTCGTCTCCAACGCCATCATCCTCCCCATCAGCGGATGGATCGCCAACCGCATCGGGCGCAAGCGTTTCTACATGAGCTGCGTTGCGCTGTTCACCATCTTTTCTTTTCTCTGCGGACTCGCCAACTCCCTCCTCATGCTCGTCATCTTCCGCGTCATTCAGGGCGCAGCCGGCGGCGGCCTCCAGCCCAGCGAGCGCGCCATCCTCGCCGACACCTTCCCGCCCGAAAAGCGCAGCATGGCCTTCGCTCTTTATGGAATGGCCGTCGTCGTCGCCCCTGCCATTGGTCCCACCATCGGCGGCTGGATCACAGACAGCTACACCTGGCGCTGGATCTTCTTCCTCAACATTCCCGTAGGCATCATCTCCCTCCTGCTCACCAGCCGCATCGTCGAAGATCCTCCCTACCTCAAGCGCGTCCGTAAAACTCTCGGCGGCATCGACGGAATCGGTCTCGGCCTGCTCGCGCTCACCATCGGCGCACTCCAGCTCATGCTCGACAAGGGCCAGGAAAAAGATTGGTTCGGCTCGAATCTCATCATCACCTGCGCCGTCATCGCCGTCGTCGGCTTCATCGCCTTCCTCTATCGCGAAATGACGACCGAACATCCCGTTATCGACCTGTCCATGTATCGCAAGCGCAACTTCGCCATGACCCAGCTCGTCATGCTCGTCATCGGAGCCGCTCTTTACTCCACAACCGTCATGATCCCGCAGTTCCTCCAGGAAATCCTGGGCTACACCGCCACCGAAGCCGGCCTCGTCCTCTCCGCCGGAGGCGTCGTCCTCATCATCCTGCTGCCCATCGTCGGCTTCATCGGCCAGAAAATCGACCCGCGCGCCATGATCTGCTTTGGCTTCTCACTCGTCACCTTCGGCATCTGGAGAATCGCCGACCTTAACCTCGGCATCGGCTTCTGGGACGCTGCCAGTTGGCGCGTCATCATGGTGCTCGGCATGCCCTTTCTCTTTGTGCCCATCAGCGTCATGTCCTACGTCGGCGTCCCGCAGGAAAAGAACAACGAAGTCTCCGGCCTCACTGCGCTCGCCCGCAATATAGGAGGCAGCCTCGGCATCTCCTTCATCAGCACCATGCTCGTCCGCCGCGCTCAGACCCACCAGCAGTATCTCGCCGCGCACATCTATCCCGGCTCGCCCAGCTACAGCATGATGCAACATGGCTTGGCGGGAGCCATGCAGGCACGGGGCTACTCTGCCGCCGGAGCCGCCACCGCCTCAGCGGCCCGCATCTACGACATGTTGATCCAGCAGGCCCGAACCCTCGCCTACGTAGACACAGGTCACGTCCTCGTCATACTCACCGCCTGCTAAATCCCAATCGGCTATTTAATGAAG
>JBARHV010000279.1:0-2412 GCA_049799415.1 Silvibacterium sp.
CGACAACCTCTGGCAACGAAGCTCTGCTCGGCACCATCGCGTCGCGCAACGGCTATACGCTCGCCCTTAGCTACAACGGCAGCAATCAGCTTACCTCGGTGAGCGATTCCTACAGCCGCTCACTATCCCTCACCTACAACACGAACGGAACGCTCGATACTGTGACGACCCCCGACAGCACTACGCTCACTTTCGGATACAACAGCGTCACAGGCGGGTACCAGCTCACCTCGCTGACCTATTCCACCAGCCCAACGACCAGCCAGACGTATGCTTATACTGCTAGCGGGCTGCCATTTGCACTTACCTCGATTACAGACGAGAACAGCAACACCTACGAGACCTGGACCTATGACAGCCATGGGCGGGGGCTCACAAATGTGCGCGGCAGCAGCGCCGACACGGTAACGCTCACGTACAACGACACGACAGGCGCGCGCACGGTGACAAACGCGCTGAGCGTCACGGATACCTATACCTACACAATGCTTCAGGGCATTCCCAAGGTGACGCAAATCAGCCGAGCGTCAACGAGCACGACGGCGGCGGCCACCGAAAGCTTTAGCTATGACAGCAACGGTTACCTTTCCAGCTTCACCGATTGGAACGGAAACCAAACCACCTACACGAACAACTCGCACGGTATGCCCACCACTATCAATGAGGCAGTAGGCGCGAGCGTGGCCCGGACCACGACGATCGCCTACGATTCCACGTTCGTGCACCTACCCGACAGCATCACGACGCCGGGAGTGACGACCAGCTTTACCTATGACGGCAGCGGCAATGTCCTCACCCGCAAGCTCACGGACACGACGACGAGCAGCACACCCTATTCCACGAACGGGCAGACGCGGACATGGACATATACATGGTCGAGTTACCTCCTCGCCTCCGCGAAATCGCCCAATAGCAACACCACAACCTTTGGCTATAGCAGCAGCGGAGCGCTCACTTCGATCACTGATGCGTTGAGCCACGTCACCAGCATCACATCCTACACAGGCGGCGGCTTGCCGCTGACCGTCGTTGACCCCCATAGCGTCACGACTACGCTGACCTACAGCCCGCGGCAATGGTTGCTGACAAGCTCCGTATCCACTACCGGAGGCGCGCGCACGACCACGTTCAGTTACGACGCAGCGGGCAATCTCGCGCAGATAACCTGGCCCGATAGCTCTTCCCTCGCCGCCACCTACGATACGGCGCACCGCGTCACGCAGATTACGGATGCGTTAGGAAACTACGTTGCGTTAACACTGGACGCGCTTGGCGATAAGACACAGGCGCTTTGGAAGAACTCCAGCAGCGTCACAAAACGCCAGCATACGGCCACATTTGACGCGCTAGGACGAATACTTACGGATGTCGGAGGCGTAAGCGGCGAGACGACCACGTTGACTTACGACAAGGATGGAAACCGGCTTACCGTTACGGACCCAGATAGCAACGTGACCACGAACACCTTTGACGCCCTCAACCGCTTTGCCACCGTCACCGACGCGAATAGCGGTGTGACAACGCCCGCATTTGACGCGCATAATCGCCTTACCAGCCTTACAGATCCCAACAGCAACGCGACGACGTTTGTTATTGACGGCTTCGGCGACGTTATACAGCAGACCAGCCCGGATACTGGAACGACAGTCTATCACTACGACAGCGACGGCAATCTGACCCAGAAGGTCGATGCCGCCAGTGTCACCACCAACTTGACCTATGACGCGCTCGACCGGATATCGACCGTGGCCTATCCCGCGGATTCGACTCTGAACGTGGCCGCTACCTACGATCAGACGGGCACCGGTTACGGCAAAGGCGTAGGCCGGCTAACCAGCCTCACTGATGCCGGCGGCTCCCTCAGCCGATCTTACGATGAGCGGGGTAACATGCTGACCGAGACCCGTGTCAATGGCACTAACACGCTGACGACGACCTACACGTACGATGCCGCCAGCCGGGCGTCGTCGATCACCTATCCTTCCGGCACGCTGGTGAGCTATACGCGCGACAGCATGGGCAACGTCACCGGCATTTCCACCACTCCCTACGGCGGATCGGCAACCACCGTGCTCTCCAGCGTGACCTACCTGCCTTTCGGCCCGACGAACGGCTTCACCTACGGCAACGGCATCACGGATTCCCGCACTTTCGATCAGGATTACCGCATGACGGCGCTGGCGGACGCCAATGGAGGCACGAATATTTCGTCACTGTCCTATGGCTACGACAACGCCAGCAATCCGACCTCGATCACGGACAACGTAACCTCCGGCAACAGCCAGACGCTAGGCTACGACGTACTCCTCCGGCTCACCAGCGCATCCGGTGGATACGGCACCCTCGGCTATACGTATGACAAGGTAGGCAACCGGCTGACGGACGCACTCAGTAGCGCGACCTATCACTACA
>JBARHV010000280.1:0-11171 GCA_049799415.1 Silvibacterium sp.
GTCCAGGCCGGAGAACCAGAAAAAGCCGATGCCGTCTACGCCGAATTGCTGGCTGCAAGCCCCGGCGATGCCGAATTGGAATCGGCGCGGGGGCAGGTTCTTATCCGGGAGGGCAAGTACGCCGAAGCGCTGGTTTTGCTGCAAAATGTGGTGAAAGTACGGCAGGATGATCCTGACACATGGGGTGGAATCGCCTTTGCGGCGTCGAAAACGCATCAGTTCCCGCTGGTGCTTCAGGCACTTACGATGCGATCAAAATATGCGGCGGAATCTCCCGCTACTTACTTCCTATGGGCGACTGCAAATGATAATTTGCATTACAGGAAGCAGGCTTTGGAGTATTATCAGTTGTTCCTGAAGTCAGCCTCTGGGAAGTTTCCAGACGAGGTATGGCAAGCCCGGCAAAGGATTGCGATCCTCGAAAAGGAAGAATAAGCAGGAAACAGTTGGACGTTCCGTTGCGCCCATGGGAGGTGCATTATGCGGTTCGTTTTAATTCTGGTACTTGCGGCGCTTGCAGCGACTCCGTCGTTTGCTGCCAACCCCGATAAAATTCTTGATGCGCAGGAGTTGACTGCCCTGGCCGCTAAAGCCGAGCGGGCCACCCCTAAAGACCAGTGCTATCTCGACGCCATGCTCGTTCAGTCCATGTCGGAACTGGCGGGCCAGCAGATGGACAATGGAGAAACAGCGCAGGCTTCGGCATCGCTGAAGGCGATTCAGGAATACACAACGAAGATCCACACCGGTATGTCGAACAATTCCAAAAGATTGAAAGACGCGCAGATCATGATGCGGCGTACGGCATTCCGGATCAAAGAGCTGATGATGAACGCGTCACTCAATGATCAGGCTGCATATCAGTCCACGCTGAATCAGCTGGACCAGGTGCAGTCACAGATGATGCTGGCTGTCTTCCAGAAATAAAAACCCTGCGGCTCGCTGCGGCTTTGCAGTAGCTGGATTCATAGCCTCGTGCGCTCGGGCGGGAGCGCGGGAGAAGGTCTGCAACCAGGTTGAGATCGGTCCAAAATTCCGCTCATTCATTGATCGACATAAAATAAGAGAGTTGATTCCCGCCTGGAAAGTGGACCGATGAAACTTGGATTGGAAAGTACTGCGCCCGCAACCCTCGAAACAGAACTCCTGGTAGTGTTTGCCGCCGACCAGAACACCAGCAAAGAGAAAGATGCAATGCCTGAAGTGGCGCTCCTGACTGCGGACGAAAGCGTGCGGCAGGCGGCGAGCCATGTCCTGAGCAGCGGCGAGTTCAAGGCCAAGGCGAATGAAACGCTGCTGCTCCATAACCCGCAGAACCTGAAGGCTGCGCGCCTTTTGCTGGTTGGCTTGGGCGGCATAACGAAGGCTTCCATTCATGACCTGCGCAAGGCCGCAGGCACGGCGGTTCGTTTTGCGAAGCCGCGCAGCATTCATGCTCTCGTCGTTCTTCCTCCACCGAACTTCGACACAGCGCAGACCTTTCGGGCCATTGTCGAAGGCGCGATTGTTGCTGATTTCGATTCCGACACCTATCGCACAGACCGCAAGTACCAGAGTATTGCCTCGGTTTCGATTCTCGTCTCCGAGAAGGACAGGAGCGCGGCGGAAGCTGGGCTGCAGGAGGGCATCGTTGTTGCGGAGGCGCAGAACTTTGCGCGCTCGTTGATCAACGAGCCAGGAAACCGCATGACTCCCACCATGCTTGGGCAGAAGGCGCTGGAGATGAGCAGGGAATTCGGCGTGCAATGCGAGGTTTACGGCGCGGAGAAGCTGCATGAGTTGAAGATGGGCGCATTCTGGAGCGTGGCGCAGGGGTCGGATGAGCCTCCGGCGCTGATTGTGATGACGTATGAGCCTTCAGGCGCTCCCGCTGAGCCAGTGCTGGGGCTGGTCGGGAAGGGAATTACCTTCGATACTGGCGGCGTCTCGCTCAAGCCCGCCGACAACATGGAGAAGATGAAGTACGACATGGCGGGCGGCGCAGCCATGATCGCAGCCATGCGCGCCATTGCGCAGCTTAAACCGAAGGTCAAAGTCATCGGGATAGTTTGCGCGGCGGAGAACATGCCGTCCGGCAAGGCGCAAAAACCGGGCGATATTCAGATCGCCATGTCCGGCAAGTCGATTGAGGTGATCAACACCGATGCGGAAGGACGACTAGTACTGGCCGACGGACTCTTTTATGCAAGGCAACTCGGCGCCACACACCTGATCGATGCGGCGACGCTGACCGGAGCTGTTGCCATCGCGCTTGGCCAGGTGAATGCGGGCGTCTTTTCAAATGATGATCCCACCTACGAGCGTTTTGTACGTGCGCTGGAGACGTCGGGAGAAAAGTTCTGGCGTCTGCCTGTGGAAGACGAATACCGCGACCAGATCCGATCGTCGATTGCCGATATTCAGAACACCGGGCTGACGCGCTACGGCGGAGCCACGAACGCAGCCATGTTCCTCAAGGAATTTGTGGACGATACGCCCTGGGTGCATCTCGACATCGCCGCAGTGGCGTGGCTGGATGCCGAGAAGCCGTGGATTGCGAAAGGCCCGAGCGGAGTTGCTGTCAGGAGCATCGTGGAATGGGTTCGCAGCTATGGAGCGGAGAGATAGCGCACTACAATATGTCTATGGAACCCCTCGTTATTGCAGGCAAGGCATTTCAGTCGCGGCTCATCGTCGGCACGGGCAAGTATAAGGATGGCGCTGAAACCCAGGCTGCCCTGGAGGCGTCCGGCGCGGAGATGGTCACCGTTGCCGTGCGTCGCGTCAACCTTGACCGCTCCAAAGAATCGCTGCTCGATTTCATCGACCCGCTGCGCTATTTTCTGCTTCCCAACACAGCGGGCTGTTACACAGCAGAGGAGGCGATCCGTGCCGCGCGCCTGGGAAGAGAAGTCGGCCTGTCCGATTGGGTGAAGATCGAGGTCATCGGCGACCAGGCAACGCTTTATCCCGATGTTCAAGCGACGCTTGAAGCGACGCGCACGCTGGTCAAGGAAGGCTTTACTGTACTGCCCTATACCTCGGACGACATTGTGTTTGCGCGCCGCCTGATTGATGCAGGTGCGGCGGCGGTTATGCCGCTGGCCGCACCCATCGGCAGCGGGCTTGGCATTCAGAACCGGGCTACGCTGCAAATTCTGCGCGAAAAAATATTGGAGGTTCCACTGATCGTGGATGCCGGAGTCGGCACAGCATCCGATGCGGCGCTGGCCATGGAAATGGGGGCCGATGGCGTGCTGATGAACACAGCGATTGCCGGCGCGGCGGACCCGATCCTGATGGCCGAGGCCATGCAGCACGCGGTTCTCGCCGGGCGGCAGGCTTACCTCGCTGGACGAATGCCGCGCAAGCTGTATGCCACGGCCAGCTCGCCGCTGGAGGGAATCTCGAAGTGAATTCCCGGCGCGGAGTGCGTGCGGTACACTCCAGCCATGCGCGTCTTCGGGATTGATTGCGGCACAGAGTGCACCGGCTACGGCGTCGTCGAGTGGAATGATGCGGCGCGCCTTTCGCAGCTTGTATCGCTGGGCGCTGGAGGCATCCGGCTTCCGAAGAAGGAGCCGCAGGCGCGGCGGTTGGCGCTGGTTTACGCAGAACTGATTTCACTCATTGAAGCGCATCACCCCGATGTGGTCGCGATTGAAGAAGTCTTCTATTCAGTCAATGCCAAGTCAGCGCTGAAGCTCGGCCAGGTACGCGGAGTTGCACTGTTGGCTGCGGCTAACGCGAATCTGCCGATCGCCGAATACGCTCCGCTGAAGATCAAGTCCACGGTAACGGGATACGGTCTCGCTCAAAAAGAGCAGGTGCAATTCATGGTGGCGCGGCTGCTCAATCTATCTGCCCTACCCGAGCCAGCAGATGCGGCAGATGCGCTGGCGATTGCGATCTGCCACATACATCATGCGCAGACGCTGGCGATGCAAACTGTAAACCGGTAAGACGACTGGGCTGAATCCCTCTCGCATATCCCGGTTCCATCCTGAGTTCGCGCCAGAAAAAGAGAAGCAATTTACTGCTTCGATTTCTGCAGACGCGATGTCAGGAACTCCTGAAAAACCGGGAAGCGCTGAGCACGCGGCAAGGGTTCCGGCCCAATCCGCTGGCCCAACTCCTGACAGAGATCTGTCTTTGGATTGTAAACGGGCCATGCGGGCAAAGCGGTCCGGTTCGGGTTTCCCGTTTTCACAAACTGCGCCCAATACTCAAGGATGGCATTCGAGAGCGTCTTGTCATAAGGCCTCGATACCCAGCTCGTCCAATACTTCCCGCTCAGGAACATACTTTCCTCGCTGTGGAATGCGCCGAGCGGGGCGAATTTTCCTGCGCCTATATAGGTGAAGTGGTAGAGAAACGATGGTTGTCCGATTGTGGCCGTATCCGCAGCCAGAAGCTGTGCCCCGAAGCCGAAGTCATAATCGCTGAACATTTTTCTGAAGACGCGCGGGACCTCCTGATCGGAACGTGCGGGATACTCCGTAAATACCTTTTCCGCGAGGCTGCCGAATTGTCGCTGGAGCCATTGCCGATAAGCGGCAACGGTTTTCGGACGGTATGATTTGCCTCCGACGATCGGGCTGGCGAAGATGGACACTTCATCTTCATTGCTGCCGACGATCACCGCAACTTTCGCCTGTCGTCCGTCGCGAAAGGCGATGGCAGGCTGCTCCGGAAAGAACCAGCCATCGACGTCGGGTTCCAGGTCCACACGGGGGTCCCGGGCCGCTGCCTGAAGAATGCGATCTGCGGGAATAGCGCGCAGCTTCGCCAACGACTGCGGACCGGATGTTACTCCTAGGTCGCTTGCCAGCAGCACTCCGTTGGCTTCTGCTTCGGTCAAAGTTGGGTAAAGGGAATCGACGCAAACGCCGCTTTGAAGAATGGCCCCGCGAAACAGCCCCCGGGCAATCGGAGAAGCCATCAGGTTGCAGATGTCGAGCGCGCCGGAAGACTGGCCGGCAATTGTGACGCGGCCAGGGTCGCCGCCAAAGTGGGCAATGTTCCGCCGCACCCAGCGGAGCGCCGCCACCTGGTCGAGATGGCCGTAATTTCCGGACACATGATGGGGTGATTCAGTGGACAGGGCGGGATGGGCGAAAAATCCTAATACCCCGAGACGGTAATTGAGGCTGACGACAACAATCCCTTGCCGGGCCAGTGTTGGTCCGAGTGGCGGCCATTCTCCGGAACCTTCAACGTTGCCGCCGCCATGTACCCAGACCAGGACCGGAAGCTTCGACGCGGCAGATAGCCGGGGCGTCCAGACATTGATATAGAGGCAGGCTTCGTCGGTTGCCATTTTCTGCACGCCCAGCATCTCCGGCAGCCATGGGCTGGGAGTTTGAGGGCAGGCCGGTCCATATTGAGTTGCCTGCCGCACTCCATGCCAGGCTGGGGGAAGTTGCGGTGCTTTCCAGCGGAGATTCCCCACCGGTTGGGCGGCATAGGGAATGCCGAGAAAAGCTGCGCCCTGCGGAAGCCCTTTGAGCTGTATCCCTTCCAAAATCCCGCTGTCGATCGTTACCCGCGGCGCATCAAAATGGGAACTTGAAGTCTGCGCAGACAAGGAGAGGAGGCATCCCAAAAGAAGGATCGCGACCATAGACGATCTCCGCAATTCAAGACACGCTTTCAAAAAACGAACCTGCCAGTAAACACCAGAACGCGGCCCAACCCGTGAGTAGGATATCGAGCACAAAATTAGCACAAAATAAATGGCCCCGTTGCTGGAGCCTGTATTTATGCGGGTTTTAGACTGGCTGAGGATGGAGTCTGATGCGAACCGTTCTCTGGCCCAATTTCCCTGCTAACAGGGAAAAATACAGGGAATTTTCGATTCTTGAGCCGAAGTTACAGCTGAGAAATTCTCTACAGCTTTGATTGGACAAGCGCTTACGCGCCCCTTCGCTGATTTGGACGCACTTCGAAACAGGGAATTGTCGAGTCCGTATCAGGGAATAATCGCTCCCTGATACGGCTGTTATTTACGCGCCCCAAAAGTAACTCAGATACCCCTAATCCATGACGCCAAACCATAAAAATAGAGCCGTTTCAAGAGGTGTAGCTCGGGAAATATCGTTTCCCACTTTACTTTGCCGCGAATTTCTATAGTGCTGATACTATGGCTACACAATTCCTTACAAGGTGCTGGTTGCTCCCCTATCGGGGATTGGGCCATTATGGATCAGCCGGGTGAAGTTACGGTGCTTCTGCGGCAGTGGAGCGAAGGCAAGCCCGCTGCTATCGATCACCTTTTCGAGTTGGTTTATCCGCAATTGAGGAAGATAGCTGGCGCCCTTTTTCGAGGGGAGCGGCCGGAAAATGTTTTACAGCCGACCAGCGTAGTCAACGAACTCTTTCTAAAGCTGCTGCGTCAGCGCAGCCTGCGCTTTGAAGACCGCGAACATTTCTATAGCCTTTCTGCGAGACTGATGCGCCGGGTCTTACTCGATCATGCGCGCTCCGAAGGACGGCAGAAACGCGATGGTGGCATCCCGGTTCCATTGAATGAAGAACTGGCCTGGATCGATGCGAAGAGTGTCGAAATGATGGACCTTGACCGGATACTCGAAGAACTGGAGTTGGTGGATCCCCGAAAATGCCGCATGGTGGAGCTGCGCTTCTTCCTCGGATTCACGGCCGAGGAGACTGCCGAGTTGTTGCACACCTCGAAAGCCACGGTGGATCGCGACCTGCGTTTTGTGCGCGGCTGGTTGTACGATCGGCTCCATTCCGCTTAGCGGTGAGTCGGTTTGAATCTGTTTCACGCGAACCATAAGAGTGAACGAATGATGCAGGACTCGGAAAACTGGCAGGAGCTGCAAGCTTTATTTCATCTTGCCGAGACGACGCCCGAGAAGGACCGCGACCGCATTCTGGCAGAGAGATGCCCTGATCCGGAACTGCGCCGCCGGGCGCTGGAGATTTTCCATGCCGCAACTGTGGCGGACAGTGAGGGATCTCCGCGTAGCAATTCATTTTCAGGCGGCAAAATCGGCCCCTACACGGTTCTCCGGCACCTGGGATCAGGCGGCATCGGCTCGGTTTATCTGGTCGAGCGAATGGTCGGAGGCGCGCTGCAGCGTTCGGCTCTGAAAATACTGGCTCCCCACGCGGCAGGCCCTGGTTTTATTGAGCGTTTCCAGCGAGAGCAGCATATTCTTGCCACGCTCGATCACCCTAATATTACCCGTCTGCTTGACGCCGGATTGAGCGACTCCGCACAGCCGTATCTAGCAATGGAATATGTGGATGGGGAGCATCTCGACGCCTATTGCGACGTACGCAATCTCAAAATCGCCGAGCGCCTTCATATCTTTCTAAGTGTTTGCGATGCTGTGGCTCATGCGCATCGCAATCTGGTAGTGCATCTCGATCTGAAACCCTCCAATATCCTGGTTTCGACGGATGGCGTCGTGAAGTTGTTAGATTTTGGAACCTCAAAGCTCATTCAACCAGACAGCTTGCTTACTACAACTCTGCTCGCGACGCCCGCGTACGCCAGCCCTGAGCAATTGCGGAACGATCCTGTGACTACTGCTTGCGACATTTACGCGCTGGGCGCGATTCTTTTTGAACTACTAGCCGGCCACAGGCCCGGAGATAAGGCATCTGTAGCCGTGATGATTGAGCGGGCATTGCGGGAGCAGGAGGCAGAGCCTCTGTCTAACGCCATCACCGCGGAAGCGGCAGCGCATCGTGGTCTTTCTGAGAAAGGTCTGCGCGCAGATCTCGATGGAGACCTGGCGACTATTGTGGGGAAATGCCTTAGCCCGCAACCAAAAGATCGTTACTCCTCAATGGATGCTCTTATGAGCGATGTCCAGCGATTTCTCGATGGCAGGCCGATTCTGGCGCGCCCTCAGACGGCGCTCTATCGCATGAGCAAGTTTCTTCGCCGCAATCGCAGACTCGTCGCTCTTGCTACTGCATCGGTGCTGCTGATCGTTACCGCCCTCGGATACGCAGAAATCAAGCAAAAGAAGGCGATCCAAGAAGGCCGCAGGGCGGAGCAGATGCAGAACTTTATGCACACTCTGCTCCGGCTTGCGAACTCCGGCTACATGGGTAAATCCGATCCCTCCGTCTCTGATCTCCTCCATACCGGCGCGGAGGTGTTGCCCCAGTACATCCAGGATCCAGTCGATCTTCGTCTCGCGCAGCTCAGTCTCGCCGGATCTATCGAGGAGAATGACAATCTCGACGATGCGGAAAAGCTATATCAGAAAGTAGACGCGAGCGCGATAGCCGGCGGAGATATCTCCGCGCAGGCTGCTTCGGAGGAACATCTGGGCCAGATTGCCTACATAAAAGGCGACGCAGAAAAAGGAGCAGCCATGACCGACCATGCGCTGCAGCTCTCGCGGGATTCCCAAGTGCCTCCTCTTACACGAGCAGAAAGCGAGATGTACTATGCGTTTTATCGCGACAACCTGGGTCTCGAGACAAACGAAAACCTTCGCCTGTTGCATGCGGCTGTGGATCTCGAGCGTAAGACCAACCAGCCCGCCAACGAACTTGGCCTTTCTGTTCGATTGCTGGCTGACGACCTTCTGGATCGCGGCCGCCCCGACGATGCAGAACCCTATCTGATTCAGGCCCGTCAGATCTACGGTGACGATCCGGCTCTACTGTGCGGGCGAGCTCAGGTGGAAGGCGATCTGGGGTTCGTGGCCGGGAAGCGCGGCGATTTGAAGAAATCAGTAGAGTTTCGCGAACAGGCCTATCAGGACATGAGAAAGTGTGCTGGCGACAACAGTCACGGCACCGGTTACGAAGCCACGTATCTTGCTGATGCGCTACTCATGGACGGCCGCAATCAGGAAGCTCTCGATCTCATGGAGAAGATCACACCCTCTTTGAGAAAAACCACTGGGCACAGCACGGATTTCTCTGACTCTCTGCGCATCCTCAGTAAGGCGTATCTCAAAACAGGGCACTTGCCCGAAGCCGAAGCAGCAGTGAAAGAAGCCATCGCCATTCGCACCGGTCAAACCGCACCCACCCATCCGGTCTTTGGCAGCCTCCACCTGATTTATGCAGAGATACTTATTGCCGAACACCGCGATCGGGAGGCCCTGCCGCATGCCGAGCTGGCCAACCAGATCATGTCTCAGGCTGTCGTCAATGCTCCCGGCCTCCACGAGTATGCAGTAGAAGCAGCACAGGTTCTTGCCGGCCTCAGGGCGAGACTGGCCGTTGCTGGAAAACAAAATTCCTGAAAGCTGACACACTTTTTCGGTCCATGGCGCGAACCGTGCAGGAGACTCTGCCATGAACGCAAGAATTGCGCTGCGCATCCTCGCTGCGTTGTGCTTTGGTTTGACCACTATCGCCATTCATCCCCAGTCCGCATCGCACTCTAAATCTCAGCAAGCCAATCGCTCGATTCCCGCCGCAGTTATGGCGAGCTATGGAAAATTGCCGCTCAGCTTTGAACCGAACCTCGGCCAGTCGTCGAGCAACGTCCAGTGGCTGGCACGTGGGCCGGAATCCACACTGTTCCTCTCCGGCAATGACGCCACAGTACAGATCAATCACATCGAGAAGGTGAAGGGCGACGGCTTTGAGCTGTCGCGGGCGCACAGCGCTTCGCTGCGCATGAGTCTGCTCGATTCGCAGCCGTCGCAGTCAATTGGCGAGCAACCACAACCTGGCAAGGCCAACTACTTCACTGGCAAAGACAGCTCCCACTGGCAGAAGAACGTCCCGCTCTATGGCCAGGTGAGGCTGAACGAGGTATATCCCGGCGTCAGCCTGCTCTACCATGGTGAACGCGGTCAGCTGGAGTACGACTTCGTGGTCGCGCCGCATGCCGATCCAACGCGTATCTCACTCGGGTTTACCGGTGCGAAACCCAGCATCGCCACCAATGGCGACCTGCTCCTGCCGATTCCCGGCGATTCGACGGTCCGCTTCGACAAGCCTGTCGTATACCAGATGAACGATGGAGCGCGGACCCCGATCGACTCCAGTTACCTCATCGCCAGCGATGGACACGTCAGCTTCCACCTCGGTGCTTACGACCACTCCCGCGAGCTCGTCATTGATCCCACGCTGGTCTACACGGGCACGGCCACGACCGGAAGCGAAAGCGACACCCCGTACGGAATGGCAGTCGATCCGTCAGGAGAGCTCATCATCGTGGGCACCACGCTAGATTTAAACTTCCCCACGACGACAGGGGCATACCAGACCAGCTGTGGTCCAATGAGCTCCATTGCTACACAAAATGGAGCGTTCCGCTGCGCCGTCGGGGATGAGCCAGGCGCATTGAGTTCCGCATACGTCATGAAGCTAAGTGCGGACGGCACCCAACTGGTCTATGCGACGTATCTTCACGGACTCACCGGGGGAGAAGAGGGATCTCTCGTACAGTCCGACGCGTCCGGAAACGCGGTTGTCGTCGGCGAAACATCGTCGAATGATTTCCCTTTGGTCAACGCTCCGAGCATCCCGCAAATGTCCGAGTGCCAGCCATACTACAAACCGTACTCAGGTACGCCCGGCGCGGCGGTCTCAAATTGTGACGGGAACAATGCTGGCGGAGGTACTGAATTCACCATCGGAGGGCCTTCGGGCTTTGTCTCCAAGCTCAGCGCCGACGGCTCCACATTGCTCTACAGCGCATTCCTCGGCTACACCGGCGCCACCTACCCAGAGGCCTTGGCGTTGGACTCCGCAGGCAACATGTATATCGCCAATAATCTCGTACTTGCGGACACCGCTCCGCAGTACCCGGGCGATCAGGAAGTCTTTTATTACATCACTTCCAACGCCCTGCAGGCTTATGGCGTCGGAGATCAGGAGATCGGATTCACGGTCTTGAGCGCGGATGGACAGACAGTCAAGTATTCGACCATCTTCGGAGAAACAGAGCAATCCTTTCAGGGATGCGGAAGCTGTCTGGGAGGCACGGTGGCCTCTGGCATCGCAATATCCTCCAGCGGGCAAGTGTATCTAGCCGGCGAGACGATCTCCACCATGCTGCCTGGCACCTCGGGAACGGTGCAACCCAACTGCGTCGTGAATACAAGCGTGAATCCCAGCCAATATCCAGGAACGCAGCCGCAATGTCTCAGCAATACAGGCTTTGTCGCAGAGTTCAATTTTTCAAATTCGCAGCCATTTCAATGGACTACCTATCTAACGAGCGGAACAAATACTAATAA
>JBARHV010000281.1:0-2118 GCA_049799415.1 Silvibacterium sp.
CCCTGATCCCTGATCCCTGATCCCTGTGCTCTGCCTCTCAATTGCCCTGGTTGTTGTGGTGGCGGGCGCTGTTCTCTGGATCTTGCATCCAGTGCTGGATGCGATCGGCGTTGAGCTCCATGCGGACGATGTCGAGTTCTCCGTGGTCATAGTCGGCGATGAGCATGCGCATATCGCTGCCTTCGGGGCGGACGAAGATGAGACTGAGCTCACCGCCGGCTTCGCGCTCAGTGACGAAGGGCTGCCACTCGCTGCCGAGGGTGTCGCTGACTAATTTTTCGAGGACGGCGGGGGACTCGGCAGGAGCGAAGTGGTCGAACTCGGCGATGCGCATGCCCTTGACGCCGCCGTTGGTGGTGACGTGGGCGCAGAAGCTGATGAAGCCCATCATGGGCATGCGCTGAGCGTGGACGGAGTAGTGCTGCTCGACAGCGGAGACGACTCCGCCGAAGTCATGATTTGAGGCGGCGTGCAGCGGGGCGAAAACGATGGGAGGGACAACGAGAGCCGCGACGCCGATGGTCGCCAGCGAGAAGATTGCCCGGGGCGTCATTTGTCACCTGCTTTCATGGTCTTTGCTGTTTTCGGGATACCGAAGTTGCCGCTGATGCCGGAGAGGTCGTCGGGATCGATGGGGCCGGAGATGTAGACGAAGTCCAGCTCCTTCGGCTCGGCGTTGAGGATGAACATGCCCTGGGATTCGGTGCCGGCCATCTTGATGTAGATGTCGGAGTCGTCCTCTCCGCTCTTCGAGCGCTGCTTTACGAGCGGGGACCACTCGGGAGTCTCGAACTGACGCCGGATGGATTCGAGGTCGGCGGCGGTGTATTGTCCCTCCTTGTCGAACTCGTAGGTGCGCACGTAAACGCCATTGAGTTTGGAGATGATGCGCTTGCCTTCGGCGTCGTCTTCCTTATCCATGAAATGGCTGGCGAATTCCAGCATCTTGCGGTTGAGCGTGACCTCGGTGTAGTTGCTCGCGCGCGCAGCCAGTTGCTTTTCCAGCGTTACCGGAAACGGCGGTGCGGCAGACTGCGCCAACGCGGCCACTCCGGGCAGCATTGCAACCGCCAGTATGATTCCTATCCATTGCTTCTTCATGGCTGAATTTCCTTTCCTGTCTGCTGTATCTTTTGTTGCACCGCATCGAGCGTTGAGCCGGTGATGCGCAGCGCGAGAATGACCTGGTCCCGCGCCTGCTCGCCCGCAATGCGCTGTTCGCGCTGTTGCTCCCATCGCCCGCCTGCGAACAGTCCCAGAATTACGGCGGCTGCCGCGACCCAGCTCCACATCGGCATTCTGGCGGGCGCAGCTTTCTGGTGCGTCTCGATCCGGGCCAGCACCTTTTTTGCGAAGCCATCGGGGGCGGCCCTTACGGTCAGGCCGTCCCGCAGATCACGCTCCAGCTCTTCGAACTCGTTTTTTGCTTCACCCACGGATGTACTCCTTCAGTGTTCGCTCGGCCTTGGTACGCAGCAGCTTGAGGGCGCGCTGCAGATGGCTCCTCACAGTTGCCAGCGGCATTGCAAGTTCAATCGCGATGTCTTCCGGCTCCATGTCTTCCTGATACCGCAGCACCATGACCGTTCTTTGCGCAGAGGGCAGCGTGAGGAGCAGCTGTTCCACGCTGTTCATCAGCGGGGAAGGGCCACGCGGCGCCGGCATCTGCACCACGCCGTCGTTCCATTCCTCCACGGCCTGACCGCCGCGCGCCGAACGCCGGCGCCAGGCATCGGTCGCGCGATGACAGGCCACCCGCCGCAGCCATGCGGTGACGTGTTCTTCGCTGGCGAGCCGCGGCAGATTCCGGTGCAGTTCGAGGAAGACATCCTGAGCCACTTCTTCGGCTGCTCCACTTTCGCCGAGAATCCGAAACGCAATCGAGAAGACGCGCCCCTGATGCCGCTCCAGTGTCTCCGCGAATTGCTCTGTTGACTTGTCCACTGGAGCGTATCCTCAATCGGTCTGCATCCATATACGCAAATCGCGGGGAAAAATGATGCAGAAAACGCGCCAGGATGGGATTTTTTTGCGCGGGGGATTTATCCGGAGGATCAGGGCACAGGGATCAGGGCACAGGGATCAGGGCACAGGGATCAGGGATCAGGGATCAGGGAT
>JBARHV010000282.1:0-2023 GCA_049799415.1 Silvibacterium sp.
ACATCGACCATACCGTCGCGGAGTACTGGAAGCAGCACTACGATTTGAGCTACATCCTGCGCACCAATTGGAAAACCCTCGGGCCGCAGCTCGTCGGCAAGCTGCATTTCACCGTCGGCACCATGGATACCTTCTACCTCAACAATGCCGTCTCGCTGCTCCAGGATTTTCTCGAGAAAACCAATTATCCCTACTACGCCGGCGATTTTGAATACGGCGAGAAGCAGCCGCATTGCTACACTGGCGGCCCCATCGACCCGCCGGGAATCGGCGGGTTCACTTGGGACCAGCGCATCTTCCCCCAGGAAGCGGATTGGATGAAGAAGACCGCTCCGAAGGGCGCGGACATGAGCTGGATTTACTGACGCGGCCCAGAATTCCCCTCTTTCGACTGCAAATTCTTGCCGAAAAAAAAAGGCGGGGCCACTTTGCAGTGTCCCAGCCCAACCCTATGACTGTTTGGTGGTCGGGTCAGTTTGAATTTTCTTGATCGTGACACAAGGAGTCAAAATTCAAACTGACCCATTACCGACTATTTCGTTCTTGTTGCCGAGTTAGAAAGTCAGCTTCAGCGCGAACGGAAGCTGCCGTGACGAACCAAAGCCATTCGTGGTCTACCTTGGTTTTCTGTCCCTCAGGACGCCGCTCTAAAGAGAAAAACATCAACTCTTGTCCGCGATTTGTGGGAGACTTCCTCTCAACGAGTAATCAGTTTCAGACCGGAGTCCTGAAGCAGACTGAACAATTCGGAGAAAAAAGCAGATGAGCTACGTAGAATCGAACTTGGTTCCTGGCGAAACGGTGATTTATCAAACCCGGCTCCATTGGATCGTGATGCTGGGGCACATTGTTGTGGGATGCTTGGTGCTCGGTCTGTCCGGAGTGCTTCTGCTTTATTACGCACTCAGCCAGCCCGGAATTGAGACCAGGACTTTGCACATCATGGAGGGTGGCGGCGTTGCGTTGCTCGTTGCCGGTCTCGTGGCGATTCTGATGGGCATGGTCCGGCGGAACGCCACGGAAATGGCGGTGACCAACCGGCGCCTGGTGATCAAGACCGGCTTGGCCAGCCGGACAACGATAGAAATGCTGCTGAACAAAGTGGAGAGCATCGAAGTGAGCGAGACAGCTTTTGGCAGGATGCTGGGTTATGGAACGATTGTGGTCATCGGGACCGGCGGGACTCCCGAGCCATTCCACAAAGTCGCGCATCCTCTGCAATTTCGCAGCCAGGTGCAGCAACAGATTGAGAAGCTCCACTAACTCCACGAAGAAGACGCCGCGCCCGTGGATGTAAGTATGGTAGGCCCGTGCGGGCTCGAACCGCAGACCTCTACCGTGTCAAGGTAGCGCTCTAACCAACTGAGCTACGGGCCTATTCATCTGCACAACGTTACCCCGCATTTTACCACAAGCCCCGCGCGCTGTTTTTCACGTCGCCCGCTCCACCACCACCGCGGTGCCATACGCCAGCACTTCCGTCACACCTTGCATGATCTCGTTCGCGTCGTAGCGCACGCCGATAATCGCGTTTCCGCCGCGCGCAGCCGCGTGCTCCATCAGCAGCTCCAGTGATTCCTCGCGCGTCTGCTCGCACATATCCGTGAATAGCGTGATGTTTCCGCCCACAATCGTCTGCAGCGACGCGCCGATGTTCCCGAAAATGCTCCGCGAACGCACAATGATCCCCCGCACCAGCCCCACCGAGCGCACGATCCGATACCCCGGAAGCTCCAATGCCGTCGTCACCATCCCTGCGTCCACTCGTCCGTCCACATTCGCCTCCTTCACAATCAGCGCTTTCGCGCCTAAACTCGATTGTCATTCCGAGCCCCGTTCGCGTGGGCTGCGGCAAGCAGCCAACGTAACAAAGTTGCGAACGGGTGCGAGGAATCTGCTTTTCTCAGTTCACGCCGCGCTCAGCTCAGTGCTGCACCACCGGAATTTCCACGTCCGATGGATATTCCTTCGTCCGGTAAATCCTTTGCGTCGTCTTGATGTAATCGCTCGCCGTGGCCTTGAA
>JBARHV010000283.1:0-2204 GCA_049799415.1 Silvibacterium sp.
GATTGGATTCGCAGGAGCGAAGAAAGATTTAAGCACCAGCTCCAGGAAGCAGCACACCGGAATCTCAAGCCGACACCGCTTTTCGACAATGAGGGTGAGGCGACCGTGACGTTTCCGTGCCACTGGCTGCATGAGGATCGAACGTTCCCCATCGGGACGCGGCTTACGATCTTCCAGCGCGGCGACAAAGCGCGTATCGCAGTCATGGAAGGCAGCGTGGCTATTGCGGAAGTCCGCGGCGAGGCTGCGCGGGATATTCATGACCTCTTCCGGTTGCATCCCGAAATGCAGAATTGCCTCCCGGTGTCCATCTCCGATGTTCGCCAGTCCACGGAGCCGTTCTACGTGCAGCGGGTGTGGCCCAAGGCGAAAACGAGAGGGAAAGTCCAATGATTCTCCGAGCGCTTGGCCAAACCTCATCTTCCGAGCTTGGTGCCCCGATGGGTTTGGGCTGCCAGCGCTGCGAACTTCTTGAAATGTGCGGCGGCACGACTGACTTCGACTGCTATGCGCACTGCTGCGGAAATCCCGCCGCGTGTTCGCTTGCTTGCCCCCGCGCGCACAGGTTCAGCCTCACTATGCAGGACGCCGGTGGCATGAGCATGAGGGGGCGGTATGCTATCCAGCAGCGGGTGGAGAAGCTGCCAATCTACATTCCTCATGTCCATAACGGCTCATGTCGAGAGGGCCATTTGTCGACGAGATTCGCGGCGCTCACAACATTTGATGTGTCGGCTCCTGATTCGGAATGTCGCTTCAATGGACCAAGCCACCTTCGCGAGCAGTTCGGCCTGTCGGAGGATGCTCGGATACTCCTTCTTTCGGTTGCCAAGGATAATCGGCTCGAACACCATTGGCGGTATAGCGAATCGCTGCGCCTCGCGCAATATCTCGCTATCCTTGGGATCTCGCATGTAACCGCGCCGAACTTCTCGTTCGCTCTCAACGAACCCCGTCCCGAACATCTAGTAAATCGCAGTCGGTCACTGCTTGAAGCGGAACGATTAACAGGAGCGGGGCTCAGCGTCATCCCTCATGTCAATGCATTCAATCAAAAAGACTGGAACTGCTGGCGCGATTTCCTGCGAGACCATCCCCATCTATCGATGGTGTGCCAGGAGTTCCAGACGGGGCTGGCGAGTGGAACGCGGGCACGCTGGCACGTGTACCAATTGAGGAATATCGAACAATTATTGGGTAGGGGATTGCAGCTCATCGCGGTCGGGGGAAGAAGGCACTTGCATTTCCTCATCGAACTTTCGGCGGTCACGATCATCGATGCAAATCCCTTCGTGAAAACGCATATGCGTAGAAGACTGGTTGACGGAAAGTGGTTGAAGAACGCTACCGCCGAAGGCGAACCCCTTGATCAACTCATGGAAGGAAACATCGAAGCGTACACGAAGTACGTCGAGGCGAGAATGGCGGCACTCAAGGAATTCGGCTCGCTCCCTCCGAGAAAAGAAATCCCAGCGGAACCGCTCACCCAAACTCCGATTGCCGTCTCAGCTCTCCAACTTCCCCTTTGGCCCGAGTTGCGCGCCAGTGCGTAGTCCGCTCTTGGGCTGGACGAGAGACGGGAATCCCATCCTTCTCGATGCCCGTTGGGCAGTGGTTCTATGGGGAGCTTCGGGTTGATAGAAGATCGACAGGATACGGTGGGTGTCGAGACGGACCCTGACAAAAAGTCACGTGAATATTCAAAGGGAAATCGCTCAAGTCATTTCCAAGTCAATTCCTTGCGGATTGCTGGGCGTGTAGGTGGTTAAGGAGTTGGGGATATCTCCGGGCGGCTATGCGGGTTTGTACGCGCTTGCAGATCGTAGAGTCGGATATTAGCGGCTGAAGTCGTCCAAGAACTCCGATGCCGGAGCGGTACTCGTGATCAGCAACTGGTCACGGGCGCGAGTGCACGCAACGTAAAGCGAGTGGCGCTCTGTGTTGTACACGTCCTCAAGATCGGCTTCGTCAGATACTGTCTCGATCCGCTCCTGTAGCGGGATTACCTCATCATCACAGGCCATCACCGCGACCGCTTTAAACTCTAGCCCCTTCGCAAGGTGCATTGTGCTGATGGCTAGTCGGCCAACAGGAGTCGTAACGTTCTCGTCGAGAATGTCGTAGCTCAGAGCCGCGACGTTTGCTGCTGCCTTGGCGCGGTCCAATTCTGCGTTCGACCGGACAAAGATCGCGATCTCCTGGTG
>JBARHV010000284.1:0-3396 GCA_049799415.1 Silvibacterium sp.
GCCCGGATCGAACGCAACAAGCAGATCGGCAAGGAAATCTGGGAAAGAAGATTCGCCCACCTCCAGGAAAACAAAGAGAACCAGCAGAAACCACAGCAATCCCCGAACAACAACAACGAACCCTGGACGACAGGCGGCTGAGAACTGACAACTGAGAACTGACAACTGTGGACTGAGAGCTGTGCCCTGACAACTGAGGACTAACAACTGGCAACTGAGAACTGCGCCCTGAGCTACTCATACCGCAGCACCCGAATCGGATCGACCTCCGCGGCTCGCAGCGCAGGCAGAAGGCAAGCGGCCAGCGCAACCAGGCAGAGAGCCGCTCCAACGCAGAGATAGGTGAACGGGTCAGAAGGAGCAACGCCATAGAGCTGGCTACGCAGGAACGGAGTCAGAATCAACGAGCACCCCAATCCGGCAGCAATGCCGACCGCGGCCATGCGCAGACCCTGCTTGAGCACCAGGTCGAAGACATCGCGCCGCTTCGCGCCCAGCGCCATGCGGATGCCGATCTCGTGCAGCCTCTGCCGCGTGGTGTAGGCGATCACGCCGTAAATGCCGATCGCCGCCAGGATCAGCCCGATCAAGCCGAAGAGGCCGACGAAGGTTCCAGCAATGCGCGTGCCCATGCTGGCGGTTTCAACATTGCGCGAGAGCGGATATTGGTACAGCACCGGCAGATCGGGATTAAGGCTATGCACCGCAGCAGCGACCGGCGCGGCATAAGCCTTGGGATCACCCTTCACCCGCGCCTGCAGGACAAAGTAAGACTTGTAATCCTGCATCGCCGCCCGATAGACAGCGGGTTGAAGAACTTCTTCAAGGTCCCTGTATTTGGAGTTTTTCGCTACGCCAACCACCGAGTACCAGTTGCCATACACCTTTACGCGGCGGCCCAGAACATTTTGTCCCGGCCAATACCGCTGGACGAACGCTTGGTTCACAATGACAGCCCGCTGCGTATCCGGCGTGTCGCCCGCATTGAAATCACGGCCCGCAACCAATGGAATCCCCAGCGTCTCAAGGTAGTTCGGACCAACCGCATTCTCCAGCATATTCAGCGATTCATTGCGCTGCGGCACATACCCCTCCGGCGTAATGATCGTATTGTTGTAGCGGAAGCTCAGTGGCGACCAGTTGGAAAACGAGACCGATTGTACGCCGGGAATCTGCCCAACACGGTTAAGCAGTTCGCGCTGAAAAGCAAGTCCCGTCGACGTCGTGTACCCTGCGGGAAAAAGATCGATCGTCGAGAGCAGCACATGATCGGCGCTGAAACCTGTATCAATATGCTGTGCATTGCGGAAGCTGCGGATGAAGAGGCCGCCGCAGATCAACAGCAGAAACGAAAGTGCAATCTGTGCAATCACCAGGACCGACGTGAGCCGGGCCTTGTGCCGGCCTCCCGACGAGGTTCCGGCCTCCTCCTTGAGCACACTCACAGGAACGATGCGCGAGGAACGCAGCGCGGGAAGCAGCCCAAACGCAATGCCGGTCAGAGTGGAAAGCGCAAAAGTCACAGCCAGCACGCGCCCGTCAACGTGCATGTTGAGATCGATCGGGGTATCGGTCATCGGCAGGAAGCGGTCGAAAGTGCCCGCCGACCAGAGCGTGACGAAGAGCGCGAGTCCGCCGCCGGCCAGAGCCACCAGAACGCTCTCGACCAGCAACTGCCGGACCAGCCGCACGCGGCTGGCTCCCATCGAAAGCCGCACCGCCATCTCCCGGCGCCGCGCCACAGCGCGCACCAGAAAAAGGTTCGCAACATTCACGCAAGCCAGCAACAGCACCACCAGGGCAATGGCCATCAACGGCGGCAGCAGCACAGACATATATTGATTGGCGCTGTCGGGAGCGCGCCACAGCGGGAAGGTCGCCATCTCATTGCTGCCCAGGTGCGAAGCGGGATAGGCGCGCGCAATCTGGCCCATCTCCGTGGTGAGATCCTGCTGCGCCCGCATGCGCGTAACGCCCGGTGCAAGAATGCCGATCACGCTCAGCCAGTCGTCACTGCGGTCGTGAACGTTGTCCTCGCCCAGGAGCTCCTGATCCATCATCAGCGGAGCCCATAGATCCATGCGCAACCCCGTGGTGGTTCCCTGAAACAGCGGAGGAGCCACGCCGATCACCGTGAATGGATGTTGATTGAGGTAGATCGTCCGCCCGACGATGTGCGCATCGCCATCGAAGAGCAACTGCCAGCTCCGGTAACTCAACACGGCAACCGGCGATCCGCCCGGACGTTGTTCCTCCTGCGACTCAAAGAAACGCCCCAGCGCTGGCCGCACTCCCAGAGCATTGAAATAATTTGCCGTGGTCAGTGACGCCCAAAGCCGCTGCGGCTTGCCCGCCGAGGTCAGGTCGACCGGTGCTATATTCCACCCGATCAGCGCAGAGAGTGTTTTGGAATGAGTACGCAGATCAACAAGATCAGGATAAGAAATTTCGTTCGTGCCACGTTTAAGGACGATAGCCGTACCGTGGGGATGAGCACCGGGAAGAGGCGAAAAAAGCGTAGAGCTCATCCAGCTGAAAATCGTGCTGTTCGCCCCAATGCCCAGGGCCAGCGTAACGATGACGGTCAAGGTAAAGGCAGGCGTCTTCCGCAACTGACGTATGGCATAGCGAGCGTCTCTGAACCATCCCTGCATTGCACACCCTCCCACAACTACGGTTTGTGGAGCACGAGATGTTCCATTGATGCGTAGATCCGTAGACGCCTCAAACTAAGGCACTTGTTGCTGGCTTTCAAATGCGCAGCGAATAGAAAAGTGTCCGGTTTTAAAGATCGCTGTACAGAAACGGACGGTTTCTAGTCCGCGATTTGTGAGCAAAAACACAAAAGCCCGCTCCGAAGAGCGGGCTTTTGATTGAGACTTATGCCGGCGATCACCTAATCTCCCACACACTTTCGCGTGCAGTACCATCGGCCCAGCGAGGCTTAACTTCCGTGTTCGGGATGGGAACGGGTGGGACCCTCGCAGTATGGTCACCGGCAAACTTTCAGACGCTTTCTGTTGCGTGCGTCCTTTAAACCTGGGAGGCGCTTGGCGGGCTGTTTCTCCCGCAGCCAGATTCCGTCCACGGGCAATTTCTCCCGGACGAAAGATAAGGCAAACTGGCGCCACACAACCTAATATCTCACAACGAAATCGATTGGTATATTACGAGGCTTGTTGAATGTCCTCTTGCGCGGCAATACTGCGCAGAGTTAATTCTATGGACAAGCCGAACGGGCGATTAGTACTGGTAAGCTACACGCATTACTGCGCTTCCACCTCCAGCCTATCAACCAGGTGGTCTTCCTGGGCCCTTCAGGGAAATCTCATCTTGGAGCGTGCTTCCCGCTTATATGCATTCAGCGGTTATCACAACCGAACTTCGCTACCCAGC
>JBARHV010000285.1:0-8461 GCA_049799415.1 Silvibacterium sp.
GGTAAACACGCCCGCGCACCGCCGCACCAAACGCCACGCCGCGAGCCTGGCACGCCGCCGCCCCGCAAACCTCGCGCTCCGCCAGCCGATGCAGCAGCATCTTCCGCTCCTCGCCCGCCTCAACCCGAGCCAGCACCTCGCGCCGCAACCGGCCAGTCTCCGTTAACCACCCTCCTAAATCATCCGGCAGCTGCGCATCAATCTCTTTCCGCAAACGCTGAGCCAGCGCCGGACTCTCGCCCGCCGTAGAAATCGCAATCTGCAAATCACCCCGCGCCACCACCGACCCAAAATAAAAATCGCAATGCGGCGGATCATCCACCGAATTGCAAAGCACATTCCGCTCCACCGCGCCGTCATACACCGCGGCATTCACCGCCGGATCATCCGTAGCCGCAATGACTAAAAAAACTCCATCAAGATCGGAAACCGAAAACGCCCGCTCCTCAACCGTCAGCCGCCCTTCAGCAGCCAGAGCCGCAATCTCCGCACAAATCCGCGGAGCCACCACCCGCACCTCCGCCTCAGCCGCCAGCAGCGAAGGAATCTTCTGCAAAGCAACCTCACCCGCGCCGACAAGAAGGCACCGTCGCCGCGCCAGCTTAATAAATGCAGGGAAAAGGCTCATAAAGACAGGGTAAAGGGGAAAGCGGAAAGGGTATAGCGATCGCTCATTCCAACCTCATCGATCCAACGAAGCAAGAAAGCAAGAAAGATTTGCGATCCCGACCGAAGCACAGCGAAGTGGAGGGACCTGCTGTTCGCTTCGGTCGCCACGAAAATGGGTGCCCCATATCTCGAAGAGATGTGGGAAGGTACAACCTGAACTCAGGTGAGTTTCTAATCCCTAAACCCTAATCCCTAAACCGCAACCCCCTCCAGCAATCCCTTCAATTGACCAACCTCATGCCGAGCAAACCAAGCCCGCAGATTCTCCCCCTCCGCACGATCCGCCAGATACCCCCGCAGCAGCCGTTCAATTGCCTCCGGAACCTCAGTCGCCGGCGCGCGATATCCCGTCACCCGAGCCACGCCCGCATGTGCGCCCACTGCGCCGCCCAGCGCGAAGTTGTAGGCGTCCACCATCTGCCCGTCGTGCTTTACCTTTTTGCCCTCCAGGCCGATGTCCGCAATCCAGTGCTGGCCGCACCCGTTCGGGCAGCCCGTCACATTCAGCTTGATCTGCTGGTCAAACCCCGGCAGCCGATCCTCCAGCTCCTCCACTATCCACTGCGCAAAGCCCTTCGTCTCGGTAATCGCCAGCTTGCAGAACTCCGTCCCCGTGCACGCCACCGTCCCGCGCCAGAACTCCGTTCCCTCCACCCGCAGCCCAATCCCGTGAATCTCATCCACCAGCTCCCGCGCCTTTTCCGTCCGAATATTCACGAACACCAGGTTCTGCATCACCGTCGTGCGCAGTTGCCCGTCGCCATATTTCTGCGCCAGCTCCGCAGCGGCAGCCAGCTGATCGCCCGACACCCTCCCGCGCAGCACTGAAGCTCCCACATAGCTCAGCCCCTTCTGCTTCTGCGCATGCACGCCCGCATGGTCGCGCAGCCCATCCGGCGGCAGCGTCTCCTTGGGAGCCGCATCGAACCGATACCCCAGCCGCGCCTCCATCTCCGCCAGAAACGTCTCCGGAGTCCAGCCCTCGCGCAAAAACAGATACTTCAGCCGCGCCCGGTCGCGATTCTCCCGCAGCCCCTGCTGATCGCGAAAGATCTCCGCAATCACCCGCGCCACATCCACCACCTGCTCCGGCTTGACGAAGGCATTTAACTTCACCGCCAGATGCGGCTCTTTTGACAATCCTCCGCCCACGCGTACCGCGTAGCCCACCGCATCGCCGCGCCGCACCGCCGTAAAGGCAACGTCATTCAGCTCCGGATAGCAGCACCAGCTCGCGCACCCCGTAGCGCAGGCCTTGAACTTGCGCGGAAGGTTCACAAACTCGTCATTGCCCACCAGCGCGCGCGCAATCTCGATCGCCAGCGGCGAAGCATCCACAATCTCCTCCGCGTCAATCCCCGCCAGCGGGCACCCCGTCACATTGCGGGCCACATCGCCGCACGCCCCGCGCGGAGAAAGCCCAATCCGGTCCAGCTCCTCCACAATCTCCGGAATCGATTCAATCGTCAGCCAATGCAGCTGGATATTCTGCCGCGTCGTAATGTCCGCCAGGTTCCGCCCATGCTTCTTCGCGATACCGGCAATCACCCGCGTCTGCTCCGAGGTCAAAAATCCGTTCGGAGAGGCAATCCGCATCATGAAGTATTCGCTCGCCAGCCCCTCACCGCCCTTGCCGCCCACCGCGCCCACGCCATCGCCCTGCGTGTAAATGCCCCACCACTTGAAGTAGGCGCTCGCCCACTCCGGAACCACGCTCGCCCGCCCCTCGCGCGCAAACCGCCGCACGTCATCAAAAATCTCCCACGGATTCCGCTCGCGCTTCAGCCGCTCCATGCGCTGCGCCTTCGTCTCCTTCACGGGAGCCGGAGCAGAAGCGGAACCAGCCGCCACGGGAGCGGTTTCTTGTACAGGTGCGGTAAGGATATCGGTCATAAATCTCTCATAAGAAAACTAAGCAGAATTGGTTTTCGAGTGGGTCGGAAGAAACAAAAAACCCACCAGCTAGGGGTGGGCATTCGAGACGGCAGTTGCAACTGAAAAAATCAGCAACAAGTCCGGCCCGAAGCCGAACAACAACACGCCGAAATCGTCGAGATAAGCATTACAGCCATGATACCCTCCTCAACCCACACCGACAAGTCGGTTAGGATCTCAATTGATCTCTGATTGTGTACTACTTTTGCACAATTAATGTTAAATGCTATGAAGTTTTATGTAATCCAGAGTGCCTTTCAACATTATTCTTTAATTAGAAAGCATGAAGAAAGTGGGCACAATCAAGGAACCTCTCTTGCGAGAACTCATACAGGCGACCGGACAGGTTCGTGCAAGCATCGCAGGAAAATCCAAAGGATTCGCACTGGTTTTTCATGTAGGGGGAACTGACAAAACCTTGTTGACTTCCCGCGGGACCATCAGAATGTTTGCCTCGCTAAACACCGCCGCAGCATTCGTCAGAGATCTTGGCATTCCACGCTTTGAGGTGGATATGACCAGTCATCAACCGGGGAGGCTTCGAAATGCACGCCCGGATCGCGCAGAAGCACTAAGACAGACAAGAACCAAATTGCACCAGCAGTATTTGGAGTTTAACGATGCAGAGCAATCGGCCCATATCTGAAGTATCAGAAGACTTTCTAAATTTCGTCGGTGCTCGGAAATTCAGCACAATCCTTGCCGACCCGCCATGGCAATTTCAAAACAGAACAGGAAAAATAGCCCCTGAGCATAAGCGCTTATCAAGGTATGAAACCATAACGCTGGATGAGATCAAAAGCCTGCCAATTTCCAGTGCAGCCGCGGACATCGCGCACCTTTATTTGTGGGTTCCTAATGCTCTGCTCCCAGAAGGACTATCTGTCATGCATGCTTGGGGGTTTCAGTACAAAAGCAATATCGTATGGCACAAAATTCGGAAAGACGGCGGCTCGGACGGGCGTGGCGTTGGATTTTATTTCCGGAATGTAACAGAACTTATCCTGTTTGGCGTAAAGGGGAAAGGTGCACGCACACTTCAGCCTGGCCGGACGCAGGTTAATTATGTGAAAAGCCGCAAACGAGAGCACTCGCGGAAACCGGACGAACAATACCCCCTGATTGAGTCCTGCAGCAGAGGACCCTATCTTGAATTATTTGCGCGAGGACAACGAAAAAATTGGGCAAGTTGGGGTAATCAAGCAGATGAGGCTTATACACCCACATGGAATACGTATACTAACCACTCTGGCGCCCAATCCGGGCTTTTTGCAGGAGCTGATTAAATTTCTTCGCCTGTTTCAGGCAACTGCTCTACCATCGGCGACCCCTCAAATGAAACGATGGATTCAGGCAGTCCGATTAGCAATAGAGGACATGGATTGCCAACACCCCTGTCAATACGGACCATCAACTTATTCCAATGAGTTGTCGCCTCACCATACTTATCTGAAACAAATTTGTCGGCCCATGCTGTAGCAAAATCGATTGGATTCCTGGCCCGCGAAATACGTTTTGCTATCGCATCCCTTTGTTTGCGCGTAGGCTCGATACCCAACGCCGCAAGCTCCTCAAACGAGTTCAGCCGCTGCTCCTGAGCATAACGATAAACAAAATCCCATATTTTTTTGTGCAGTAAGGATCCTCTAGTAACAATAATCCCAACGCTAATCGCGCCCTCCGCGTGAAGCCGTTTGAAATTCTCCAGATCGCGATCAAAAAATGGATCCTTGTTGTTCCATTCGATCTCAAGAGCCAGCGTATTGTCATCGAAGATTTTGACGTGATCTACCTCATGCGAAGTAGCCTCCCGTTCGACACCATTGATACTCTTTTTGATCACAAACTCATATTTGAGCCACCCAAGATCATTCAGCGCATGACGCATGCGCTGCGTTCCTTTTGTTTCTCCTCCGCCAGAACCAATAATTTCAGTAATTGGGATTTGAAGATTGCCTAGACCCTGCTCTAGCTCTTCAACTGCTGCTGGAAAATCCTTTTCAAGGATCGCAGCGGCGTGCGACAGAAATTTGACTTCAAAACCTTTATCAACCAGCTGGTTCAACACGTCCAACATTCCCCCACAAGAGGATACGCGATATCAAGCCTTCGCCAAGAAAATTGACCTGGCACCACGTCCTTGACGCACATATTGCAGTAAAGGATGGGATAGAACGCAAAAAACTCGCCTATATGCCCTAATCATTGATAACCTACACTCGAAGAGAGCAATTTGATCAAAAAACGAACACCCGCAGCATCCACCAGACCAGGAACAGCGCAACGATGACGCCCACAGCATGGGCCATCCATTGCCCGGCAGTCTTCGGTCTGCCAAACTGAAACACGCAGTCATCCTAACACCCGCTTTTCCCTAACCCGCCCCAAGCGAAACATCCATCTGATAAAACCGAAAGAAATTCTCCTCCCCGGGAGCATCGCAAGCCACAGCCCGGTAGCGATCCAGCACATCCGTAACAAACTCCAGCAGCGCCGCCTCCGGAAGGTGCTGCGTCCACTCAACCGTTGTGACCATGCTGAACGCCACGAAGGCTTCTCGCGACTGAAAATCCCACGCCTTGGCCTCCGTGTGCGTGCGCACCACCTTGAAGCCGCTCTGCTCCGCAACCGCCCCGTACTCCTCAGGCGTCAGGTGCAGGTACGGATCATGAAACCCCGCGAAATACTCCGCCCAGCGCGGCGAACACCGCGTCTCCTCGAGCACGTTCTCAATGCTCTTCCGCTCTCCCTTCGGAACCAGCCGCAACTGCGCCCTGCCGTCCCGCTTGAGCACTGCGCGGATCGCCTCCAGCGCCTGCCTCTGCTCCGGAACCCAGTGCAGCGCATTGAACGAAACCACCAGGTCAAACTCCGGCCCGAACGGCAGACGCCGCGCATCCGCAACCGCAAATTTCAGGTTGTCCCGCTCGCCCTGCCCCGCCGCAAACGCAACCATCTCCGCCGAGGCATCCACGCCCACCACCCGGCCCCCGGGAACCCTCGCCGCGATCTCCCGCGTGGTCTTCCCGTTCCCGCATCCCACATCCAGAATGTGCTCTGTGCCTTTCAGCTTCAGCAGCGCCAGAACCTCTTCCGCCATCGCCGCCTGCAATGCCGAGAGCCGCGCATACTCCGCCGCATTCCATTCCGTCATAGCTTGCACGCGCGCATCGGCAGTTTCCTCATGAAGAAGAACGGCGCCCTCTAAAACACGAACACCCGCAGCATCCACCACACCAGAAACAGCGCAACGATCACGCCCACAGCATGGGCAATCCATTGCCCGGCGGTCTTCGGTCTGCCAAATTGAAACACGCAGCAATCGTAGCACCCGTGCGGCTAAGTACTGAGAG
Organism: Silvibacterium sp.; assembly: GCA_049799415.1. Classification (GTDB taxonomy): domain Bacteria; phylum Acidobacteriota; class Terriglobia; order Terriglobales; family Acidobacteriaceae; genus Silvibacterium. Next base: position 5,958 of record JBARHV010000285.1, read on the forward strand.
TACCCACGAACATCGATCACGACCAACGGGAGTGGCCAAGCTAAGCAGTACGCCCGTGCGGCCAGCACATTCGACATCCAGCCCCGAAAGTCCGAATATGGATATCGGCTGAAAACGCTGGTCAAATGGAGGGCCGAAACAAGCATGAACCCTACTCGCCGCGACGTACTCGCGGGTCTCGGAATCGCCACACTCGCTGCCGCCTCTTCCTCACTCCTCAAAGCAGACACCACCTGTCCCTTCCGCCTCTCCGTCATCAACGACGAAATCACGCAGGACTTCGAGCGCGCCTGCCAGATAGCCTCCCAGGACTTCGGCCTCCACTGGATCGAGCTCCGCGGCATGTGGAACAAGAACATCACCGAGCTCACGGACAAGGAAGTCGCCGAGTCCAACAAAATCCTCGCCGCCCACAACCTCCGCGTCACTGACATCGCTTCGCCGCTCTTCAAAGTCGATTGGCCCGGCGCACCTTCCAATGGCCCACGCCGCGCCGAATTTCATGCCGACTTCGACGCCGCCGCGCAGGACCGTCTTCTCGAGCGCTGCATCCAGCTCGCCCATGCCTTCCACACCGATCGCATCCGCTGCTTCGATTTCACGCGCATCGAAGATCAGAAACCTTACCGCGCCGCCATCAACGCCAAACTCCAGCAGGCCGCCGAGCGCTGCGCCAAAGACAACCTCATCCTGCTCCTCGAAAATGAAATGACCTGCAACACCGCCACCGGAGCCGAAGCCGCCGCCACCCTCGCCGCCATCCCCAACAAAAACTTCATGCTCAACTGGGACCCCGGCAACGCCGCCGCCCTCGGAGCCACGCCTTATCCCAACGGATTCGACCTGCTCCCCAAACATCGCATCGGCCACTGCCATTGCAAAGACGTCGTCCGCAAGCCCGGCGGCAAATACGAATGGGCGCCCGTCGGCGGAGGCATCATCGACTGGGTCGGCCAGTTTCGCGCCTTCCAGCGCATGGGCTACCACTACGCCGTCAGCCTTGAAACTCACTGGCGCGGCGCCGGAACCCCCGAAGCCTCTACCCGCATCAGCATGGCCGGCCTCAAAAAGACCCTCGTAAAGGCCGGCATCACCGGCTGCTGACTCAAACTCCGAAGGCATTTCCGAAATCAGCAGCCGTCACAAAAATCAGGAGAGCGTTTCCGTCATGACCATCACTCGCAGAGAATTCCTCGCTACCTCCGCCGCAACTCTCGCCGTCACCTCTACCGCAAAATCCTACAGCCAGATCCTCGGCGCGAACGACCGCCTCAACTTCGCCGTCATCGGTCTGCATGGCCGCGCCTACGCCCATCTCTCCGCGCTCAAGGCCAATGAGAAAGCCGCCCGCATCACCCACGTCTGCGATGTTGACTCGAACACCCTCGCCAAATTCGCCTCCGCCGTGCAGCAAACTATGGGCACCGCTCCCGCTACGGAAAAAGACTTCCGCCGCATCCTTGAGCAAAAAGATGTGGACGCCATCACCATCGCCGCGCCCGACCACTGGCACACACCCATGGCCATCGACGGCCTCAAGGCCGGCAAACACGTCTACGTCGAGAAGCCCTGCAGCCACAACCCCGCTGAGGGCGCGTTGCTCCTCGCCGCCGTCAACAAGTACGGCAAGCAGGTCCAGATGGGAACCCAGCAGCGCTCCTCGCCACACACCATCGAAATCGTCAACCGCATCCACAGCGGCGAAATCGGACGCCCCTACTACGCCAAGGCCTGGTACGTGAACACCCGCAAGTCCATCGGCTACGGCAAGCCCGCGCCCGTCCCGCCGCAGCTCGACTGGGATCTATGGCAGGGCCCCGCGCCGCGCCAGCCATATAAGGACAACGTCCAGCCCTACAACTGGCACTGGTTCCGCATCTGGGGCACCGGAGAAACCCTCAACAACGGCACCCACGAGGTCGATGTCTGCCGCTGGGCACTCGATGTCGATTACCCCGACCGAGTCACCTCCTCCGGCGGACGCTACGCCTTCAAAGACGACTGGCAGTTCTACGACACCCTCGTCACCAGCTTCGAATATCCCGACAAGCTCCTCGACTGGGAGGGCCGAAGCTGCCAGGGCATGAAGCTCTACCGCCGCGACCGCGGCTCCACCATCATGGGCACCAACGGAACCGTCCTCGTCGACCGCGACGGCTACGAAGTCTACGACCTCGACGGCAAAAAGACTAGCGAGTTCAAAGTCCCCGCGCAGCACACGTCGTCTTCTGACCTCGTCGGAGCCGACTCCATGACCGACGCCCACTTCGCCAACTTCATCGCTGCAATCCGCACTGGAGAAAAACTCCGCGCGCCCATCTCCATCGGCAACGTCGCCGTCACCATGCTGCAGCTCTCCAACATCGCCTGGTTCGTCAACCGCGAGCTCAACCTTGACCCCGCCGACGGCAAAATCAAGGCCGACGCCGAAGCCATGAAGTACTGGGACCGCGATTATGAAAAGGGTTGGGAGCCGAAGATCTAAGCATCACACCGCACCAGCC
>JBARHV010000286.1:0-27395 GCA_049799415.1 Silvibacterium sp.
CGCGGTAGGTCCTGGCCGGCTCGTGTCCCTTGACGGTGTAGGTGGTGAAATCTCCATCCTTCTCGAAGGCGCGCATGAACTCGTCGGTGACGCGGACGGAGTTGTTGGCGTTCTGGAAGAAGATGGACGAGTAGGCCTCGGAGTCGGGGCCGCTGGAGCCGTCGTAGCCTTCGCGCATGAGCGCCCAGGCCTTGGCCTCTTCCTTCATCTTGCACTCGACGAAGTCGATGATGTCGGGATGATCGACGTTGAGGATGACCATTTTGGCGGCGCGGCGGGTTTTGCCGCCGGACTTGATGACGCCGGCGAAGGCGTCGAAGCCGCGCATGAAGCTGAGCGGACCGGAGGCGGTGCCTCCGCCGGAGAGCTGTTCCGTAGACCCGCGCAGGGTGGAGAGATTGGTGCCGGTGCCCGATCCCCACTTGAAGAGCATGCCTTCGGTCTTGGCGAGGGTGAGGATGGAGTCGAGCGAATCGTCGACGGCATTGATGAAGCAGGCGGAGCACTGCGGCGTGCGGTAGCCGGTTGCGGAGAACTCGATGGCGCAGGTGTGCTGGTTCCAGTGCCAGTTCTGCGCGTCGGAGTTGGGCTCGAGCCGGTCGCAGCCGACGTTGAACCAGACGGGCGAATTGAAGGCGGCCTTCTGGGTGACGAGCAGATGCACGAGCTCGTCGTGGAAGATGGCGGCGTCTTCGGGCGTGGCGAAATAGCCGCCATTGAGACCCCAGTCGCGAACCGTCTCGGCTACGCGGGCGACGAGCTGGCGGACTCCGGTCTCGCGCTCGGGCGTGTTCATCTGGCCGTGGAGGTATTTGCTGGCGACAATATTGGTCGCGGTCATGGACCAGTCGACGGGAACTTCCACATCCTTCTGTTCAAAAATGGCCTTGCCGGAGGCGTCGGTAATGAGGGCGGTGCGGCGCTCCCACTGGACCTCGTCGTAGGGCGAAATGCTGGACTTTGAAAAGAAGCGATCAAAATGCAGCGCGCCGGACGAGGAAAGGCCAGTGTTGGCGGCGGTGGAGGCAATTGCGACGGATTTTGTGGTGGCCTCGGCCATGGGGGTGCTCCTCCGAAGGGGCTAAAAATTGGGATGCCCCAATGTGGGGCGGGTTTCAGCAAAACATTACAGCTAGACAAGACGGCGAAAAATGGGCCGCAGCAGCCAAGTCCTTCAAAATACAAAGGCCTAAGAGGGAAAATTTCCGTTTAGGGAGACCGTTCAGGTTGAAGCCGTGAACATGCCAATTTTCCGGGCCTGCGGCTAAATTTTTCTAGTGCCGCAGATGGCAAAGTACCGCTGTTAGTAGTGCGTGTCAAGCAATAACCACAACATCTTGTATTTTAGATGAAAATGAGTAAATCAATGCTTCAAAATCAGGCATTTGCCTGTGGAGAACCGCCAGGCCCCGCTCAGGATGGGGTTGAGGGGTGTCCAGAATGGCGATTGCCAGGTTTCATTCGGGAACTGCAGAACATTTCCTGACCCTACTCCCGGGGTGAGCGGGGTACAAGGCGCAGAAGCAGTGCATGTTTTGTGGAGAGCTGTGGAAGTGGTGGAGAAATGGAGATTTACTGCTTCGTTAGGGGCGGCTGCGGAATCTAAAAAATACACGCAGAAGTTTTTAAGGAGCGAGCTTTGACGCATACGACAGAAGAGGTTGAGAAGCTGAAGCGCGCGCCCGCGGTTGAGGGCGCACTAGAAGAGATTTTGGGGCGCTGGAGTCCGCGCGCCTTTGCAGACAAACCGGTCGCAGCCAAAGACCTGAAGACGATTTTTGAGGCGGCGCACTGGGCGGCGTCCTCGTTCAACGAACAGCCGTGGCGCTTTCTGGTTGGCCGCAAAGGAGACGAGACCTACAGGAAGATTTTCGACAGCCTGGTGGAGTTCAACCAGATGTGGGCGAAGAGCGCGCCGGTGCTGATCCTTTCCGTTGGCAAGAAGACTTTTTCCCATAACAGCTCGCCGAACTACTATGGGTTGCATGATACGGGCGCGGCTACGGCATACCTTGCCCTGCAGGCATCGGCCTTGGGGCTGCATGCGCACTCCATGGGCGGATTTGACCAGGCGAAGGCGCGGGCGGCATTTGGGATTCCGGACGATTATGCGATTGGAGCCGTGACGGCTCTGGGCTACTTTGGCGACCCTGAGGCTTTGCCGGACCACTTCAAGCAGCAGGAGAAGGCTCCGCGCTCGCGCAAGCCGCTGGACGAGGTTGTGTTTGCGGAGTGGGAGAAACCGGCGAGTTTTTGAGCGTGGGCTTCATGGTCGGTTTTGGAGTTAGGTTCGCCGCGGCTTTTTTAATGTTGTTGGAGTAAACGGTCGCGTAGTCTCATGCTTGGACTATGCGCCGTGTTCTTTTCTTTCTAAATCCGCTGCTTACGGAGCGTGGGAGCCGACGCGCGACCGTGGATCGCTGCGCTGCCCTATTGCGCGAGGACGGCTGCACGGTGGAAATGCAGGAGACGCTCTCCGCGTATTCGGCCGGTGACCAGGCGCGTGAGGCGGTTGCGAACGGCTTTGACACGATCTTTGCCTGCGGCGGTGACGGCACATTCTTTCAAGTTCTGCAGGGCGTGGCGGGTTCGGATGTTGCGCTGGGGGCGATTCCGTTTGGCACGGGCAATGTGCTGGCGCATAATCTGCGACTGCCGCGCGATCTTGTTGCCGCGCTTCGAGCGCAGAGGAATGCGGAGATTGTTTCGGTTCCTCTAGGCGAGGTTACGTGCGGGACTTTGCGGGATTCCACGGGGCGAAATGAGCGGCGGTGGTACTTTACGATCGCGGCCGGGCTGGGCTTGCATGCTTCGCTGATGAATCTTGCTCCGAATGGATCGGGCAAACGGTTTTTGGGGCGCGCTGCTTATTATGCGGGCGGGATGCGGCTTTTAATGAGGCGTCCCATCGAACCGTTCGATGCTGAGGTGACGAGCGTGAACGGCGAGGTAAGCCGCTTTCGCGCCTGCGAACTGCTGGGCGTGCGCGTGGCAGAGATCAACCGATGGCGGCCTGGCGGGAATTTGTGCTCGTCACAGTTACGAATGGCGGCTATTCCAGCAACCAGCCGGCTGGGCTTGACGCACGCGATGTTTCACGCGCTTTTTACTCAGAAAAGCGGCGGCAGAAACGGTTTGAGACTGCCATATCCGCACTATGAAGATGCGACGCAGATTGTATGCAGGCCGGTTGCCGGATTTTCATATGCGACGCCACTGCTGGTAGAGGCGGACGGCGAGGTAGTTGGCGTAGAACACGCGACCTTCAAAATGGCGCAGAAGCGGCTGCGGCTGCTTTGGCCGGGCGGATTGTGACGGACGATTTTTGCGTTGTTACCAGACTACTTTTACCGGGTAGTGGCGGATGTGCGCGTCGTCGGTGAGGATGGCTAGATTTTCTTCGAGGGCTTGCGCGATCAGCAGGCGGTCGAAGGGGTCGCAGTGGTAGAGCGGGAGGGTTTCCGCGCGCAGAATGTGCTCCATGCGCAGCGGAATTATTTCTATACCCTGCTCCCGGCATTCGTCGCGGAAGTATGCGATGGACGATCCCAAGGTGCGAAGTTTGCCGATGGTGATCTTGAGGCTGAGTTCCCACAGCGAGATGATGCTGATATTTAATGTGCCGGGCGGATCACGCAAGATGTGGCGCGCGCGTGGCGAAAGACGGTGGTCTTTGAGAAGCGCCCAGACCAGCGCGTGAGAATCCAGCAGGATATTCATTCGTGGAACGGATCGAGACTGCCGCTATAGAAAAGGTCTTCTATTTCCTTGTTCGTCTCCGGCGAGTTGAAATCCTCGGATATCCATATTTTGCCGATTCCGGCGCCGAGGAGGCTGCGCTTCTTTGGTTTTTGCGGAACGGGCACGAGCTTGACGGCGGCCTTGCCGGCGCGGGCGAGAATGACTTCTTCGCCGTTCTCGGCCTGCTCGATGAGTTTGGAGAGATGGGTCTTTGCGTAATGGATGTTAACCTTCACCGGTTTAGATTAGCTAATATGGTTAGCTAAGTCAAAACTATCGAGATTTTTTGGCGGATTGAAGCTGCTTTCTGCGTGTGGCTATGAGCTTTTTGCGCTCGGTTGCGGGCAAGGTGAGAACGTCACGGGTACGTTTGGGAAGCTTGTTGAGCGTAATCTGATGGGCATTGCGCAGGAGCTGTTCGAGATCCCTGGAGGAGAAGACGTCATACCGCTCGATGGCTATCCAGAAGATGCGGGCCATGTATGGCGCCGGGTAAACGCCTTCGGTCTCGAGCAGATCATGATAGCGGTCAGGCCCGGCAGAGAATGACAGGACGCCCCGTCCATCGCGATTGAGGTTGGCGAGCGCAAACATTTTGCCGCCGATGGCTTTGTCCCCGACCCAGAAGACGAGGTTGTCTCCCCACTGCATGGTTTCCTCGACGTGGGGAAGCGAGAGCAGGAATCTTCGAACTGATTCGACATTCATGATGTATGCCGGTTTATGGTTTTGGTTTGGAGTAAAACTCGGTGCGTTTGCGGCTGTAGAAGAAGTAAATGACGAGGCCGATGGCGAGCCAGATGAAGAAGCGCAGCCAGGTGAGAATGGGCAGGCCGGCCATGAGCAGGATGCAGAAGAAAATGCTGAGGACGGGGAAGACGGGGCCTCCGGGACAGCGGAATCCGCGATGGCGATGGGGATCTTTATAACGCAGGATGAGGACGCCTGCCGAAACCAAAACGAAGGCGAAGAGGGTGCCGATGTTGGAGAGATCGGCGAAGGTTCCAATGTCGAGCAGTCCGGCGGGAACGCCGACTACAAAGCCCGCGACCCAGGTGGAGACATTGGGAGTGCGAAAGCGGGGGTGAACCTTAGAGAAGACATTGGGCAGCAGGCGGTCCCGCGACATGGCAAACCAGACGCGTGCCTGTCCGATCTGGAAGACGAGGATGGATGAGATCATGCCCAGCATCGCGCCTACGATGACGGCAAGGTGGGTCCAGTGCAGAACCGTACCCGGATGCGCGAGGTAGATCTTTTTCATGGTATTGACGACGGGAGCGGCGTCGTCGACCAGGCTGCTCCACTTGATGAGGCCGGTGAGGACGACGGCGACCCCGATGTAGAGGATGGTGCAGAGGATGAGCGTGGCGATGATGCCGATGGGAACATCGCGCTGCGGATTCTTGCATTCTTCAGCGGCGGTGGAAATGGAATCGAAGCCGATGTAGGTAAAAAAGATAATCGAACCGCCGGTGAGCACTCCGGACCATCCGTTCGGATAAAACGGGTGCCAATTATCGGGATGAACATAGTGTGATCCGACGGCGATGAACAACAGGATGGCGGCGATCTTGAGCAGCACCATGATGTTGTTGGTTTCCGCCGATTCCCGGATGCCGCGCACGAGAACGACTGTGAGCAGCATGACGATGAGAAATGCCGGGATGTTGAAGCCAAAGTGCCAACCGGGGCTGTAGAGCATATGCCCCTGGAAGTCGCTAAGGCCGGAAGGCAAATATGCGGGGGAGATCCATCGCAGCGATGGACGAACGCCAAACCAGTCCATAAAGGCGACGGCATGTCCGGCGAAGCCGACGGAGACGGCCATGTTGGAGAAGGCGTATTCGAGGATGAGGTCCCAGCCGATGATCCAGGCGATCAGCTCGCCCATGGTGGCGTAAGTATAGGTGTAGGCTGAGCCGGCGATGGGAATCATGGACGCGAGCTCGGCATAGCATAGCCCGGTGAAGGCACAGACGATGGCGACGAGTACGAGCGACAGCGCCAGCGCGGGACCAGCGCCGGGGCGGCCGGCTAGCGCGGTGTGGCGGACAACGTAGTCGAGTACGGGGGTGTTGAGGAAGGAAGAGGTGTCGAACTTTTCGCCAGCAATGGCTGTGCCGATGACGGTAAAGATACCGGAGCCGATGACAGCTCCGATGCCGAGCGAGGTCAGGGACAGCGGGCCGAGCGTTTTGCGCAGTTTATGCTCGGGTTCCTCCGAGTCGGCGATGAGCTTGTCGATGGATTTACAGCAGAAAATCTGGCGTGGCAGAGTCGGCTCCTCTTAGGTGCACTGAGGGGAGTTTACCCGGGACTTGCCGTCCAGGCAATTGCTGCGCGTGGCCACTCCCGTTGGTCGCGGAGTGTACATGTGCTGGGGAATGTGCTTTACGCAGAAAGTTGAAACCCCATCAAAGCACCCGAGAGTGCTTTGATGGGGTGATTACTTAACGCTTGCTCTGGCCGCGGCTGAGCTTTTTGACCTTCTTTTTGTTTTCGCCGCGCGGCTGGGTTCGAGCTGCCTTGGGCGCAGCCTTTTTGCGTGCTGTGCGCTTTACTTTTTTGCGTTCTGCTTTATCTTCAATCGACTTTGTGTTTGCCATGAATATCCTTATCTTTCGTGGAGCGCAGTTGCGGATTACGGCATTTTCAGAAATAACGCGGCTTTTCGAGATCATACAGGGTCGCCGCTCCCTGCTGGTCGCGTCGACTTTAGAACTGCTGCTTCGGGCTACACCATTTCAGAAAATGCTTTAGAGCCGCTCAAGCTGGGCGAATTTTTCTACCAGCTTTTTCACTCCGAACTTTGAAAATTGTACCGTAATCTTCGCGTCTTCCCCATCGCCTTCGCGGCGAAAGACGATTCCCTCGCCATATTTTGGATGACGCACACGCTGTCCGCTCCTGATTCCGGTGGAACCTTTGGGTGTTGGGATGTCGAGCTTGGAGTGTGATTTGGGTACTGATGCCCCGCGCGAAGAGAAGAACTGCGCGATGTTGTCTATGGAGCCGGAGGGTTTGGCTGCGTGCGCGGTGTGGGCGGATGCGCTCTGGTCTTCATCCTCGTAGCTGTAGTGGCGGACCGAGCGCTCGTCTCCATAGTTATTGCCATAGTTGCCACCGTAGCGCGAGCGTTCGGCTGAGGAAGAACTGGTTCCGCCGACAGCTTCGAGCAGGTGCGCGGGAATCTCTTCGAGAAAGCGTGAGGGGAGACTGGCCTCCGGCATATCGTTGCCGTAGCGGCGACGATAGCGGGCACGCGTGACGGTGAGCGAGTTCATGGCGCGGGTGAGACCGACGTAGCAGAGACGGCGCTCTTCTTCCATCTGGTTGGGGTCGTTGAGGGTGCGGGAGTGAGGGAACAGGCCTTCTTCGAGTCCGGCGAGGATGACGAGAGGGAATTCCAAACCCTTGGCCGCGTGCAGCGTCATGAGGGTGACGCGGGATTCGGCGTCGTATTGATCGGTATCACTGACGAGCGCGGCGTGGTCGAGGAATTCAGAGAGAGTTTCGCCGCGCTCCTCGGCATCCTGTGCGGCATTGGCCAATTCCTTCAGGTTTTCGATGCGCGAGAAGGCTTCGGGCGTACCCTCTTCTTCGAGCGAGCGGATGTATCCGCTGCGGTCGATGAGGAACTTGATGAGCTCGGGCAGAGTGGCCGCGTCGCCGGGTTTGCGGAAGCCGGGGACGGCTTCAGGTTCGGCGGCCTTTGCGGCTGCGGCATGAGGGACGGCAGGCTCGTCGGCAAAAGGATTGAAGGCGGTAGCGTCGATGGCGGCTTCGTGCGATAGGGCGAGCATGGGCTGGGTTGCGTCGCCGAAGTCGAAGCTGGTGTCGTCGTCATTGGCTGCGGCGCTGTCAGCTGCGGCGGCTATGTCGAAGCTGTTGTCGGCTGCTACGCTATTTTCCGCGATGTCGGCTGTGAGCTTTTCGGCGAAGTTGGGGGCGAGGAGCGCGCGAGCGTCTTCGATCATGCGGCGGAAGCCGTCGAGAGCGATGAGGGCGCGCGAGGGGAGCAGCTTATCGCGGAGCGCGCGGCTGATCGCGGTCCAGGTGCTGGTTCCGGTTTCGAGGGCGATGCGCTCCAGGGTTTCAACCGTGGTTTTGCCGATGCCGCGCGTGGGTGTGTTGATGACGCGCTGGAGGGCGATGGAGTCATCCGTGTTCTGGACGAGTTTGAGGTAGCTCAACAGGTCTTTGATTTCGGCGCGCTCGTAAAATGAGAAGCCGCCAACCATGGTGTACTTGATGCCGTAGCGGCGCAGCGCCTCTTCCACGAGGCGCGACTGCGAGTTGGTGCGGTAGAGCACGGCCGCGCGTGGGGTTTCTTCTTCCTGGCCGGCTTTGCGGAGATATTTCTGGATGGTGTCGGCGATGAAGAGGGCTTCGTTTTCGCCGTCGGGGGCCTCGTAGTAGCCGATGAGGGCGCCGCCTTCGCGCGAGGTCCAGAGGGATTTTCCTTTGCGCTGCGTGTTGCGCGAGACGACGGCGGACGCGGCTTCGAGGATGATCTGCGTGGAGCGGTAGTTCTGCTCAAGGCGGATGGTTTTTACGTCGGGAAAATCCTTTTCAAACTCAAGGATGTTGCGGATGTCAGCGCCGCGCCAGGAATAGATGCTCTGGTCTTCGTCGCCGACGACGCAGACGTTTTTCTCCGGACCGGCGAGGAGTTTCATCAATTCGTATTGCGGGCGATTAGTGTCTTGGTATTCGTCGATGAGCAGATAGCGGTAGCGTCGGTTGTAACGCTCGCGTACTTCGCTGGACGATTTGAGCAGGCGTACGGCTTCGAGCAGGAGATCGTCGAAGTCGAGGGCGTTGGCCTTGCGCAGATCTTTTTTGTAGGCCTCGAAGATGTGGGCGATGCGCTCGCTGTTGGGGTCGGAGGAGTTGAGGTAATACTCCTGGGGATCGATCATGTGGTTCTTGGCCCAGGAAATTTTCGAGAGCACAACGCGGGGGGTGAGCTGCTTGTCGTCAAGGCCCATGCGGCGCATGGCGGCCTTCACTACGGCCTGCTGATCGGCTTCGTCGTAGATGGCGAAGGCTTTGGTGAGGCCTTCGTTATTGATACGCAGAGCCTCGATGTCGCGGCGCAGCATGCGGACACAGAAGGAGTGAAACGTTGCGACGAGGGGCTTGGCCAGCGTGGTGAGGCCGATGAGTTTTTCGACGCGCTCGGCCATTTCGGCGCTGGCCTTGTTGGTGAAGGTGACGGCGAGAATGGAATCAGGCGCGACGCCGCGCTGCTGGATGAGATACGCGATGCGATGGGTGATGACGCGCGTCTTGCCGGAACCGGCTCCGGCGAGGATGAGCACGGGACCGTCGACGGCTTCGACGCCTTCGCGCTGCTGGGGATTGAGTTTGTCGAGTAAGGGATGCAATGGGGGGTCCGGTGATGCGAGATTCTATTCTTAGTGTATCGCCCTGCAGGAAGTGGCTGAATGCCATGCTCCATTCTTAAAAGTAAGGAACCTAGTAATATGTAAGGAGGAGTAAATATGCCAACAGCGACCATGACTTCCAAGGGGCAGATTACGATTCCAGTCGAGGTGCGGTCCGAATTGGGAATTGATGCGGGCGACAGGATTGAGTTTGTGCGTAATTTAGCGACAGGGCACTATGAACTGATTCCAGCAAACGTATCGATCCGTTCATTGAGGGGAATTTTGCCTAAACGGGGCAAGCCGCTCTCAATCCGGGAAATGAACAAGGTAATTCGCGAGCGGAGAGCGAGCGCCGGGTGATCGGACTGGATACCAACGTTCTGGTGCGCTATTTCCAGAAGGACGATCCAGCGCAAACGGAACGAGCGAGCGCTTTGATTGCATCGTTTACCGCGGAACGCCCTGGATTTATTGCCAGCAGCGTGCTTATGGAACTGGTCTGGGTCCTGACCAGCAAATACAGGATAAGCCGCAGCGACATAGGGGAGATTCTGCTCCGCCTTATGCTCTCGAATGAAGTGATGATTGAGCAGGCGTCAATCGTATGGGAGGCCCTGCGCATATACCGCTCCTCGCGGGCCGATTTTGCAGATTGCCTGATTGAGCGCATCGGTGCCGCCGCCGGATGTGATTACACCGTGACTTATGACCAGATCGCTGCGAAGACTGCAGGGATGCGGCTTCTGAAATAGAACTTTATGAACCGGAATAGAAGATCACGGAAGTGGGTGTGCGTTTTCTGCGGGTCGGCGGACGGGGCGCGTCCGGAGTATGTGACGACGGCTCGCGAACTGGGGCGGAGAATTGCCGGGAGCGGCTATGGGCTGCTCTATGGCGGCGCGACCGTTGGATTGATGGCCGCGATTGCAGATGCTGCGCTGGCCGCGGGTGGCGAGGTAGTGGGCGTGATTCCGGATGTGATTATGGACCGCGAGATCGGGCATCGAGGACTTACCGAACTGCACGTTGTCCGGACGATGCACGAGCGCAAGGCTCTGCTTGCAGAGCGCGCGGATGCTTTTGTGGCTTTGCCTGGCGGCTACGGGACGATGGATGAGTTTATCGAGATTGTTACCTGGGCGCAGTTGCGAATCCATGCCAAGCCGTGCGTGTTGGTGAATGTGGACGGTTATTACGACGGGCTGTTGCGGTTTTTCGATGACGCCGTGCGCGAGGGATTTATTCGGCCAGAGAATCGCGGGTTGGTGCAGGTGGCTCAGGATGCGGGTGAGACGCTAGAGATGATTGAGCGCGCGTGGAAGAAGCGGGCGGAAATTCCTCCGCATGATGCTCGGCTGGATGAGTTGGTGAAGTGAAAGCTTAGTGGTCGGACACTGCGCGGCATTCCCCGCATTGGCAGTGGCGGCGGAGGTAGTCCCAGGAGTAGATGCCGGTTTTGTGGCCGTCGTTCCAGGTGAAGCTCAGGGCGTAGTTTCCTACGGGTGTTACTGACTCGGGGCGCGACGGGGCCTGATACATGGGCAGCAGCGTGGCTGGATGCGGTTTGGGTTCGCCGGGTGCTCGTCCGGATTGCTCGCGCTCTTCGTGGCAGGTGGCGCAGGGGCAGGCGTTGCGGAGCCAGGCGAAGGTCCAGGCGCTGTGGTGGCCGTCCTTCCAGTCGATTTCGAGACCGCTGCCTTCGGTCTTGTGGACGCGGACTTTGATGGGCTCTTTTGCGGCGTGAGGAAGCTCGCGCTGTTCGTGCTCATCTTTTTGCGCCTGTTCTTTGCTGACGAAACGTATGCCTTCATGACTCATGCTTACTTTATTGTCCCGCAGAAGCGATTCAAGTGCGAGTTAGCGGTGCTCGGAGCGGTAGCATGGAGAATGTAGCGCAAGCGTTTTGCGAATCCCACCCCTCGCGCAAAAACCACGCGAAGGATGGGGCACCCAGATACGGTGCCAAGGCACTAGAAGGCATTCCGGTGCAGAAAGAAATAGATGGCGAGCGAGAAGCCGAAGACGATGATGACGGGGCGCAGGATCTTGTCGCTGACGCGGCGGCTGTTGCGCGCGCCGGTGTATCCGCCGATGGCGCAGGCGATCATCATGAACCAGCAGTCGCGCCAGGCGACAGCTCCGTGAAGGATGAAGGTGATGACGGCGACTCCGTTGGCGACGGTGGTGGTTACGACTTTGAGGGAGTTGATTTCAGCGATGCGTTCAACGCCGCAGAAGGCGAGGGCAGTCATCACGAGAAGGCCCGCTCCTGCACCAAAGTAGCCGATGTAATAACAGACGCAGAGCAACGACAGCAGAAGAGGGATGAGCAGGATGTGCTCCTGGCCGTGCTGGCGCTCGACACGGCGCTTGACGGCGCGCGAGGCCGGACCGCTGAGGGCGAAGGCGGTTGAACCGAGCAGGAAGAGATAAGGCACGAGGCGGAGGAACGATCCCTGGCTGTTGTGGAGCAGGGTCCAGGCTCCGGCGAAGCCGCCGATGACTGCAACGATCCCGACGGGTAAGACGAGGTGCAGATTTTTCTTCAGCTCTTCGCGGTATCCGGCGATGGAGGTGAACTGGCCGGGCCACAGGGCGACGGTGGTGGTGGCGTTGGCCTGGATGGGCAGCAAGCCGCTCTTGAGCAGGGAGGGGAAGGCGATGAAGCCGCCGCCTCCGGCGATGGAGTTGACGAATCCGCCGAGGAAGGCGGCGAAGGCGAGGAGAGAGTAGCGCCAGGCCGGAGAATGGAGAAGAAAGGCGGAGTGCATTCTGATTTGATCTTAGTCGAGGGTCAGGCGATGCGGATTTCCGGAGTGGCGGCGAGCAGGGTTTGCGTGTAGGCCTCGCGCGGGGCGGTGCAGATTTGCGCGGCGTCTCCGTATTCGACCATGCGTCCGTGATGGAGAACGGCGATGCGGGTGGAGAGGTAGCGCACCATAGGCATGGAGTGCGAGATGAAGAGGTAGGTAAGCGAGAACTCGCGCTGGAGGTCGCGCAGCAGGTTGGCGATTTGCGCGGCTACGCTTACGTCGAGCGCGGAGAGCGGCTCATCGAGGACGATGAGTTCGGGACGCAGGGCGAGGGCGCGGGCGATGTTGATGCGCTGGCGCTGGCCCCCGGAGAACTCGTGCGGGTAGCGAGGCAGGGCGGATTCGTCGAGGCCCGCGGCGCGGAGCAGCTCTGCGGTTTTGGCTCGGAGCTCGGAGCGGGGGCAGACGTGGTGGATGATGAGCGGCTCGGCCACGATGTCCTCGACGCGCATGCGCGGATTGAGGGCAGCGTAGGGGTCCTGAAAGACGATCTGCAGGCGGCGGCGAAGCTGGCGGAGTTGTCGCGGCGGGAGTCCGGTGAGCGGGGTTCCGTCGAAGAGGACGTCTCCACTGGTGGGCGGGATGAGGCCCATAACCATGCGCGCGATGGTGGATTTGCCGGAGCCCGATTCTCCGACGAGGCCGAGGGTTTCTCCGCGCTCGATGGTGAAGGATACGTCGTCGACGGCTGGCGCGCCTTGTCCGTAGATTTTGACGAGGTGGCGTGCTTCGAGCAGGGGCATGGGTCAAAGATAGCTGATGGAGCGGTCAGCTAAGAAGCGGTTAGCTGATAAAGCGGTCAGCTAAAGTCCGGTCAACACTCTGTGCCCCTTTGTTTTGCCTGCTAATCATCCAGCTTTGGGTGCAGTTTCTGGAAGCCTGTGGCCTGCTGATAGGCGCGGGCGAAGGCGCATAGTTTTGCGTCCTGATAGTGGCTGGCGAGGAAGGTGATGCTTACGGGTGTGCCGGGGCCTCCGATCTGGTCGTCGTCTCCGGTGTCGATGGCGGGTGGTGGTGGGGCGTCGGCGCCGCGCAGGCCGTTGGGGACGATGCAGGCGGGGTGTCCGGTGAGGTTGGTGACGACTAACTGCTCGCTGTTGGTGGCGGCGACGATGACGTCAACTTTCTCGAAGAGCGCGGAGACCTGTTGAATGGCGAGCGAGCGGGCGCGGTTGGCCTGGATGTACTCGACGGCGGGGTAGAAGCGCGCGATGCGAAAGGCGTTGGGCCAGTCTTCGGGGCCTTGCTCGGTGAGGAGGCGGTCACGTCCAGATATGGTGAGGTCATCGAAGGCGGTGGCGGCTTCGGCGGTGAGCAGCGAGACCATGGCGTCATACGGCAGATCGGGTAGCGAGAGCGAGACGAGGTTGACGCCCATTCCGCGCAGCTTGTCGAGCGCGGCGAGATCGTACTTGCGGTCGTAGGCGCGGCGGGCGCGGGATGCGGCGGCCTCCGGCGTTTCTGGCTTACTCGATGCAGCGGGAGCCTTCTCTACCTCGAATTCGCTGGCGAAGTAGCCGATGCGCAGGCTCTTCCAGTCGTAATCGGCGTTCCAGTTGAAGGCGGCGTTGCGGGTGGAGATATCTTCACCGTCGGGACCGTGGATGGCGGTGAGTACAATGGCGCAGTCTTCGACGGCGCGGCAGATGGGGCCGAGCTTGTCCATGGTCCAGCTGAGGGCCATGGCTCCGGTGCGGGGCACGAATCCGAAGGTGGGGCGGAGGCCGGTGACGCCGCAGCGGGTGGAGGGCGAGGAGATGGAGCCGAGGGTTTCGGAGCCGATGGAGAAGGCGACGCATCCGGCGGAGGTTGCGGATGCAGGACCGGCGGATGATCCGCTGGAGCCTTGCTTGGGGTTCCACGGATTGCGGGTGCGGCCTCCGAACCACTTGTCGCCCATGGCGAGCGCTCCGAGGGTGAGCTTGGCGACGAGGACGGCTCCGGCGGCGTCGAGACGCTTGACTACGGTGGCGTCTTCGTCGATCTGCTGATGCTCGAAGCCTCCGGCTCCCCAGGTGGTGGGATAGCCTTTGACGGCGAGGAGGTCTTTGGCTCCCCAGGGAAGGCCGTGCAGCGGGCCGCGATATTTTCCGGCGGCGATTTCGGTGTCGGCCTCGCGGGCCTGCGCGAGGGCGCGCTCCTCGGTGAGCGTGATGGCGAAGTGCAGCAGCGGGTCGTAGCGCTTGAGGCGCGCGATGTACATCTGGGTGAGATCGACGGAGGAGACTTTGCGACGGCGGATGAGGCTGGCCAGCTCGGGGACGGTGTAGAAGGCCACGTCCTCAAGGTTTTTGGGCATCGAGGCGGTGGCGTGACTGTAGATGGGCGTGTGCTGTTCGGAGCTGACGGATTCTCCGGGTGGAAGCGGGTCAAAGATATAGGCCGGTGCAACGCTGTTCGGCAGATTGAGCTTGCGGATGGCGGAATAGGCCTCGCGCTGCTGGTTGAGGCCGTCGAGCATCATTTTGGCCTGGTCTGGGGTGATGGTGACTCCGGCGAGGGCGGCGGCCTGGTCGATCATCTCCTGGGTGATGGGCGGAAGTTTGGCGCTTGCGGGCACGGTCTGATCTCCGGTCTGGCTTTGGGTTTGGGCTTGTGCGGCCAGGGTGTAGAGCGCTCCGGGAAAGAGCGTGGAGCCGAGGCCGGCGGTGCCGGTGATGGCGAGAAAGGATCTGCGGTCGAGCGCCATAGAGGGTCCTCAATTATGCAAAGCAGGATTGGAGGGCAGTATAGCTTGATGCTATTGGCGGCGCAGCATGTGTATCGAAAATGATCAGAGGTGCTTCTCTCGTTTGGGAGACTTGCCCACGACCGCGATTCCTGCACCCAGCAATATCAATAGCACTCCTCCGAGGATGCCGATCATTTCAGAGGCCGGGAAACTCATATGTTTGATCTCGTGGAGAAATTTGTCTCCAAAGAAAAAGACCAAGCCACCGAGCAGCATTAGCAGACGGGAGCATCCCTGGATAATTTTTTGCAAGACTGGCTGTGTTGAATCGGTCATCGATACCGAAACAGAATACCTCGAATCAAAGCCCTAACCAACAACTCAATTACTTCTCTCGACAACTGAAAAAGGGCGGCTCGATGGCCGCCCTTTGTGCTGCTGTGAGCTTTAGTGGTTAGATGTCGAGGTTCTTTACGTCGAGGGCGTTCTCTTCGATGAATTTGCGTCGGGCCTCTACGTCTTCGCCCATGAGGGTGGAGAAGATGGCCTCGGTTTCGGCGATGTCTTCGAGCTTGACCTGGAGGAGGGTGCGGCGCTCGGGGTCCATGGTGGTCTCCCATAGCTGCTCGGCGGTCATTTCGCCGAGGCCCTTATAGCGCTGTACCTGGTATTCGCGGCGACCCTGCTCGATGACGTACTCGAAGAGTTCGTGGGCGGTCTGCTTCTCTACCGGTTCGGCTGAGACACGAGCTGAGCGCTTGGGCGCGGGCTTTCCGGCTTCGGTTTCGCCCGTGGTCGCGCCTTCCGTCTCTTCGGCGTCGGGCGTGGACGGAGCCTTGCTCGCGTACTCGATGAGGAAGGGCGGCTCCAGCATGTCCTTGATCTGGGCGTACTTCGAGGCCATCTGACGGTATTCGGGCGATGAGGCGAGGGTCCAGTTGATCCAGCGCTCGGCTCCTTGAGAGTCAGTGAAGCTGAAGGACCAGGTCTGGTGCTCCTCATCGCGGACGGGCGTGGAGAGACCCTTGAACTGGTATTTCTTCTGAATTCCGGCGAGGGCACTGTGCAAGGTCTGCAGTTTGGACGGAGCCTTGTCGTTCGCGCTCTCGAAGTCGGCGCGGTGCGCGAGTTCGTGGCGAGCGGCGAGAGCGGTGACTTCCTCGTTGCGAAGGCGCTTGTTCACCCTGTCGAAGACGCTGAGGTATTCGTTGAGCTGGCCCATGAATTTGGTGAGGGCCGCGCCTTCTATTTTTTCGGCGTTCTCGCCGTGACGCACAATCATGCCTTCAGAGGCGCGCTTGACCATGACTTTGACGAATTCGCGTTCGTCCTTGATGTACTGCTCGAACTTACCTTTCTTGATCTTGAAGAGCGGCGGCTGCGCGATGTAGACGTGGCCGCGCTTGATCAGCTCCTGCATGTGACGGAAGAAAAATGTCAGGAGCAAAGTGCGGATGTGCGATCCGTCCACGTCGGCATCGGTCATGAGGATGAGCTTGCCGTAGCGCAGCTTGGACACATCGAAGTCGTCCGTGCCGATACCGCAGCCGAGGGCGGTGATCATGGCGCGAATTTCTTCGTGGCCCAGCATTTTGTCGTAGCGGGCTTTTTCGACGTTGAGGATTTTGCCCTTGAGGGGCAGGATGGCCTGGAAGCGGCGGTCGCGGCCCTGCTTGGCGGTTCCACCTGCGGACTCGCCCTCGACGAGGTAGAGTTCGCAGCGGTCGGGCTGGCGTTCGCTGCAGTCAGCGAGCTTGCCGGGCAAGCCTCCGCCGTCTAATGCGCCTTTGCGGCGGGTGAGGTCGCGGGCCTTACGGGCGGCTTCGCGGGCACGGGCGGCTTCAATGGCTTTGTTGATGATTTTTTTTGCGATGGGCGGGTTCTGTTCGAGAAACATGCCGAGCTTTTCGTTGACCAGCGCCTGCACTGTGCCGGCGATGTCGGAGTTCAGCTTGCCCTTGGTCTGGCCTTCAAACTGGGGCTGCGGCAGCTTGACGCTGATGACGGCTACGAGCCCCTCACGCACGTCGTCGCCGGAGAGGTTTTCCTTTACGTCCTTGAACAGGCCGAGCTGCTGACCGGCGGAGTTGATGGTGCGGGTGAGCGCGGTCTTGAATCCGGAGAGGTGCGTGCCGCCATCGACGGTGTTGATGTTGTTGGCGAAGCAGAAGACGGTCTCAGAGTAGCTGTCGTTGTACTGGAGGGCGATCTCCATATCGACGTTGTCGCGCAGGCCTTCCATCATGATGGGTTTTTCATGGAGGGTCTGCTTGCCGCGGTTGATGTGCTTGATGAATTCGGCGATGCCGCCCGCATATTTGAAGTCAGACCGCTTGGCTTCGCCGGTCTTGGCGTCGGTGGTGCGCTCGTCGGTGAGCGAAATCTCAAGGCCCTTGTTGAGGAACGCAAGCTCGCGCAGGCGCTGGGCCAGCGTGTCGTAGTTGTACTCAGTGACCTTGAAGATGGTCCTGTCGGGCAGGAAGTGAATTTTGGTGCCGCGGCGTTTGGTGGTGCCGGTCTTGCGCAGTTTGGAAACGGGAATGCCGCGTGCATAGTCCTGCTCGTAGGTGTGCTCGCGCCAGATCTCTACGTCGAAGGCTTCGCTGAGGGCGTTGACGCAGGAGACGCCGACGCCGTGGAGTCCTCCAGAGACTTTGTAGGTGGAGGCGTCAAATTTGCCTCCGGCATGGAGCTTGGTGAGCACAACCTGCACGGCAGGCAGGCGCTCGCCGTTGTCCAGCGTCATTTCGTCGACGGGAATGCCGCGTCCGTCATCGACCACGGTGATGGAGTTGTCGATGTGGATGACGACTTCGACCTTCTTCGCGTAACCGGCCAGCGCTTCGTCAACGGAGTTGTCCACGACCTCGTAGACGAGATGGTGCAGACCCATTTCGCCGGTCGAGCCGATGTACATGGCGGGACGCAGGCGGACGGCCTCAAGGCCTTCGAGGACCTTGATGTTGTCACTGGTGTAGCTGCCGTTGGATTTTTCGTTGGACGCGGGGTCGGCTTGAGGAATCGCGAGGGTTGCCGTAGATTCTAGCTCTGTCTGAGGCATGAAACTCCAATGAGCGGAAGCCCTGATCACGCGGTAGAACCCGAGGAGGGTTCGTGTTCAATAAAAGCCTGAAAGTGAACGGGTTTCTGCCCTTGATCTATGCCTTATTGTAGCACGCCGGAGAGGTGCAAAAAAAGCGAAAAAGCCCTGTAAATACAAGGGGAAAAGGCAGCTTTTGCGGGCTGCCTTTTCAGCGAGTTGCGAGGGGCTATCTTTGCGCCTGTTCAAGGCGTTTGTTGATCTCGTCCCAGTTGACAGTGTTCCACCAGGCGGCGAGGTAATCAGGGCGCTTGTTCTGGTACTTGAGGTAGTAGGCGTGCTCCCATACGTCGTTGCCAAGGATGGGGTATTTTCCCTGCGACAGAGGGCTGTCCTGATTGGCGGTGGTGGTGATGGCGAGCTTGCCGCCGTCCCATAGGAGCCAGCCCCAGCCGGAGCCGAACTGCTTGGCAGTGGTCTCATTGAACTGCTTCTTGAAGGCCGCGAAGTCGCCGAAGTCCTTGCGAATCTGCTCGGCGATTTTGCCGGTGGGTTCGCCGCCGCCGCCGGACTTCATGATGTTCCAGAACATGGTGTGGTTGACGTGGCCGCCGCCATTGTTGCGGACGGTGGTGCGGATGTCATCAGGGATGCTGTTGAGATTCCGCAGGAGGTCCTCGGCGGTGTGCTTGGCGAGGTCGGGATGCTTCTCAATGGCTCCGTTGAGATTGTTGACGTAGGCCTGATGGTGTTTGTCGTGATGCAGCTTCATGGTCTCGGCGTCGATGTGGGGCTCGAGCGCGGCGTAGTCATAAGGAAGAGGCGGAAGTTCGTAGGCCAAGGTAGTTCTCCTTCACTTGTCGGTTGCTATTACTCAAAAAACTATGCGCGGGTCCCCGGTGGGACCGTAATATGTGTGCGTTCCTGATCATAATGGATGCGCTGGATGGTTGCAGGGGTGCATGATGCAGCAGGGATCAGGGATCAGGGCACAGGGATCAGGGCACAGGGATCAGGGAACAGGGACCAGGCACGGGCTTCTACTGATTTGGCCGGGTTGCGAAAAGCGTCCTGCGGTTTTCGTTAGACTACGAAGACAGATGTACCGTTTTGGCTAACGGCTGCATCTGTAGTAATGACTCTGTTTTGGCTCGCGCAAAGATAACCCGCAGGCAACTGCTGAGGACAGCAGGGGCTTCGAGCGTGCTCGCACTGGGCGCGCCGGCGGTGTCGCTTGCCGCGGGCTTCCAGAACCAGCCGCAGGCGCCTCCTGTGACGCCGGGACAAGAGCCGAAGACCGAATCAGAAGCCGCGCAGGGGTACAAGCAGGGGCCAGGCGTGTTTTTCAACCGCCCGCTGACGCAGATCTCGAAAGAGGCCGACGCGCTGCTGGATGACCTTGAGGGCCGGGGCTGCGATTTCTTCTACAACGAGGTAAGTATCAAGACTGGGCTGGTGAGGGACCGCGCTCCGGCCATTGGCCTGTCGCTGAGCCGCGTGTCAAGCATTGCCGCCACGGGATTTGGCCTGAGCGCGCTTTGCATTGCAGCAAAACGGAATTACCTGCTGCCCAACCTGTGCGAAGAGCGCGTGGAGAAGACGCTGGCGTTTCTGCTGGAGGAATGTCCGCATGAGCACGGATTTCTTTATCACTTTATCGACATTGAGAGCGGAGAGCGGATGTTCGGCAGCGAGGTGTCGTCGATCGACACGTCTCTGTTGCTGTGCGGGGTGCTGCTGTGCCGCCAGTATTTTTCAGGAAACGCGCGTATCGAGGCGCTGGCAACCACCTTTTACCGGCGCATCGACTGGCAGTGGATGCTGAATGACGGACAGACGCTCTCGATGGGCTGGCTGCCGGACCAGGGATTTCTGACGCATCGCTGGGACATTTACTCGGAGCTGATGACGATGTATCTGATGGCGATCGGATCGCCGACGCATGCGATTCCCGCCTCCACCTGGAACGATCTGCAGAGGCCGGTGATCGAGTATGGCGGAATCCAATACATCAGCGGGGTTGCGCCGCTGTTTATCCACCAATACGCGCATGCGTGGTGCGACTTCCGCAACCTGCGCGACCTGCACACGAATTACTTCACCAATTCAATTGCGGCGACGCGGTGCCATCAGCTTTGGTGTCTGGTGCTGGGGCGGAAATTTCCGTGGATCGACCAGAATATGTGGGGGATTACGGCTTCGGATTCGCGAGACGGGTATCGCGTGTGGGGTGGTCCACCGTCGATGGGGCCGCTGGACGGGACGCTGGTGCCGTGCGCGACGGCGGGGTCGCTGCCGTTTCTTCCTCCGGAATGCTCGCATGTGCTGTTGAGCATGAAAAAGGAGATAGGCGACAGGATCTGGACGCGGTATGGGTTTGTGGACGCATTCAATCCCAAAACGAAATGGTTCGCCGAGGATATTCTCGGCATCGACCAGGGAATCAGCGTGCTGATGGCGGAGAATTTACGCAGTGGTTTTTGCTGGGAGTACTTCATGAGGAATCACGAGATTACGCATGCGATGGATGAGGTGCAGTTTCATCCTGACCCGGATGCGAACCGGCAGGTTTTGTAACCTGGCTTTGAGGCAGTTGAAAGAAGAGATGTGTAACCTTGCCGTGTACAGATGAATCTGATGGTTCGTCCTAGAGTTCTTCACAAGATTTGATCCACACGAAGTTTGTCCTGAGGGGGCGTTTGCATGACCAATTCCGAACCTGAATATTTGTGGCTGGATCAGGAGGGGAACGCATTTGGCGCTCCCGGCCTGGAGCCGCGCTGGACATCGAGCGTGAAGGACACAGTGGGCACGGCTTATTCGGCTTCGAGCCGGGCGTGGTTTACTGTCTCCCACGGCATCCTGAATGAGGTGTACTACCCGACCATCGATCGTCCGCAGGTGCGGGACATGGAGTTTCTGATCACGGATGGCGAGAGCTTCTTCCATGAAGACAAGCGCGACCTGGACCATGAGTTCGCATATATCGACGCGGATGCCCTTGGGGTGCGCATTACGTCGCGCGACCGCGACGGGCGCTACACGTTAACCAAGGAGATCATCAGCGATCCGCACTATCCGGTGGTGTTGATCCATGTGCGTCTGGAGGGTGTTGAGGACCTGCTGTCGCGGTTGAAGCTCTATGCGCTGATGTCGCCGCACGTCGATGGGGGCGGCGCGAATAATTCCGCGCGCGTGATTGAGGTGGCTGGCAAGCGGATTCTGCTGGCCTGGAAGGACGGATCGTCGTTAGCGATGGCCGCCGATTGCGGTTTTAGCCGCGCAAGCTGTGGGTATGTGGGTGCGAGCGACGGATGGCAGGACCTGAAACAGAACTTCCTTATGGACTGGCAGTTCGGTTCGGCGCTGAACGGCAATGTTGCGGTCATGGGCGAGATTGAAGCTGCGGGTACACGTGAATTTACCGTCGCGATCGGCTTTGGCGAGGGCCACCATGCGGCGCTCTCGACAACGATGGGTGCGCTGGCTACTCCGTTCGAGCACCATTTGCGGCGATTTATTGAGCAATGGCACCGGACGGCGAGTCCACATGAGCTGGCGTCGCAGTCAAAAGACGGCGGACGACTGCTGCAGATCAGCCACAACATCGTATTGGCGCACGAGGACAAAACTTACGCGGGCGCATTCATTGCGTCGGCTTCGATTCCCTGGGGGTATGCCAAGGGCGATGACGACCTGGGCGGGTATCACCTGGTGTGGACGCGCGATATGGTGCAGAGCGCAACGGCGCTGCTGGCCTGCGGGCGCGTGGAGACGGCGCGACGCGCGCTGGTGTACCTGGCCTGCACGCAGAATCCTGACGGCGGTTTCTCACAGAACTTCTGGGTAAATGGAACGCCGTACTGGACGGGGATTCAGCTGGATGAGGTGGCCTTCCCGATTATTCTGGCGTGGCGGCTGTGGAAGCTGGACGGGCTGGGTAAGTTTGACATCGTGTCATTCGTGGAGCGGGCGGCGGCATACCTGGTACGCAATGCTCCGGTGACGCAGCAGGAGCGATGGGAGGAGAACGCGGGTTACTCACCTTCGACGCTGGCGGCGGTGATCTCGGCGCTGATCTGCGCGGCTGACATGATGCACACGCATGGGGCGGTGGAGCTGGCCACTTTTCTTGAAGAGCACGCGGACTGGATTGAGGGGCACCTGGAGGACTGGACGGTCACCAATAATGGCGTGCTGCATCCGGACATAAAACGGCATTACATGAGGATTCGTCCGCCGGAGTGCGGAGATCCTTATGCCCACGATGGCTGCGGGCGCGAGACTGTGCATATTTCAAATCGGCAGCCGGGGGAGCAAACGGAGTATGAAGCGCGGGAGATTATTGACGCGGGGTTCCTGGAGCTGGTGCGCTACGGCGTGCGAAGCGCAGATGATCCGCTGATTGTGGACACGCTGAAGGTCGTGGACTACGTGCTGAAGGTCGAGACCCCGAAGGGGCCCTGCTGGCGGCGCTATAACCACGACGGTTACGGACAGCGAGCCGACGGTGGGCCTTTCGAGGGTTATGGCGAAGGCGGCGCATGGCCTTTGCTGCTGGGCGAGCGCGCGCACTACGAGCTTGCCGCGGGGCACGACATCGCTCCGTTGATTGCGACGTATGAGAAGTTTGCTTCAGAGGGCGGCATGCTGCCGGAACAGATATGGGACAGGCCGAATCTGCGCGGCCTGGAGCTGGGTGGCCCGGCGGGTTCGGCGATGCCGTTGGTGTGGGCGCACGCCGAGTACCTTAAATTGCTGCGCTCGGCCTTTGAAGGCGAGGTGTTCGACCGCATCACTCCCGTGGAGCGACGTTATGCGAAGGGTCATGCCCACGCCCAGATGGAAGTCTTCAAAATGCGTCGTCCCGTGAAGAGCGTGCAGGCCGGGCGGGTTCTGCGGATTATCGCGCAGCAGCATTTTCGCGTGGTGTGGACGGCGGACCAGTGGAAAACCACGGAGACACTGGAATCCACGGCGCTGGGATGCGTGGGATCGTTTGCGGACCTGCCGACGGCGGCGAAGCAAACGGACCAGCTTTCATTTACCCTTTTCTGGACGGAAGAAAACCGCTGGGAAGGCCGCAATTTTGATGTGGCCGTTGAAGAAGCGCCATCAGGTGGGAATTAGACAAACAAAACAGGCAGAGATTTCATGGTTCCAGCAACAAGAGGAAGGTCTTTATGAGTGAAGTAGATCAGTTGTCGATCAATGCGCTGCGGTTTTTGGCCGTGGATGCGGTAGATAAGGCCAAAAGCGGGCATCCGGGAGCGCCGCTGGGCGATGCGCCGATGGCGTATCTGCTGTTTCACAAATTCATGCGGCACAATCCGAAGAACTCCCACTGGCCAAACCGTGATCGTTTCGTGCTTTCAAACGGGCACGCGTCCGCACTGTTGTATGGCGCGCTGCATCTTTCTGGCTATGACGTGACCATCGAGGACCTGCAGCAGTTTCGCCAGTATGGGTCGAGAACGCCGGGGCATCCGGAGCGCGGCGATACCGACGGTGTGGAAGTGACGACCGGACCCCTTGGGCAGGGGCTTGCCATGGCGGTAGGACTGGCGGCGGCGGAGAAGCATCTGGCCGCGGTGTACAACCAGCCCGGCTGCAAGATCGTCGATCACTATACCTATGGAATCTGCGGCGACGGCGATCTGATGGAAGGCATATCGCATGAAGCGGCATCGCTGGCCGGGACGCTGGGTTTGGGCAAGCTGATCTTTCTCTATGACGACAATCTGATCTCGCTAGATGGTCCGACGGACCTATCGTTCACTGAAAATGTCGAGCAGCGCTTCGAGGCCTACCACTGGCATGTGCAGCGCGTGGCGGACGGCAATGATCTGGATGCGATCTCGAAGGCCATTGAAGCCGCCAAGGCGGTGACTGACAAGCCTTCGCTGATTGCTGTGCGCACGGTGATCGGCTATGGCAGCCCTCTGGCCGGCACGAACAAGGTGCATGGCGAGGCTTTAAGCCCGGACGATGCAATCCAGACCAAGGAACATCTGGGCTGGCCGGCGGACAAGTTCTTCTACGTGCCTGAAGAGGCGCAAAAGAACTGGTCGACGATTCTGGAGCGTGGCGCGAAGTATGAGCAGGAGTGGAAGTCGCTCTTTGCCGAGTACAAGAGCAAATTTTCGGAGCTCGCAGCTGAGTTCGAGCGGACGCAGGCAAGCAAGCTGAAGGACGGCTGGGAGAAATCGCTGCCTGTGTTTGCCGCGGATGCAAAGCCGATGGCCACACGCAACGCCGGGAATGTAGTGATGAATGCGTTTGCGAAAGACGTGCCGGAGCTGATTGGAGGCGCGGCGGACCTGACGGCATCGACCAAGACAATTCTGAAAGACGGCGGCAATTTCCACGTCGACCCAAAAGGCCGGAACATCTGGTTTGGCGTGCGCGAGTTCGGCATGTGCGCGGCGGTGAATGGGATGGCGGCGCACGGCGGATTGATTCCGTATGGATCGACGTTCTTCACGTTCTCGGATTACTGCAAGTCCGCGATGCGGATGGCAGCGATCATGCAGACGCAGTCGATCTTCGTCTTTACGCATGACTCCATCGCTCTGGGCGAAGACGGACCGACACACCAGCCAATCGAGCAGCTGATGATGCTACGCGCGGTGCCAAAGCTCACGGATTTTCGTCCAGCAGACGCGAATGAGACAGCAGCCGTGTGGCGGCTGGCTCTGGAGCGCAAGAGTCCAGCGTTTATGGCGCTGTCGAGGCAGGACCTGCCAATTCTCGACCCGGCGAAGCGCGACATTTACCAGGGTGTAAAGCATGGCGCGTATGTTGTGGAGCAGGGCGGCGAATCGCCGGATTTGCTGATGGTAGGCACGGGGGCGGAACTTTGGCCTGCGATTCAGGCGGCGGCGGAGCTGAAAAAAGAGGGTATTACGGCGCGCGTGGTGTCGATGCCGAGTTGGAAGCTCTTTGAAGAGCAGAGTGAAGCGTACAAGGCTTCGATTTTCCCGGACCACTTGCCGAAACTGGCGATCGAGGCCGGAGCGACGCTGGGCTGGTGGAAGTATGTGGGACGTCACGGCGACGTGATTGGAGTGGACCGCTTCGGCGCTTCTGCGCCGGGAGCAAAAGTTCTTGAGGAGTTTGGCTTTGGCGTTGCAAATGTCGTGAAGCGCGCGAAGACGCTGGTGGAACGCGCGCGTAAATCGCAGCCGGCGCTGGCGGAGAAATAACCATGAAACTAGCGATTGGCGCGGACCACGCGGGATTTGCGCTGAAGGAGGAGGTTCGCGGTTATCTGGAGCGGCTGGGCCATGAGGTGATTGACCTGGGTGCTTACAACGCGGAGCCGTCGGATTATCCCGACTTTGCCGAGGCCGTCGGGCGCGCTTTGATAGCTGGCCGGGCGGAACGCGGCATTCTGATTTGCGGCAGCGGAGTCGGCGTGAATGTGGCTGCCAACAAGATGCCGGGCATCCGCGCCTGCATGTGTCACGACACCTATTCAGCGCACCAGGGAGTGGAGCACGACAACATGAATGTGCTGGTGATGGGGGCGCGCATTATTGGTTCGGCGCTGGCCTTCGACCTGGTGGCCAGCTTTCTGCATGCAACCTTCCAGAAGCAGGAAGAACGCTTTGTGCGGCGGCTGAACAAGGTGCTGGCGATCGAGGCCCGCTACATGCCGGAGGCGGCAAAACCGCAGAATGGCGGCTAGTTTGAGAGTGGGTGCGGGCCTTCTCTGCGCCTGCTCCAACTCGTGATTCTTTGTGATTTCGGAGATAGACAGCGTTTCGTTCTGGAATCTCCACGACAGATGCTGCATCTCAACAAACAGATCGACAACAGGAATTGGGAACAACGAAAGGTTTGGAGGACAAGGCGATGGAACTTGGCTTAATCGGATTGGGCAAGATGGGCGGCAACATGGCGGAGCGTCTGCGCCGCGCAGGGCACAAGATTGTGGGCTTCGACTTCAGCGCCGATGCCGTGAAGCGGTTGAGCGATACCGGGTCCGTCGGCGTGAACTCGCTTGAAGGCCTGGTGAAGAATCTGGCTACGCCACGCGCGATCTGGTTGATGGTTCCGGCGGGCGATCCAGTGGATGAGACGATTGCGAAACTGAAGCCGCTGATGCAGAAGGGCGATATCTTTATCGACGGCGGCAACTCGAATTACAAAGACTCGCAGCGGCGTTACACGGCGTTGAAGGGTGAAGGCTTCAATTTTGTGGATGTGGGCACCTCGGGCGGGGTATGGGGGTTGCAGGAAGGCTACAGCATGATGGTGGGCGGCGACGAGGATGTTGTCGAGCGCTTACGGCCCATCTTTGAGGCGCTTGCGCCAGCCAAGGACAAGGGTTGGGGGCGTACCGGACCCGCTGGAGCCGGACACTTCGTCAAGATGGTCCACAACGGTATTGAATATGGAATGATGCAGGCCTACGCCGAGGGCTTTGCCATCATGGGCCAGAAGAAGGAGATGAATCTGGATCTGGCGCAGATTGCCGAGATATGGCGCTACGGCAGCGTTGTCCGGTCGTGGCTGCTGGATCTTTCCGCCGATGCGCTGAAGAAGAATCCCACGCTTGAGGGTTTGGAGCCGTATGTTGTCGACTCCGGTGAAGGGCGCTGGACGGTGGCGGAAGCGATTGACCTGAACGTATCAGCGCCGATTATTACTGAGTCGCTGATTCGCCGCATCCGGTCACGGGAGACGAACAACTTTACCGACCGCATGCTGGCGATTATGCGGAATGAGTTCGGCGGACACGCGGTGAAGAAGGACTAAGGCCGAAGACGAAACCTGATGAAGATGGAAGCCCGGAGAAGACCGGGCAAGGAGTAGGAGATGGCCGCAGCTGCGATCAATATCTCGCCTGAAGATGTAGCCCAGGCGTCACAGAGGAACGAGCGCGTTCCTGAGCCAGGCGTGGTCGTTATCTTTGGCGCTTCCGGCGATCTTACGAAGCGGAAGCTGCTGCCTGCGTTGTTTCATCTGGAGCAGGCTGGACTTTTGCCGGAAGAGTTCGGAATTGTGGGCGTGGCGCGCCGCGATCTGGGAGCGAGCTTTGCTGAGGATATGATGAACGGCATTCTGGAGTTTGGAGGCGTGAAGCCCGGCGCTGACAAGCTCAAGGCGTTCATTGACAAGGTCAGCTACCACGCCATGAACTTTGACGACGATGGCGGCTATGCCGGCCTTAAGGCGTTGCTGGAAAAGTACGATCAAGAGCATGGAACCAAGGGCAACCGGCTGTTTTACCTGGCGGTCGCGCCGGAATATTTTTCCGACATTATCCATCGGCTGGGCGATCACGGGATGGCGCACCCGAAGAACGGGACTGTGCGCGTGATTATCGAGAAGCCGTTTGGGCATGATCTTGAGAGCGCGCGCGAATTGAACGATGACGTAAATAAAGTGTTCGATGAGGGCCAGATCTTTCGCATCGATCACTACCTGGGCAAGGAAACCGTTCAGAATATCCTCGTATTTCGGTTTGCCAACGGCATCTTTGAGCCGATCTGGAACCGCAACTACATCGATCATGTGCAGATCACGGTTGCTGAGAGCATTGGCATCGAAGGACGCGGGCCGTTCTACGAGAAAGCCGGAGCGCTGCGCGATGTGGTGCAGAACCACATGATGGAGCTGCTTTCGTTTGTCTGTATGGAGCCACCAGTTTCCTTCGAAGCGGACGCTGTGCGCCAGGAAAAAGTAAAAGTATGGCGTGCGATCAAGCCGATCGATTGGTCCTACAC